>DAQQ01000290.1:2104-23993 GCA_002508465.1 Methanosarcina sp. UBA7 | reverse complement strand
TATTAGGACGTATTGCCAAATAAGAGCTTATCCTAAAAAATTACCAGCCGCAACTTCCACAATAGAGAGGAGTTAATTAAATGAATACTGCTGAAACAACCACTTCTAGCCTAAAAATAAGAACTTTGCTTGGCTTTGTAGAGCTTATTGTCATTCTGGAGTTTTTCCTTTTTGCTCCTGCAGGTTCATTAAATTTTTGGCAAGCATGGGTTTATTCAATTATATACGTCGCTTCATCAGTGAGAATTACTTTTTATTTATGGAGAACAAACCCTGAACTTCTGGCTCGTAGGGTTAATGCGGGACCAGGAGCTGAAAAAGAAAAGACGCAGAAGATTACACATTTTTTTGTTATCTTATTATTTATTGCCATCCTCGTTATTTCCGCATTTGACCATCGTTTTGGTTGGTCGCATGTTCCGTTCTACATTGTCATCCTGGGCGACATTCTTGTAATTCTGGGATTTTTTCTACTCTTTCTCGTCTTCAGAGAAAATGCCTTTGCATCCGCAATCATTGAAGTAACAGCCGATCAAAAAGTAATAACAACCGGACTGTATAGTATAGTCCGGCATCCACTGTATGTGAGTGGCCTCATTATAATGTTAGGCACTCCTCTCGCGCTTGGATCGTGGCGTAGCTTACTTGTATTTATTCCCCTTACGCTGGTAATTATCTGGAGACTTATTGATGAAGAAAAGTTTCTATCCAAAAATCTGCCAGGCTATGAAGAATACTGCCAAAAAGTTCGTTATAGATTAATTCCATTTTTGTGGTAAATATTGTCATCAGTCATAG
This sequence comes from Methanosarcina sp. UBA7, assembly GCA_002508465.1. Classification (GTDB taxonomy): domain Archaea; phylum Halobacteriota; class Methanosarcinia; order Methanosarcinales; family Methanosarcinaceae; genus Methanosarcina. The sequence continues at coordinate 23,195 of DAQQ01000290.1, read as the reverse complement.
TCAACTCAATAATCATTGGTTGACTATTTTTATTGGTAATTCATTTATGCTTTATGTTGTCGACTTTCTACCGGTAGCGAATTGCAGATTAAAGTTGATAATTAAATTGGACGTTGTGCAATTTCTGAGATTCATGTATCCACTTATCGGATTTTAGATGAAGCGCCACCCTCCTGATCGGACCCCGTCTCTGGTGAATATTTTACTCCGGCAATAGTGTTAGTAATGGCTCTAATGAAAGTAACAAAACTCCAATAAAGATATTGTCAAATCAAATTGGGGAAAGCAAAGATGAATACATCAAGAAAACCATGGCCTATTTCACTGGGAATTTTTACAATCTGGTTGATTGTTGTTGTGGGAGGAGGACTGCTGCAGGTTAAAGGTCAGCCTACTCAACTTGATGAAATGGTTAAAAGTCAGCTTATTTATGGAGTGCTTGCTGCAATAGTCTTTTTGTCCGGGACAATTACCTATTTTAACTGGTGGGATAAGATTGGATGGAAAGGCCCTAATAGTTCACGGAATTTACGCCTTTTATCATTACCGGCTCTGTTCCTTTTCATCATGCTACTGATAGTTTTATTTACAGGCCTGCCGTCAACCCGGGTACTCTTAATTGTAATTATAAACACCTTGATGGTAGGTATCAGCGAAGAGTTAATGTTTCGGGGTGTATTGTTTTATGGCGTCTCTTCATCATTTGGGATCTGGCGTGCAGCATGGATCACAGCGGCTATTTTCGGTTCGGTTCATACGTTAAACAGCTTAATAACCGGAGACTTTAATGCAAGCGTATTCCAGGCTTTTTTTGCAGGTATGTTTGGAGTCTGGGCAGTAGCCTTGCGGGTTCGCCTCGATACAGTCATTCCATTAATCATCATTCACTGGCTATGGGATTGCCTGGCATTTCTTGCAGGTTCCTCGGAAAGGCTAGGGCTGGTGTTGTTATTCTTTTCTTTTATTTTATTCTTTTATGGCATCTGGTTATTACGAGGCTTTCGATCAACCGTTGCGCCGGTTGATCAAAACCGTTGCGCCGGTTTATCACGCCGATAGGGTTTGGGGATAAGGTACTCAAACTTAAACGTTTCTTGGGGTTTTCGCTCAAGCCTTTTTTTAAAAGGCTTGCGGGAAGGCAGTTTTTTGAAAGGGCTTGAGTTTCAAGTACAGGTGGATACCTACATACTGGATGAAAGGGCCTTAGCAATAAGTTTTAAACAGGTTTTCCAGGAATATCCAGACTTTCTCAATAGAAGGAATGAAGATTTTTTCCGAAGGGGAATGCGCATCTTTGATCGTCGGCCCAAAAGAAATCATTTCCATACCTTCATGCGCCGAGCCGATTATTCCGCATTCAAGTCCTGCGTGAATTACTTCAACCTCAGGTTCTTTCCCAAAAGTTTCGGTATAAACTTGCTTGCATTTTAAGAGTAGTTCAGATTTCAGGTCAGGTTCCCAGGCAGGATATTTGGGTTCATGTTCAACCCATGCGCCTGCGAGTTTTGCGATGTTTTCTACTTTTTTACTAATTTCCTCCAGTCTGAGATTGTTTGAACTGCGCTGGCTTGATACAATTATCACTTCGTTTTCAACTGTCCGCACTGTTGCAAGATTGTTTGAGGTTTCGACAAGTCCCTGAATATTATCCGACATCCTGTAAACCCCATGCGGCAGCCCCAAAATCAGTTTTACAAGTTTTTCTTCGGTCTCTGGTGAAAAGACCCTAATACAAGGCACTTTCTCTCTACGTATCTTATCTTCTGCAACTTCAAAGATTATTTCTCTATTAATTTCTTCAAGACTCAAAATAAGTCCAGGATCAGTTTTTGCATATTCAGCTTTAAACGCGTGCCTGATATCTGATACGGTTTTTTCGGCCTTTTCGCGTTTTTCCCTGTGAAGTGCAACAAAGGCTTCTGCAGTACTGGGAATTGCATTATGGACACTTCCTCCGTTCATCAGGACAAGCCTTATATTTTCTGTCCCAAGCTTTTTCCTGAGTTCGGTCAGTGCCAGGAAGAGCAGCTGTATTCCGTTTGCGCGCCGTTTGTTGATTTCAACTCCGGAGTGTCCGCCTTCCAGGCCTTCAACCGATAGTCTGAAAAACCTGAATAAATCTTCTTTTTTGAAGTCAAATTCTTCCCACTCAACAGGAAGTGTAATTAACGAATTCTGCCCGCCTGCACACCCTATTATAAAAATACCTTCATCCTCGGAGTCAAGGTTCAGAAGCATTTTTCCTTCAAAAAAGCCAGTATTAAGTCCTCTCGCTCCTGTTAAGCCTGTTTCCTCGTCCACCGTAAAAAGCAGCTCAAGTGGAGGATGCCCGATTTCTCCTTTCTCCCCTGCTTCTGCCAGCACCAGCCCAAGTGCAAGGGCAATTCCATCATCCGCACCTATGGAAGTTCCATCTCCCCGCATCCAGTCCCCGTCGCAAATGCATCTTATAGGGTCTCTGGAAAAGTCATGTCCGGAATCCTTACATTTCTCGCAGACCATATCCATATGCCCCTGCAGAATAAATGTGGTAGAGTCCTCATATCCTACTGTTGCAGGAACTTTGATAAGTACATTGTTTAAAGAATCGGTTTTTGTCTCAAAACCTCTGGACCGACTCCACTCCTGTAGCCAGGTTGAAATCTGTTCTTCATGCTTTGAACGTCTCGGGATTTTATTGATTTCTTCGAAGACTTCGAGGATTTGTTGAGTTTTCGGGTGCATAGGAATCAGTTTTTAGTTTTTTATAGGGATTTATTATAGGGTCTTTCCAGGGTTGTCTTCAGGAATTCTTGATTGTGATCAAGGTTATTATTAGGGCTATCAAGGTGCTATTTGTTAGTTTACGGATTCACATATTTTTATAATTTATTGAAAACTGTCATGAAATTTAAATAATATATCCAAATTATACTTATTCAGTTTTAGTTTTCAGATTATATTGAGTTATTGCTTTACACTCTGGTCAAAGTTTCAAATTTTACGGCTTGATAAGTATAATAAAGTAATATCAACATTTCGATACAAAAGACTGGTCAACGAAAAATAAATTAGGGCTATTAATGTATTAAATTGACTTAAAATCAATTAAGGAACTGGATTATGAGGATCAGTTGCTGAAAACTGTAAAAAGGTAATTTTCAGTCTGGTAAGAAAAATGCTTTCGCTTTTTTGTCATATTTGAGTGATGAACTTACTACCCTTTAGCTCTGCCTTTTCATTTGTTATTCGGTTGTAGAAATCCTGACGGTATATTTTTATAAAAATATTTTAAATCAAAAGTTATATAAAAATCTTCCAATTTATGATACACTAAATGTTTTGAAAATAAATATAAAGGGTCAATTTGTGGTGCTGCATCAGTCTCCGAAGACCACTAATATGAGTATTTACAACCTATTCGACACTTCATTTTACTGTTAACGCGATACCAGGTTTAAGTTGAGCCTAGCGGAAACAAGTTTCTAGAGGACTAATGCCTTCTTATTTTCTACTTTTGATAGCCAATACCGGGCAATCAGCAGTTCTTATTACCTCATCGGCAACACTACCTAACAAAAACCTTTCAATGCCACTTTTCCCCTGCGTTCCGACAACAATCAGATCAACATCTTTTTGTTCTGCAAATTCAGTGATTACACGGGCTGGCCTGCCAGATAGTATAAAGGTTTCCAGATTCACACCCTGCGCAGCTTCCTTTACCCGATTAACTGCTTTTTCCCCCTCATCCCTGATTCTTCTGTAAAGATCCTCTGCAATTGGAACTTCAATTGCAGATTTCATCAGACTCTCGTCCATTACATAGACAGCGTAGACTGTGGACCCACATGCACGGGCAATTTTTACTGTTTCTTCAACCGCAGACTTATTTTTTTCAGATCCATCAGTCGCGATCAGTATTTTTTCGAATAACTTTGAATTAGTCATAAACGATTTCCTGCTGGCTAGTTGCCGCTCAATCTTGATTTGCTGTTAGAATTAAAAAAGAAAATTATGGCAAAATTGCGGAACAAATGTTGATACTTCAAAGTTTATCTCCTGACTTTAGCTGATAAGTTTATGAAAAAATCGACATTAATAAAAAGAAAGTTAACAGAAATATTAATCTGTTAACTCTCTGTGAAAGAATCCCGACCGAACATTTGGTATCAGTAAGAGCTTATTTATTACCAGTATCATTTGCCTTTAACTGGTAAAAGTGATACTCGTACGGTTGCCAGGTATCTTTGATGGTTCCGTCAGTGACAGTCAGGGTTCTGTTCTCCCATAAGACATCATACGTTCCGTTTGGCACGCCGGTAATTGTTGCGTTATTAGACGTACAATCTGCTTCAGTAAAATCAAGCATACTTGATGATGCAATTAACCTTCTACCGTCTGTATCGGTAAACATGTAGGCTGTAACTGCAGAAATTGTGCCACCTGGATCTGAATTAATACTTCTCGTGCCGCTAGTTACGTTTGTTGTCAGAAGCGTCCGGTTGTCATTCATAATCCAGGGCCAGACCTGTTCATACCTTGGCTTAAAGTCGGCCCATCCAGCATAGTTTGGAGTATCGGCTGCATACTTATAAGCATATGAGAAAACCCCCTGCGCTCCACCTAAAATTCCCATCACAATCTGGCTTTGATGACGATCAGCCACTTTTTGCTCAGTGTCCAGATCCGGATCGGAGGCGTTCACCTCAATAGCCTGACCAAAGGCTTCGGTTGTTACATATACGGTTCTTCCTGCTCTTTTCCAATCAGGGGCATTGGTGATAAGATTTCCATATACCCAGGCATGCGGGCGTTCAGGATGAAACTTCGTGTAGGTAGTAAAGTAACAAACGTCAAGGCCTGGAATAAATCCCTCATCATCGATATTGGCCATATCGCCCAGATAATCTCCAGCAACAGCATTGGGGAAGTATTTCTTCATAGCTGTACGCATGGTGATAAGTGTTGAAGGACTTCCTTCCTCGTCAGGGAAATAGACACCATAAAAATCATTGTCCGTAACTCCCATATCCTTGACTGATTTCCAGAAATTCTCAGAAGCCATCTGAGGGCCGCTAGTAGCTACTAAATATTTTGAAATTCCAAGTTCTTTGCCTCTATTTATGTTATCAACAAATTGCTGTGGCGTTATAGAAGTTTTCCATCCAAGATGAACAAGCGTAGCGTTATCTTCTAAAAATTGAGTGCCAGTTTCCCATCCCATCATCCCATAAGCAGGGGCTATACCACGCGGATAAGGAAATTCATTACCGGTTAAGGAATCATTCTGCGAAGCATTTTGTTCGCTGGACGCTAACGCAGCCGATGAACCTAGAATTAGAAAACAAATCAGGACTGCTGAAGTGAAAAACATTAAGTATAAACTATCTTTATTTTTCATCTATTTCCATCCCCCATTCCCTATTTGGTCGTGTATGTAAGTTATCCAGTGATTAACTATAAAATTAGATGATATTTATAACTGCAGGTGTATGCTCTATCGATCACAAACATATTTGAAAAGTTAATGTCATGTTGTAAAAAGTATAATGGCACGCTGTAAAAACAGATCATTTCTAGCTATTCGATTAATGCTGTTTTTAACGAATACTTTTAATGAATTATTAAAAGATAATACCTGATAATTATGCTGTTTTTAATTAATTATTAAAAGATACTACCTGGTAATGCAGGCATTTAGATACGATCTCTGTATTGGAAATAATAAAATTCTATTCTTAATGAAAAAAGAGGATACAGAAAGGTCAAAGTTTAAGGAACGATAGGTACGTTGCTTATTAACATGACACAAATATCTCTCTTCTGACCCTTAATCCTCAGTTCAACAAACTCTATTTCAAAATGCAGTCCATTCTTACTTTACTTTTTCCTGAGCTTCCAGCCACCGTATAGACAAACCAGGCTCCCTAATAATTCGAAACCTGGAGTTGAGTTAATTTTACTCGATTTATTTCCATTCGAGTCGTTTGTGTTAGAAGCACCATCATTAACAGAGTTTTCATCTGTCTCAGTCAGGCCCGGAGATTCAAAATCATCCAGAGTTAAATCATTTTCGCGCATGAACACAACAGGAACTTCCTTAACTCCCATACCGCTTGCTTTTGAGTCAATAATCTGATAGTATTCGTCCAATAAAGGCTTATCAATTTTCGAAGTATTGCTAACAGTTATTTCTATAACACCATCAAAGTTTATGCCAGAAGTCACAATAGGGCCAAGTGGATCAAAATACTTCGAATTTTCCTGGTTTTGCATAAAACTTGCAGTATATAATTTGTCCAGTATGTTACCAAGGGTGTCAATCCATTGATATCTCTCCTCCGAAGTTGTAAAAGCGGGTATGCTTCCATATGCAGCAACACAATTCGGGTCATTTTTCAGTTTATCCAGAGTTTCCGGGCCAAAGGTAAGTTCCACAGTCATGTTTTCTTGTGTAGTCTCACTTCCTTGTGTAGTCTCACTTCCTTGTGTAGTCTCATTTCCTTGTGCACTTACTACCGAAATTAACAAGATGGCTGCAAGTAATGTTGTTGCAAATACTGCACCTATTCCAAGTTTTTTCTTTATTGTCATCTACTCTTTACCTCTTTTCTTTTACTCAAGAGGCAGGGGCAAACAAACCCTAAGTACTCTCAAAGTTATCATTTCTCGCCTCTGTATATTGGTTTCAAATTTAGTTTGACATACATATTTGAACTCTGTATATTACTTTCAAGGCATTTTTTATAAACTTTCTGTGCAAACTATCTAATTATACTACTTTATAACTATTTTTAATTATACAATTGAATAACATCTATCTCATCTTTTTGTCTTAGCTCATTTCACGGTAGTATAGCGACTTCTAAAATTGATAAACTTTAAGGAAGTGACCCCAGGTGCTTGAGACTAAAATCTAATACTTATAAAGATTCACTGCCTTTTCTGATAACACTTAAAGGTATTAATCTGAAAAAATAATTTTTGAAATAGAAGAATACTTTCAACTTACTTGGCAAAGTACTATAAATTTTAGACAGCTTTTGGAAATAGAAGTGAATACAATGTAATGAGCTTCAAAAGACTAACTAAATGTACTCAATGCTTTGAATAACCTAAAATCGTTACTTACCTTAAATCTCAAAATTTGTTTATAATTCATAAAATTGTTTACGGAAGGTGTATGATGACTTGTGTATGTGGAGCAAATTGTGACGACTGCCTTCATTTGAATAGCGGATGCGCTGGTTGTGATTCTATTGAAGGCAAGGTTTATTGGGCCCAGTATATCTGTGCTGATGTCTGCCCTATTTATAAATGCGTTAAGGAAAAAGGTTATCAAAATTGCGGCGATTGTTCTCAAATTCCCTGTGAACTTTGGATTTCTTTAAAGGACCCTTCCTTGAGTGAAGAGGAACATCAAAAATCAATTCAAGGCAGACTTCTCGTACTGAAAGAATTAAGGTGAACTTCAGATTGAACTTAAATTCATAAGAAATATTATAAAAGGAGTCGATAAACGACTCAGTACCAAAAGCAAGTGATGGATGTAAAATTCAAAATCACTTGACTTTGTAACTGGTCACAATTCTTGTAGTGCGACTTCAGGTTTGAAGTCTTTAGATATCGAATACTGATTTTGATGAAAACGGGATTCTTCTTGCTAATTCAGATTTTCATTCAAGAAATGTAAAAATCACTGGATTTTGGAACAGAGTCCGATAAACAAAAAAAAGTTGATGTAACCACTTGAAAGTTTCAGTGTTATTCTTAACCGTTTTTTACTGATTTTCAAGCGGTAACATATAACTCATTAAATAGTGTAAAATTTTCTTCATCTAATTTTGCATTATGAAGGGTTTTTACTTTAGAGAGCTGGTCAAATGATAAGTTTTTTACATTATTTAGTTTAGCTTCCTGAAGGTTTGCTTCCTGAAGGTTAGCTTCCTGAAGGTTAGCTTCTTGGAGGTCAGACTTTTGAAGATCAGCTACATAAAGATCAGCTGCCTGGAGGTTAGCCCCGCGAAGATTAGCTCCATAAAGATTAGCTCCCTGGAAGTTAACACCTTGAAGATTAGCTCCTTGAAGGTTAGCCAAATGGAGATTGGATAACTGAAGGTTTGCTCCTTGAAGGTTAGCCCCGCGAAGGTCAGCCCTTGTAAAGTTAACTCCTTGAAGATCAGCTCCTTGAAGATTAGCCCCTTGAAGATTTGCGCCTACACCCTCTAAAAGGTAAGAATTTGAAAGGTCGGCTCCTTGAAGGTTAGCCTCCTGGAGGTTTGCCTCCTGAAAGTTAGCCCCGCGAAGATCAGCCCCGCGAAGGTCAGCTCTATAAAGGTTAGCCCCTTGAAGATCGGCCTGCGTAAGGTTAGCTTTTATGAGATAAGCTTCCTGAAGGTTAGCTCCTTGAAAGTTAGCCCATATAAGATTATTTCTTTCGAGATGAGCACCTGGAAGGTTAACTCCTTTATAATTTTTCCTCTCTATAATGTTCATACGTAATAATTGGTGTTCCATAAAAATAAATATTACTATTCTAGGAAAAAACTTTCCGTTCTCCGAGGTTTATTATCCAGAGTATTTGTTTACAGGTTCATTGTGTTCCAAAAAAGTAAAATTTTCAACACGGATTTTACTTTCGTTTATATGCTCGTACAGCAGGTTGACCCAGCAGTGTCAGAAACGATGGAAAGGAAGCACTAAAGTTAGAATATTTCCTAAAGTTAACAACGGCATTTTGTGCTCCGAAAGAGATATTGTTTTATGCACGTAAGGATCATTTAGATAGTAATATATAAGAGGTGTTTTGAATGTGTTGTTCTTATCTTATAACAGTGGCTCTTAGTTCCGGAAATGAAACCCATACATGCAATGTTTCCTCAAAAAAAGGTAAGTTACCTGCCGAAGTAATATCGAAATACTGCAAAGGTGACTACGAAAATTGTCAAAGATTCATGTACCGTTCACGTTTGATGGAGTAATATTGGAAAAATATGAAAAAAATAGATTTTGAGAGCTGATTCAAAACTCAAAATCTTACTATTTTATAAATTTAAAACAATTGTTTGAGCTTTTGATCCTGACGAATGGCTCTGAAACATACACATACTCAGTAAGAATTAGATTGGTTTTGCGACGACTCATTAATTAAAAATATTTTTGGAGAATGTTTCAATCGCCGAATTTAATAAACTTTTTAGGCTCGAAGTTAGTTTCCATTGTCCAGAAATATGCTTCACCTTTAGCAATGCGGAAAATTATAAGTCCCGGATTATCAAATGTCAGACCAAATTCTTTAAGAAATGGCCTGTCCTCCAGGACTTTCTTCTTAAGCGCCGGATCATCTACAAACTCTATATTACCTGCAACTCTCATCATTTTTCCTGTTACTTCACCGGGTTGCCAGAAACACGCCTCTACTTTTGGGTTTGTCTGAAGTTGCTTGTACATATCTTTCATAGCTCCGATTTGAAAGTAGAATCCATTTTTATCGGCGAACCAGAACCCAAGTGCCCGAACTCGAGGTTGATCTCCTTCTACTGTTGCCAGATAGCAAACAGGCGTTTCATTTGCAAACTTAATGCAATCGTTAAAATCCATGTTAATTTTCTCCTAATTATCGCTAACTTTTAACTTGGCAATATTTCAAGCTAATCGTTTCAAAATAATTAGAGCTAAAACCCCAAAAATGAATATTATGTTTCCATTAACTAAAATTAGCAAAAGGGTAAATTCAAAAGAACTAATGAGGCGAATTTACCCCTCTGCCAGATTTGATTAGGGATCTTGCACTACTTGTATAATTCACTCTTTTTGTCTTCTTTTGTACAAGAACAAGATAAGTAGGCAGAAGACACAGGAAGCTATTTCAAAACCAGGCGCTTTTGAATTTTCTTTTCCGGATGTTTTTGAGCTTTGATTTTGCTCAGGTGTTTGTTCTACACTTGTTGCCTCACTTCCAGTAGTAGATTTATTTTGATTATCCACAGATGAGTGCGTTTTGTTCTCGGCCAAAGGCTTCGTTTCAGTTCCATTTGCTTGAGCTTTTCCTGTTATTGCAAAGAACGAGAATCCTGGTGTTTCTGCCGTGAAGTACAGATATTCATTATCTTCTTTTAAGCATTTCACAGGTAGCTGTGACCATTTTTTGTCACTGTACCTGTTTAGAGTAATCGAGCTCTTGTCTATCTTCTTATCTTGCAGCCAGGACTTTTCAACCTTGAAGCACACTACAGGGTTTCCAATGTTCTTTTCGCTTGCAAACCCACTGTTTCCTACCCAGAGGTTGAAGTATTTATATACCTCACCCGAGTCCAGTACTGAAGTCAGAGTGGATTTTGCTTTGAGCTGCTCGGCAATGGTTGTGATCTTGCCTGCGGTCTTCTTTGCATCAAAGCTAACATACACAACACAGGTTGCATTGTTTGTAAAATCAAACACTACAGGTTTTCCGTTTGTAACCTGTGCCTTTGAAAGTTCCTTGACCTGGACATTAGTTTGAGGTTCAGGGGAGCCACCAACTCCACCGCCTCCACTCTTGTGGCTATGTCCGTCATCGTCATCGTCTGAACTGCTTTTTTGCGTGACAGTTATTGTAATAGTTTTTGCCACGGAAGTGCCATTTTCATTTATTGCAGTTAAGCTAACAGGATAGGTTCCGGGGTCAGTGAACACACAAATAATGATTGGTTCCGTAGAATCTACAGTTCCGTCATTCCTGATATCCCAGTTCCTTGAGGTTGCGTTTTGTGACAGGTCGGTAAGCAGGACCCAAAGAGGAGCATAGCCACTTGTTACATTAGCACTGAAGTTTGCAACCGGAGCATTTGGATCAGTAACAAGTATGTAACCCGGCTTTGTCAGTGTACTGTTCCCTACGTTGTTTCCCACAGTCAGACTGATTGTATAATTTCCTGGTTTCGTAAACTTGTTAACTGCAACCGAATCTTTTGAGTTGGTACCATCACCGAAATCCCAATACCAGGATGTAGGTGCTCCAGTGCTGGTATCAGCGAATAACACCGTTAGAGGTGCTGTTCCAGAAGTCACATTAGTCGAGAAATTTACCACTGGTGCTTGTGGAGGAGTTACAGTAATATAATTAGATTTCGTTACCGTACTATTGCCTGCTCTATTTGCAACTGTTAAAGTAACGTTATATACCCCTGGGTTTGGAAACGTCTGGGTTGCATTCGTGGCATGTTTTGAGTTTATACCATCTCCAAAATCCCAATACCACGAAGTAGGTACCCCACCAGTGCTAATATCAGTAAATTGCACAACTAAAGGTATAGTTCCAGAAGTTACGTTGGAGGTAAATTCAGCTACTGGCGGCAAGGTGTTTGTGGCAGAAAGATCACTCATATAGATGCCATTATCATTGGCAACACCCACACCATAGTTCTCTACTATTCCCCATACAATCGTACTATTGTAGATATCAGGTGTCGTGTAAGTTTCTACTGGATAAATATATACTGGAGTGCTTTTTGCAGAAGGAATATCGTAAACGTATACACCCGCATAACCAAATTGGTCATTGCCAGATTTTGAATATACGATTTTGTTCCCGTTTATGTCAATATGACCACCGGTATCGTCTCCAGCGTCAGTATATGAGCCTGCATATTCAGGTAAGGTATTACCTGTATTATCACTGGTAACATCTATAGTGTTTTTAGTAACAAGGTCATACATTTGAATAAATCCATCTCTGGAATAGAAGTTTGACCATATCACTTTATTACCATACATAAGCGGGTTACTCAGGTCGCTAGAGTATGGGCTTATTAATTCAATTTTCTTGGTTGTGATATCATACATAAAGATATCTCTTATATCCCTGCCACTGGCAGAGTACACTATTTTTGTATCATATATATCCGGATTTTCTCCTTCTGCTATCCAGGCTTGTGTTGAGGTAGATATGTCCCGCATATATATGCTATAATTGTAACTTGATTCGTTGTAGTTTGCACTCCAAACGATTCTATTGCCATAAATAGCAGGAATACTGCGGTTGTCTACATCCTGTGTGATATACGAACGATCACTTGAAGGTATGTCATAAACCGTTAGTCTTGGCACTCCACTGCTTTCATCATGCCAAACTAATTTGTCTCCGTAAATAGCTGGATGAGATGCTGCAGAAGAGCTAACTGTGGTATCTGTTTTCGATGTCAAGTCATAAACATGAATAACACCGCTGTCTGTCCATACAACTTTGCTGCCATAAATAGCAGGATCAGATCCGTTACCGATCCTCGTCACCTGTGTCGCTANNTTGAAGCTAAAGTTATTGAATGCGGTTTTCTATAATTTTTCATTTATTTTCCTTCACCACTCAACATTTAAAAAATATCAATACTTACTACATTCTAATATTTTTTAAACATTCTCTTTGAGTTTTAAACTGTAAGTGGTTGAATACTTGAAGGCTGGATACTCGAAATAGGACAATAAGTTAGAGTTATCGAAAACAAAACTGCTAATTTAAGTTTATTTGAATTAAAAATGAAAAAATGACCAGTAACTGATAGTTGAAATTAAATAATTGCAAATAATGCCTGCCTGGTATAGACCTATCCGGAAAGCGATAACCGGATACTGAAAAAGGAAGTAGTTTCCAATATTCGCTCTCCTCCTTTTCCACTATTTTGCCAATGATTAGTAATGTTGATGTAGATTTTCAGTATTATATCTGTTGTGGGGATTATGTGGAGGACAAAATCATACATATAGCATTTGCTTTGATTTTTCTCATAAACTTTACATCAATAGCAAACACCGGCAAGAAACTATGATCATAGAGTCGAGTCTAATGTCTAGTCCATCAATCTATGGCGATATTGTTACATGGGCTGAGACTGTTACTGACTCTGCGAGCATGTATAATCTGACTACTGGAAACATAACTGGATTGGGACATGTGGATAATAGCCCATCCATTCAGGGAGATAAAGTTACATGGTGGGACGATAGAAACATAACTGTGTATAACATTTCCACCGGCAAAGAAATTGAAATCGTTAATGCGAGTACACCAGCGATCTATGGTGATAATCTTGTGTATGTGAGGTCAAAATCTGTTGACGGCCAGTATGCCTATTATCAACATGATCAGTATAACAGTTTGTACTTATACAACCTTAGCACAAATGAAGAAATTCAGCTAACTCTGTATGAACACGCAACCTACAGTGCTTCTGTTTACGGGGATAAAATTGTATGGAGCCGGTCAAATCAGGTAAATCCAAGCGGATGGAGTACAAATATTTCCATATACGACATACCCACAAAAAGAGTAAGTGACATCAGCAGAACTGGTAGAATTGGTTCTGGTATTACACCCAGAAAAATAGCACTTGGTCTTCATCGAGATGCCCTAAATTACTGGTACCGGTCCAATAGAGAAAGCAAAATAGAGAAAGCAGGTAATTGACTACCGACTAACCCCCAGAAACAAGGTTTTCTCATGCTTTAATCCTCTCTAAACTCTCTAAAATGTGGCTGTTGAGGGTGAAAGCTTTATCAATTTTGGCGTTCTGCTTCATGTAATGTAAAGTTTCCTTCGAGAACCATAACTTTTTCCAATCAGAGTATGAAATGTTCAGGATTTGCCTGATTTCACGGAAATAAACCGTCTGAACTCCAAACTCAGGGCTAACAAAATCCAGGATTTTATTTTCAGTTCAGATCTTATGGTTGTGTTCTCCTTTGATAGAGTTCAATACTTATAATTTACTTTTTACTTCTTAGAATTCAAATTCCAGTAAAAAATAAAAAGGGAAAATCCATAAAATGCGTCTAGATACTTAATAGAAAATTGACAAGTAACAAAACTCCAAATCCCTGTTACCTATTCAATTTTATAGAGGCAAATTTATCCATTTATAGGATAACTTATGGATTAATTTAGAGAATTATATAAATTATTGTTATGGAGATCAATATTAAGTGGGGGAAGTTATGAGAAAAGAGGTTCTACTTACGGTATCTGTTTTGGTGTGCTTGATAGGTTCAATATCAGTTGCACAAGCAGGAGAGGAAACGAAAATTGTTCCAGATCAGCGATTAGTGGTAAGCACCGCTATTTATGGTAATCTAGTAACGTGGTATGAAACTTCTACAAATGTTCCACATATCTATGATCTGTCTATTGGAAAAGAGTTGAATGTACCAGATGATAGAGTGGAAAGTAATATGGAGATATATGGAAATAGGTTTGTCTGGCAGAATGGAGATGATGGAGTTTCACTATATGATACATCAACAAAAAAATTAATACGTATAACAGAAGCTTATCATCCAGATATTTATGGAAATAATATTGTATATGAAAGAATAAAATGGTTGCAAGATGAACCATACACACTACATAGTTTATACATATACAATATAACAACTAAGAAAGAAACTAAAATCACCGGTGAAATTAACGCTGATTATAAAACAGCTATATCTGGTAATAAAGTTGTATGGGTGAGAGCAGATAATCCCTCGATAATTTATATCTATGATATACCATCAAAGAAAGTAAGTACCACAAGTGCAAGTGACTCAGTGAGTAACCTCGATATCTATGGAAATCTCGTTGTCTGGCAAAGTGGATCAGATGAAAAAAGTGACATTTACATGCGTGACATTTCCATACACAAGACCATACAGATCACAAAAAGCGGATCAGCAATTGAACCGGCAATTTATGGTAACCGCATTGTATACATCAATGCAAATGACATTTATGTGTACGATAAATTTACTAGAAAGACAAACCGTATTACAAGTTGCGGTTGTGCATATGCACCCTCTATATATAATAATAAAGTCGTGTATGCAGACTCTCACGAAGCTGGTGAGATGAACTGGGAGTTAGGTTCTATCTATCTGTATGATTTATCAGAGCGGGTTCCAAAATTCAAACATCAAGATACAAATTGACCTTAAATGTATTATTTTATCTACAGGACTTACACACTTGATGCGTAACTCAGATGTAATAACCGTTACTGATTGAATTTGCATTATACATTTAACGGCTAATGCTGCTGATTTGCGATTCAAATGGTAAGTCCTGTACCCAAATGTCTGTATTTTTATTTTTTGTTTTCATATTTTGCTGTTGATTATTTATAAATAAAATTAAACAATGTATTTCTTGGTGTTTTTCAATTCTTGGAACAAAAATTCAATTTTTTGATTCTAAAAACATGCTCGTTATGAATCTGATTCTAATTTTTTATATCGAAGACTCATAATTTGTCCTAATCTATATCCCAAATGACCTGTGTAACATCTGAAGGGTAAGTAATCCTTAAAAAATCTCAAAAATTGAAATATAACAAGCTTTATGATGAGTAAAATGAACAAATAAATAATAATGAATAAGTTAACAATAATAAATATAATTATGCTTTTAATAATAATAAATTATTAAATATATTGTTTTTTGGCATATTTTTTTGGATATATGAATATAATAAATCAAGGTTTGTTTAATATTGGTTTCTAATTTATATTTCTCTAATTATTATATCCGCTGGATAATAATACACTAGCAATACAATAAAAAATCACTTTTATCGGCAAATACTAAGCAAATGTAATTTAACAATCACATAGTCTTCTAAAAACTTAGATGGATTATTGATTCTTAAATCAAATATATTTGCGCATAAATAGTGAATTATAGACCCGATATAAGTAAAATTGTATATGATCTAGCAAAATAATAGGGAAGATCTGTATGATAGAACAAAATTTTAACAAAATAAAAAAGACCGTGTTTATTTTGCTGGCGGTCTTTTTTGTATTAGCAGTGACTGCTGCATCAGCAAGTGCATGTGCTTCAAAAGATAATAAAGAAGAGACTAAAGAAAAGCCGGCTAATGTAGTTGATCCAAAACAAGCTCAAGAAGCAGCCCAAAAGATAGCTCAAGAAAAGCTGGGCAACAAATTGTTAGACATGGTAGAGAATAACTGGTTCGGCACTGGCAAGGGAAGCTATTCTGACAACGGTTGGGGAGACGATTCTGACAACGGTTGGGGAGGCGATTCCGATAACGGTTGGTCTGATGATGACTGGTTCAGTGGTGGTTGGTAAGACCATCAGGACTACCAATTGTTTACAAGTCTGACTATGAACTAATCTGTAGATATTATAAATCAGTAAGTACCCATTTGTATAATTCCGCATAGTATTATAGAAGTAGTAAGACTCTCAATATATATTGGAGTCTTTCCTGATAGGACTTACGCAGTAAAAGAACTAAATGAAGCGTGAGCAGTTCTATGAAGTGTTGTGGAGAAGAAAGTTTAAAATTTCATGCTTCTGTCTTTCGGTTTAAACGCGTAAGTCCCTATAGGAAAAACAGTCTTTTTTGCTCTAGAATAAACAATTTTTCTGAGTTTACATTCTGTTTCATGTGATATAAAGTTCTTTTAGAATACCCGGTTTTCTTCCAATTGACATAAGAAATATTGAGAATTGTTGAACTTTTACAACACATTGATTCATTCAACAGGATTTTTGGGATAATTTCACTTATTCCATGTTTCATAAGTGGGTCGTGTCCCTGAACTATAAATCAATTCTGAAAAAACGAGTGCACACCATGCATTTGATGAATATAATCGGAGATTCTCTCGATTTTGATTTTCAATGATTTAAACCCACTACCCATAAGTGTCCTATTTTGTAACCATAAGAGTATGGTTGTTACTTATATAGTCTTATCACACTAATGGAGACGAATATTTTCATTCCTCAGGACTATGTAATATATAGGTATTTAATTTATATATAGGATATATCCGAAAAATATATAATAAACTTGAATTGTTTATCTTTTAGAAGGTCTGATGTCGATTCCGAAAGCATCCATAAGCCTAGCCAACATCTTATAGTGGTTGTGCCTTATTTTCGATATAGTGACATTTAGAAAAGTACCTCAGACGGAATCGATATTAGACACCTTCAAACTCTTGTTTCCGTGCAGATACTTGCAAACGACATGTGATTATACATAAAATTCTTTTATTTGAATTATGTCCAAAAAGTATGTAATTAACTGATTTATTCATAGGTTACTCATAGTTTAGGAGGTTTCAGGTGATTGATTTAAAATATCATGACCCTCAAATATATCGTTTCAAGCAATGCATCAAACTGAATCAACACTACCTTTATGTTTTCCCTTTTTCTTAATCGGTGACTCTGCACCCAATTTACTGAATGAAAAAGGTTTCTTTTTCTATCGGTGATTTTTAAGCTATGGTGGTTTTTAAGCTATAGTGGTTTTTAAGCTATAATGGATATGACTATTCTTTGGTTATGTAGTCAGAATCGTCATTAGTAGTAGAGCAATTTTCGTCCAAACTAATGTTATCTTCAGATCTGTAGAGTTATGAACATCTTGCTTACCTGACAGTTACATATTAAAAATTATTTATGTCGAGTTCTATTTATTTAGACCGTTTCTAAAATTATATAATGAATGTTGTCTATTCATACGAACTGATGAAACGAACAACAACTTTCTTTGTATTAGCCTTATTGGCTTTGACGTTATGTACAGCTACCGCAGGCGCTTCATCTACCAGCACTGCGTGCAACGTAAAAATTGTCAAGTTTACAGTGAACAATCCAACCGGAACAGCACCAGCTAATGTAGGATTTACAACTTATACGGCAGGCAATGTTACAAGTGTTCAAGTACAGGTATTGGATAAAAATGGAAAGGTAGTTTCCTCCTGCAGATCTTACTGTACACACTGCACGGTAAAGCATATCTGTAATTGCTCGCTTACTCTTAAAAATCCTGGTACCTATGACGTAAAAGTAACTGCATATGGTACTGGAAGTTGTCATGTAGAGCAAACTAAAAAGTCAGCCATTACAATAAAAGCTGTAAATCTCGTTCCAAATTTTACATGCAGCGCATCCGGTAAGAAAATTACCTTTAAAGACGCGTCTACAGGAGCTGCAAAATGGTCCTGGAACTTCGGTGATGGCTCCAAATCGACTTCTAAGAATCCAACTCACACATATAAAAAGGCAGGAAAATATAAAGTTTGCTTGACCGTATGCAATTCAGGAAATTCTTGTAAGTCTGTCTGCAAGACCGTGACCGTAAAGTGATAAGGGAGAAACTCCCTTTCTATTTTTTATTTAATATTGACGGATTTACTTCTTGCACGTTTTCGTTTCCAGTTACAAGACCTGGTTTAGTGTATTTTTTGCTTTTCCTTATCTAATCATGCTTTCTCTTTAGCCATTCACTGATTCTCAGTTATTATCTTAGGACTTACTCACTTGAAGGACAAAATCAAGAGCAATAGATATTGCTGTTAAATCTAAGTTTTAGACAGCTGAAGGTTTAACGCTGTTGCTTTTTCATTTCAACCGCGTAAGTCCTATATCTTTCTAAAAACTCTTGCTTTATCTTCCTATTATTCACTTAATGCCTTCCTTGACATCAAATACTTTCGTGGACTGGACATGGTGTATGGAAAGCGAACTGATGTGCCTATTTAAACTCAGGCATTTTTGATCCTTCGTTTTGCGTCGCTCAAGTTCACAATTTTGCATTTTTAGCATTATCCGGTTAGGTTAGATAACTCATATGCAGTAATACAGTGAACTGCATTAACTACATTTTAATGCCGATTAAATATATATCAATAACCTGCCAATGAAAGAGTGTAGAATGAATTCTCCCGGGAAATCAAACTGCAAAGAACCAGAATATCAAATAAAGAAGAGATAAGAAACATGGGAAGAAAATAAGTTTGAGAAAAAAATCAAAACGTGAGGGATAAAAATGACAGTAAGAGATGATATTCACGGACAGATAATTGCAGGGCTTAAAGGTGCAAAATTTCCTATAAATACCCCTGAAGAATTGCTCGCTGCATTTCCTGCAGGTGCAAACACAACATGCAGGTCTGGAGACCTTGCAGTCACTGCAGGAGAAGCAGGCAAGCTACTTACTCCAGCAGATTTTCCATTTAGGGATGAAAAAAAAGTAGCAGACACAATAGTTGAAAGAGCAGGACTTTAAATCCTGTTCTTTTGTTTGATACTTCTCTTTTCTTTCTTCTTTTTCACTCTGTTTTTCTTTTTTACCGTTATCTATATCTCTCATGCTTGATTTCATTGACAGATTTATAGTTCCAGCCTAAGCAAAAAATCAGTAATGTTTTGATGATGTCAAGTCAACAGTAAATCAGATAGTTTGTAAGAGGATAGCACGTAGTAAAGTTAGAGTAGTTAAGGCAAGAATCAGAATATCAAGTGATACTATTTCAAGTGACATTATTTCTTCGATTCCGGAAGGTGTGTTTCAAATGCCTCACATAATGGAGTTAATGGGAAAAGCAAGAGTAGTTATAAAAGACGGCAAAGTTGTGGAAGTCGGAGTCCCTGAAGTTGAATGGTGCCCGCTTTTTGTCAAACTACGGGGAGTCCAGAAGATGACTCCGGACGAAATCCGGAAAAATATGGAGTCCCGGATTACCGAGTTAGGTATGTTTACGGAAAAGCGTAAGCTCGAGTTTGAAACAACCGTTGTTGCCTTTGGCGCTTCAGAAATAATGATGAGTGGCCTCAATAACGGCTTTTTAGAAACAACCGTAACCGCCTGCGATGGTGCAGGGACTGTTATATCAGACAATCCGGCACTAGTTCAAGGAATCGGGGGCAGGATGTCAGGTCTTATTGAAACCGAGCCAATAGATGCTGTTATTAAAGGAATTGAAGAGCGTGGAGGGATTGTACTTGAGCCATCAAATGCAGCCATTAATCCTGTAGGTGGGGTAAGGAAAGCTGCCGAACTCGGCTACCGAAAAATTGCAGTAACTGTGGCTGACCCAAAAACTGCAAAAAGCCTTAGGAAGCTCGAACCCGAACTAGGACTTGACCTGATAATAGTTGCCGTGCATGTCACGGGCTTAAGTAGAGAAGAAGCTCAGGATATTCTTAAAAGTTCAGATATCGTGATTAGCTGTGCTTCCAGACATATCAGGGAACTTGCAGATCCTCTTGTCCAGGTTGCGGCCGCAATTCCGCTTTTTGCCCTTACTCAGAAAGGAAAAGAACTTGTGATTGAAAGAGCAAAGGACATTCAAAGTCCAATTCTGATTAGTACTATGAAGTTGCCTGTGCTGCCTGCGCATAAGCAGCCTAAGAATCTGATTTAAAAAGGAGCTAAGGCGTTATCAGGTAGTAGCTTATCTGCTTATTTATGTCTGTTACATATCAAAGTTCTTATGTTTTTACAAGATATTGTAGATTTTAAAACTTTACTGCGATCCAATTTTCCGGGTGTCGACTGAAATAATAAACTACTGCCTGATGAGCTGCTGGTTTATGTCAATTACTTTTCTTTCTTTCCTGTTTTGGACGGCTTTACATCCTTCTTTGACGACTTATCGGCTGAAGCCTTTGCCTGTGTTTTTCCACCGGGCGCACCGGCTTTTGGACTGTCACTCATTGTAGATTTTTTTGTCATATAAAAACCTCTCTGTTATATTATTTTACATAAGTAGTTGATTATACTATTTTAAACTTATAAATAAGTTTCCAACTAAAATAATTGTTTATTGATAGGACTTACATGGGTTGTGGGCTTGAATTATTGAAAACCGAAATCGAGAGAATCTCAGATTATATTCATCAAATGCATGATGTGCACTCGTGTTTTCAGAATTGATCTATAATTCAGGGACACGACTCTTACGTGATAGAACTAAAAAATCGATAAGCTTCAAATCTCAATTAGATAAATATTGAACAAGTAATAAATCCGAATGTGTTTGACTCTATGCGTCAAGAAAAAAGTCTATATTAGAAACTCACTTGTCAAAAGTCACATAAGTAAAAGAAATCATGGTAGATCATGTAGTGGGCTTAGTTTTAGTAAGCGATAAAAAATAAAATTTTACTGTAAGTATGCGTTATTTAAAATAGATGTGAGAATTTTGAAGAATCTTTTTGAGTTTAAATTAAGGAATGAAAAAAGAACAAAACCTTAAAACAAACTATTTTAGAACAAAATAAAACATACTTTATTAATAAATATTTGTTGAATGAACCCACTTTCCGCAGTAAATT
>DAQQ01000290.1:0-1970 GCA_002508465.1 Methanosarcina sp. UBA7 | reverse complement strand
ATGAATATTAGTTTTTCAAATTTCTTTCAAGAACTTCAGTAGTACTTTTCAGTACCTTGATTCTTGAGTATCGTTTATCGTTTGATTCTACAATAACCCACTGGGCATTTAGTGTACTTGTTTTCCGGAGCGTCTCGTTTGCAGCGATTTCATAATCCTTCCATTTATCTCGGTTCCGCCAGTCTTCGGCTGTAATTTTCCATTTTTTTTCAGGGTCAAGTTGCCGGCTGTTAAAGCGTTCCAGTTGAGTCTCTTTGTCAATGTGAAGCCAGAACTTGACTACAATTGCTCCGGCCTGTGTAAGGATTTCTTCAAATTCATTGATCTCCCTGTAAGCTCTTTTCCACTCTTCCTCACTGCAAAAGCCTTCAACTCTTTCTACCAGGACGCGACCGTACCAGCTCCGATCAAAAATTGTTATATGGCCGGCTTTAGGCATTGCTTCACAGAAACGCCACAGGTAATGATGAGCCTTTTCGATGTCATTCGGTGAACCCACAGGAACTACCCTGTAGAGCCTGGGATTTAGATTTTCTACAAGGCGGTAGATATTTCCTCCTTTGCCTGCAGCGTCCCATCCTTCAAAGATCACAATCAGGTGGCGTTTTTTCTCAAAAAGTTCATACTGGAGGTCAGCAAGTTTTTGCTGATATAATTTTTTTGATTTTTTATATTCATCAGCATCCATCTTTTTGGAAAGGTCAACCTTTTCCAGAATGGAATTGTTAAACTGAGAAACTTCTGAGATCTCCATATCCAGATACTTAAGAGTTTGTTCAGCCGGAATTTTAGTTGCCTGTTCAATAGAAGCTTCAATCGCATGGATGACCGCCATCATAATCTTTAAAGTTGCAAAGTCCCTGTCATTAGCTTCCACTATTGTCCAGGGAGCATAAAGCATATCGGTTTTCACCAGGATCTTCTCGATAAACGGCAGATACTCGTTGTATTTATGGATAAAATCAAGATCTTGTTTTTCTTCATCCTCATACTCATCAAATATCGGAATATCGTATTTTTTAAGGTTTTTAAAACGTTCTTTATGTTCTTTTTCACTTATATGAAGGAAAATTTTTATTATAAGATATTTATCATCGGCGAGCTGCCGCTCAAAATAGTTTATTTCCTCCAGGTATTTCTGCAGTTTTTCTTCGGAGATTTCTTCCCCCAGACATTCTATCATAGCCCTGCTGTACCAGCTCCTGTCAAAGATTGCACTCTTTCCTCTCACAGGAATCCTGGTCCAGAAGCGTGCAATGAACGGCTTAAGGAGTTCTTCATAGCAGGGCCGGGTCAAGGTGTGGAAATCGTATCCTCTGGGGTCCAGTGAAAGAATAAAACGATTAATATCTTCAGCCATCCCGGATATGTGCCAGCCCTCAAAAACAAGAATAACAGGTATTTTTAATTCCCAGGCTTTTCGCTGGAGTTCTCCAAGTTTGGCGTTCAATGTTTTGTAATTTTTTTTGTATTCGTCAATTTCTATCGTCTTGGAGAGGTCAATTTTTTCAAGCATAAAGAGCCCTGCATTTGTTTAAAACTGAATAATATCAGTGTTAATTACTACTGATGCAGTAATAAGATATAACTTATAGAATATAATGGCTTTCTGAGATATACTATGTAATCCCGTATCCAGTTTAATTTTGCCTTTTTTGTGTATATTGCCTTATTTGGCATGAAAATAGATGAGGATATCTTCCTCACGTGCTCTCTTCACCTTCTTTTTCCATTATCGCAAATATTTCACTAATTATTTTTATTCGTTCATCAACTGAGAATATTTCTGTCTCAACAATCTTCCTCTTTTGAATTTCTCCTTTTTTATATCCAGTTCCATCCTCGTATATCTCATCGTTTACGATAAGATGCCATATTATCGTTGCAATTTTCCTTACCAAGGCAATTATTGCCTTGGCATGTCCAATTGATTTCTTTTTCCTGTTGAAGAACTCTTTTAACTTAGTGTT
>DAQQ01000152.1:18968-26564 GCA_002508465.1 Methanosarcina sp. UBA7 | reverse complement strand
AGTAACAAGGAAAGTACAGGAAAGGGAAGTAACAAGGAAAGTACAGGAAAGGGAAGTAACAAGGAAAGGGGAGCAAGGAAAAAAGGAAAAGAGAAGTGAAAGAGGAAGAACTATGGAAGTCCGGTACATTTGCCCTACAGCTTACGATTCAAGTGTCTATCTGGTAAATGGAAAAATCCTGATCGATGCAGGAATGAACAGCGACCTGATTATCAAGCAACTGGAGAAATATATAAAGCTAACAGACATTGAATTAATAGTCCTGACACATTGCCATTATGATCACACCGCAGCAGCCGCAGCTATTGCAGAAAAAAGCGGTGCAAAAATCGGAATACATAAAGCTGACCTGGAAGGCATAAACGATGAGCACCTCAGTGTGGCTGTGATTTTTGGAGAGCGAGCTCCTGAGGTCAGGCCCACAATTACATATGAAGAAGGAGATAAAATTGATATCGGAAATGGGGAATATCTGGAAGTAATCCATACGCCGGGTCATTCAAAAGGAAGTATCTGCCTCTATGAACCAATCTCAAAAAGTCTTTTTTCAGGGGATACTGTGTTTCCAGGTGGGGGTTTCGGAAGAATGGACTTTGAGGGCTCGGAACCTGAAAAAATGGCTAGCTCAATAGAAAAACTCACAAAACTGGATGTAAAAGCTCTGTATTCTGGACATGGAGCTCCTACGGATAGAGATGGAAACAACCAGATTATGGCCTCGTACAGAATGTTAAAAATGATGATAGGCGAATAAAAAATACGAGAATAAAGGATCTTAAAGCAAATTATGGACAAAAATATAGCAGTTACAAAAAGAAATAAGAGCTTAAACTCTGAAAAGCCGAATAAAGAAAAATCAAGTAGGAAAACTGGTTTTTTTGGAGCAAAAAAGGCTGAATTAAGACAAAAAAAGCAAGAAGAAGTGGAACTCAGGATAAAATCGGGGATAAGACCTGAAAAGATAGAAGCAGGAAAATCACCGATAGAAACAGGAAAAAAACCCAGAAAAAAATCCGAAACCAAATGCAGAAAGAAGGAAAGAAAAGAAAAAACCATTTCTTCCCGCATACCTGCATCGAAATTTCTTCCGATGAGCCTTGAAGAAGTAAAAGCTCGAGGCTGGAAAGAACTTGATATTATTCTGATTTCTGGGGATGCTTATGTAGACCATTCCAGTTTTGGCACGGCAATAATAGGAAGAGTTCTTGAAGATGCCGGTTTTAGAGTAGGAGTAATTGCCCAACCGCGCTGGGACAGCCCTGAAGATTTCAAAAAACTTGGAAAACCCAGACTCTTTTTTTCCGTAAGCGCAGGGAATACCGATTCAATGGTAAGCAACCTGACTCCAGGCCTGAAGCCGCGAAATAAGGATGCTTATTCCCCTGGAGGCAGAGCAGGGATTCGTCCGAACCGCGCCGTGATAATTTACTCAAACAGGATAAAAGAGGCTTTTCCTGAAGTGCCTATAGTTCTTGGAGGCATTGAAGCTTCCTTACGTCGTTTTGCTCATTATGATTATCTTTCGGATAAGGTCAGGCAATCCATTCTGGCTGACGCACCTGCTGACCTCGTAGTCTACGGTATGGGAGAGCTTCAGATCGTGGAAATTGCAAAAAGGCTGCAAGCCGGAGAAGATATTAGAAATATCAGGAATATCT
Source organism: Methanosarcina sp. UBA7 (assembly GCA_002508465.1). Lineage (GTDB taxonomy): Archaea > Halobacteriota > Methanosarcinia > Methanosarcinales > Methanosarcinaceae > Methanosarcina. The sequence continues at coordinate 24,906 of DAQQ01000152.1, read as the reverse complement.
CAGGCACAGTCTGGAAAATGGAAGTTAAAGCCTGGAAAGAACTCAAACAGAGAGCCGAAAAGTCAGACAACAGACCATATAAACAGGAACCGGAAAAATCGGAACAGGAAACGTCGAAAAAGGAAAGATCAGAACAAGAAGAACTGAAAAAGGAAAAATCAGAACAAGATGTTCCGGAAAAGGAAAAAGCGGAACAAAAAGACGAAAAAATAGCTGAGGACGCAGCCACATTTTTAAAACAATATCTCGAAATTCCCTCCTTTTCAGAGGTTTCTCAAGATAAAACGGCCTTTGCAAAAGCTTTTCGTATATATTTTGCGGAACAGAACCCTGTTACTGGAAAAGGGGTCATTCAGCCTCACCCAAAAACCGTAATCGTGCAGAACAGGCCAATGCGCCTTTTGACCGAAGCTGAAATGGACCATGTATATGAACTGCCGTTCACTGGCGAAACCCATCCTTCCTACGCCGAACCCGTTCCTGCACTGGAAATGGTAAAATTTTCCCTGACAACGCACAGGGGATGTTTCGGAGGCTGTGCTTTCTGTGCAATTACGGAGCACCAGGGGCGTATGATTGCAAGCCGCAGCATCGAATCTGTCCTGCGTGAAGCAAAAAAGCTGATGGAAAAACCTGATTTCAAGGGCATTATAAACGGAGTCGGTGGCCCGAGCGCAAACATGTACGGCATGGAGTGTAAAACCTGGGAGAAAAAAGGAGCCTGCCTGGACAAGTCCTGCCTTTATCCTCGCGTTTGCCCTGCTCTGGATACCAGCCACAAAAAGCTGCTCGAACTCTTACGCCGCCTGCGCGAACTTCCAGGAGTCAAGCAGGTCTTTACAGGTTACGGTGTACGCTATGATCTGGCTCTTAAGGACGAAGAGTACCTCGAAGAACTTTGTGCTTACCATATCAGCGGCCAATTGCGAATCGCACCTGAACACTTTTCAAGGCAGGTCACAGATGCAATGTGCAAGCCAGGAAGGGAAGTTTACGAAAAGTTTACCCAGAAATTTACAGCTCTCAACCGGAAGTGCGGCAAAGAACAGTACATCGTAAACTACCTTATGTCAGGACATCCGGCTTGTACTCTTGAAGATATGATAGAGATGGCAGAGTATGTACGGGACCATGGAGGCTACACCGAACAGGTACAGGACTTCACTCCAACTCCTATGACCGTTTCGACATGCATGTATTATACAGGACTGGACCCGTTCACAGGCAAAAAAGTATACGTTGCAAAAGGCAAGAAAGAAAAAGCAATTCAGCGAGCCCTTATGCACTACAGGAACCCTGCAAATTACGAGCTTGTATATGAAGCTCTGGAGAAGGCAGGAAGACTTGATCTTGTGGGAAATGCACATAAGTGTTTGATAAGAAGAAAAGGTAAGTGGTGAAGGTAAAGTTGTTCTTATAGAAATTAGAGTAAATCAATTGGTAGCATACTGCAAGTTCTGTAAATTTTATATTTGTGATACATAGGCTTTGTTGTAAAACCTGTTCATTTCTCAGTTTAATTTCTATTTTGATTTTATAAGCTTTCTCGACATTGCATATTTTTATTGATATTTTTCAAATAAGAAAAATTTATATTTGATATAAATTCTCAACTTTCTGAGGAAAGCATCATGGTAGAATCAAAAATAGAAAATGCAATCTATTTAATTAGTGAACTTGAGCAAATATTCAAAGAGTTAAACGATCACGAATTTGACGACAGATTGTTTGAAAGAATAAGTTATCTTTTAATGTCAATACTTGATCCAAGGGATCTACAGAAACATTCAAACGTAGCAGAATTTCTGCTTTTAAACAAAAGGAGGTCGCAATTTTTAGCATTTATTAGGCATGCAATTACACTCAATTATAGCTTTGAGGCGTCTAAAAATGGAAACAAAGCATTTGTATCTCCATATTATATGCAATGGTACAATGATGGTGTAATGTTTTTGGAGGGGAAAGAACGATTTGCAGGTCTTATTGGATTATATACCAATAGTGAAGTAAAATACGCAATTTCTGATCGTGATGTTAGAGAAGGTGAAGAATTTGAAAAGGACTATCTCAAGTTTATATCAGTTGAAGAGATAAGTACTCTACATACAAACAAAAATATTAGGGATCTACCCAGTTTCGAAACTCCACTCAATGAATTAGAAAAAATGCTAAAAGATAATGAGAAAAATGAATTTAAATATCAAGAGTGGATTGAGAGATATCCTTGGACACTTGGTTTACAATATAAACTTGTGCAGCCCCATACACAATTTGATAATGAAAATATACCCGATTTTACTGCTATCCGTACTCATGATGATTATAGGGATATATTCGAAATAAAACAACCTTTTTTGAAATTATTTCGTAATGGTGGGGGATTCACTTCTGAGTTTAATGATTCTTGGAATCAAGTTGAAAGATATCTAAATTTTGTAAGAGAAAATAAAGACTATTTATATAGAAACAAAGGATTAAGATTTGAAAATCCAAATTGCTCTTTAATCATTGGATACAATTTAAATCCAAATCAACGAGAAGAGCTAAGAAGAAAAGAAAAGATGAACCCTTCAATAAGAATCCTTACATATAATGATTTAATTGCTTTATGCAAAACTACTATTGAGATTCTGAAAAGCAGAGAGAATAGACAATAATTAATTTATTTTGTCCTGAGATTATTTCGTCTTGTGATTATTTTCAATTAATCCATATTTTAAAAATAGTAGGGATATTGAAAGATCAGTAAATACTAACAAAGCTTTTTTTCTTGGTTTTTCACAAATGCAGAGGTTTTATGCAAAATCCATGCATTTAGTTAATTCCTGCTGAAAAAAATTCAAAAAATTAATTGTCTGTAAGCATGAGCCTGTCTGCAAGGCTTTTATTCCCGGAGCAACTAATAGTCCTACTGAAGCAAAGATTGAAGCTTATTGTGGAGATCATTCTCATAATCAAGTTACTAAAGCAGACTCGGAAAAGTTTCAGAAACGAAAGTATGGATTAGTACTTTTATCTCCAAAATTTTTGCACTATTTTCTCTGTTCTCGTAATTCCCTTTGATGCTTATCAATGTCCTCTTTTACTTTATTTAACAATTCATCAAATATATCACAGTCGGCGTTGTTAGAATTTTGATTATTGGGATGCTTAGCTATTTTTTTCCTGTATTCTGTGAATAAACTATACACTTCTTTATCTGCAAGATAGCTATATTGCCAATATTTGCAAAAAAATTGTTTCATTTCATCATTAGTGCATGAATTGTTCTCTAAAGCATTTATAGCGGGTATATAAAAATTTTCCAGCCCTTTTTCGAGATATTTGATTCGTTGTTCTTTTTTTGATTGAAAATAACTGCAACATGCGTAAAAACCACTTAACATTGCAAAAATACAAAGTATTAAAGTAAATACTGTATTAACGTACACACCAACCAAAGTAAAGTACTCAGGATTTGAATTACCTACGCTACCGATAGTTCTATTAGCCTCATCCATTCCAAGTGATACCCACTTAGTTGCTGCAAGATACGCAATTCCAATAAAAAAAATACCAAATAATATTACAAAAACAATAACTAAAATTATTTTAATTGATTGGGGTAGTTGGTTCAATATTTTATTGATGTTCCGTAATTCAGCTGAATATATTGCCATTATCGAGATCCTGTTAAAATAAAACGTTTTAAACATATAAATAAATTATACATTGTTGAGAGCGGTCTTTATAATAATGCTATAATCGTTGATGTCATCGAAATACAAAAAAATCAAAGTTGTGCTGGCACATCCCGCAGCAAACAAGCTTTCCGACAATTATTGGTAGTAATAAAAAAGTGCTAAAAATAAAGCAAATAAGACCTTTAAATCAAAAAAAGGAATTCTTTTATTACTAAAGGTAATTATCGAACAGCCTCCAAACTAGCGAGTGTTCGAATGAAATAAAAACCTATTGATTTACAATTTTACGTTCATCACTGAATTTTGGTACTGAGTCGTCTTCTTCTTTTTTCTTTGATTCATTTTGTGACGTTTCTATAGCCATATATCCGAATGTCGCTGCTAATATTGAACTAGCTAAACAATTGGTTGTATCAAAAGCAGTGATTGTGTCAGCAGTGGTATTGCTTACAGTATAACCTATTTTTTGAAAAAATATTGGCCCCATGAATGCTGAAAAGCTTATTAAAAAAAAGGTTAAGTAGAAGATCACTGCTATTCCCAGCACAGTTTTTTTCGTTTTTGATAACGTGTAATGTTTCTTTATGAGCTCTACAATTAGTACAAAAATTAAACCAAAGAGTGTGATTATGATAAACATTAGTTGAGGTTGCGTTGGCAGCATCATCTCTTATAAGATGTTTCCGATGTTATTAAAAATTATCTTTTTCTCTCTTTTTCATGTATTATTACTTGAAGTGTTGACATTGAATATGGATAGTTACAGAAATTTCTTGTATGACAAATAAAATAAATGAATATATATTGTATGAATAAACTTTCTGAATTATGAATCCGTACATAGCTCCTTCATTTAAATTAACAGCTTTTTCATGTCCTCATTGTAGTGCCATTGCTCACCAGTCATGGATTGATGTTTATGAGTACAATGAGTATAGTGGTAATTTTGGAGCCATTGAATGTATATGGTTAAGTCAGTGTGAAAATCCTAACTGCGGTAAACGATGTATATGGATTAACGAAAAACTTGTGTATCCTGGCCTATCTACAGCTCCGTTTCCTGAAGATGACATGCCCTCAGATGTGAAAGAGGATTTCTTAGAAGCTAGAGAGGTAGTAGAAACATCTCCAAGATCGGCAGCAGCGTTGTTAAGGCTTGCATTACAAAAGCTCATGAAACATTTAGGGCAAGAGGGAAAAGATATTAACAAGGATATTGGGGAGCTGGTAAAAAAGGGTTTACCAGTGAAGATTAAATTAGCACTTGATTCTTTACGAGTTTATGGAAATGAAGCGGTTCACCCAGGAGAAATTGATTTAAAAGATGACAAGGAAACTGCTTTAAAATTATTTAAATTATTGAATATAATCGTACATGATATGATAACTCAGCCTAAAGAGATTGAAGAATTATTTTATCGCCTCCCTCAATCAAAACTAGAAGGAATCAAAAATAGAGATAACAAATTATCTTGATTATTTCTGCTTCAATTGGGTTCCTTGGCACTGTCATGAATTTGTTGTAAATTCGAAGTCAAATTTTTGTATTCTCTGGTAAAAATTGATCTTCTGACATGAAATCTTCTACCCAATTACTTTCTGAAACTTGTTATTTTACAGAAAATCATGCACACTGACGTAAGAGCATAATAATATAAAGTTAAGTCTTCAAAAGTTTTGGAATTCACAAAATCGAATAGAAGCTACTCAATAACTCAAAAGATGGTATTTTTTATCGTACAGTTGTAAAAAAGAAATGCAAGAGGATTTAGAAAATATACTATCTTACTGATATGATCTATCTAAAATGGGAGCTAAAATTTAAATTATTCACATGACATAGCGAAGAGCCATATTGAAATTTACTTTCTGTTTGCTGTTTTTTCAGTCTGTCTGTTTCTGAAAGATAGTTTTCTTCCTTTTCTGCGAATTAGAAATCCTCATAAGTTTGTGTTTTGAGAATTCAACATCAAGATAGCGGAGTATTACTTAGTATACAAGATTTGACGTTTGAATTTACAGAAAATTCAATAAATTACCAAATATTAATATGAATTCGCCTCTATCGATGTAGAACCACCGTCTGTATTACCGCCGTTTCCACCCTTTCCTCCGGGTATTCCAATATTCAACCCAACGTGTCCCCCATTACCACCATTGCTGCCTCCTCCATTTGCAATATCTTTATTTCCATAAATATTTCCATTTCCACTGATATGGATACTTCCACCATTGGAAGAACCGCCGTTACCGCC
>DAQQ01000152.1:0-18949 GCA_002508465.1 Methanosarcina sp. UBA7 | reverse complement strand
TGCTAAGTTCAGGTTTTGTAGTGCATTTCCGCCGATGCCGATGGTTCCGCCATTGGAAGAGCCACCGTTACCACCATTACCGCCATTACCGCCGACTCCACTACCAGTTGCGTCACCGCCATTGCCGCCGACTCCACCTTTCGAAATCCCACCAACTGCTAAGTTCAGGTTTTGTAGTGCATTTCCGCTGTTACTGATGCTTCCGCCATTGGAAGAGCCACCGTTACCGCCATTACCGCCATTACCGCCGACTCCACTACCAATTGCGTTACCGCCATTACCACCATTTCCACCTTTTGAAATCCCACCAATTGCTAAGTTCAGGTTTTCTATTGCATTTCCGCTGTTGCTGATGCTTCCGCCATTGGAAGAGCCGCCGTTACCACCATTACCGCCATTACCACCGACTCCACCACCAATTGCGTCACCGCCATTACCACCATTTCCACCATCGGAATTTCCACCATTTGCGATGTTTAAGTTTCCTATTACATTTCCGCCAGTGATGGTGCTTCCGCCATTGGAAGAGCCGCCGTTACCGCCATTACCGCCATTACCGCCGACTCCACTACCAGTTGCGTCACCACCATTACCACCGTCACCACCGTTTGCGGAGCCTCCATTTTCTGTTTTGTCATTACCAATTACAATTCCACCGTTTGCATTACCGCCATTACCGCCGGCTCCACCTTTTCCTCCATTTGTACCAGCACCATCAGATCCAGAATTTCCACCATTGGCAGATCCACCGTTAGCACTGCTACCAGTACCGACAACAAGGCCGCCATTAGCAAAACCAGCGAGTCCGCCATTACTTCCACCTCCATTAACTGCGCTTCCGCCGTTAGCAAAACCTTCACCTACGACAATACCGCCACCTCCGGTAACACCATTACCGCCATTAGCAGAACCTTCACCTACAACAAGACCACCAGTTGCGCCACCAGTCCCACCGTCAGCAGATCCATCGCCATATACAATTCCAGCAGGTGTACCGTCAGGTCCAGCATTTGCAGAACCGTGACCGATAACAAGACCACCACTTCCAGTAGTTAAGATAAAATTTTCAGGTGTGTTGTTTGCTAGAATGCGCCCATCTACAGTAAAACTATTAGCACTTACTGCAGACACAGTTGCTGATACCATTAAAAAAGCCGTAACACAAACTGCCACCATTTTTTTTATCCAATCAAATCCCCGTCTCCCCATAATCTTCATCCTTTGCTTGTTAATTGTCAAACAAAAAGAGTGGTGAGAATGCAGTCTCACCCACTTTTAACATCAATTTCTAATAAATCATCTTTTAATAACAGATCCATCTCAGATATGAGAGGTGCCTATAAAACCAACATTTCCACCGTTTCCACCATTCGCTTGCCCGCCACTGGCGTCTAAAGTGTTTCCGAATACCAATACTGGAGCACTGTTATCTATAGTGGAGGTTGCACTGCTGGTTGGAGTGTTTGTTACATTGGATGCAACGTTGCCACCAGTTGCATTTCCTGCATTAGCATTCTGGGAGGCTGTCTGATTATTTGAAACGGCGCCGCTAGTTGCATTTCCTGCTGCACCACCAGTTTGAGTATTTGATACATTGGCTGTATTGCTTCCAACAGTTGCAGTTCCTCCTGCACCACCAGTTGCAGTGGCTGTCTGATTAGCTGCATTGGTTCCAGTTACAGTTGACGCACCACCAGTTTGATTGGCTGTTTGAGTATTTGTAAGAGCGCCGCTAGTTGCAGTTCCTGTACCAGCAGTTTGGTTCAAACTGGACGTAGAGGCGCCACCAGTTGCATTTCCTGCTGCACCACCAGTTGAATTGGCTGTCTGAGTATTTGTGAGACCATCACCAGTTGCATTCGCTGCACCACCAGTTGAATTGGCTGTCAGATTGGACGTAGAGGCGCCACCGGTTGCATTTGCTGCACCAGCAGTTTGATTGACTGTCTGATTACCTACAAGGTCGCCACCGGTTGCATTTGTTGCACCAGCAGTCTGATTGATTGCTGGATCATTTGTAAGGGCGCCACCGGTTGCATTTGTTGCACTAGATGAATTTGATGTTGCTGCACCACCTGTATTGTTATCTGCAGTGGCTGTTATATTCACTGTATTGTTGTCGACTGTATTGTTGTCGCCTGTAATGTTAACTGTAATGTTCGCCGGATCCAACGGATCGAGTGCAGACACAGAACCACCGGTTGCATTTACTGCACCGCTAGATGAATTTGATGTTGCTGCACCACCTGTTGCATTGTTTGTCTGAGTGCCTGTATTGCTGCCACTCGTTGCATTTGCTATACCAGTTTGATTATTTGGTAGATCGGCTGCATTGCTGCCACCAGTTGAATTTCCTACACCGCCAGTTGAATTGGACGATCCAGAATTTGTACTGCTGCCACCAGTTGCATTTGTTGTACTAGTCTGATTGGATGATGGAGTGGCCGAAGAGGCCCCACCAGTTGAAGTTGATGCACCACCAGTTGAATTGGACGATCCAGAATTGCTGCCACCTGTTCCATTTGCTGCACCACTAGTTTGAGTGGCTGTCGGACTAGCTGCATTGCTGCCACCAGTTGAGTTTACTGGACCATTTTGATTGGTTGAAGTTAAATTAGCTGCAGCGTTGCCACCAGTTGAATTTGCTGCATTTGCCGTACCACCAGTTTGAGTGTTTGGTAGATTGGCTGCATTGCTGCCACCAGTTGAATCTGCACTGCTAACTGCAATGGATGACGGATTGGCCGTATTGTTGCCACCAGTTGAACTGACTGCACCGCCAGTTGTAGTGGTTGATGGATTAGCTGTAACGTTGCCGCTATTTGCACTGGAACTGACATTGTTTACCGAGGGAGTTGAAGTTGCGACTATGGAGGCATTGCCGCCAGGAGCGCTTCCGCCGTTTCCACCGTTATTATTCACAATTGTCGTGCCTGGAATTGTCGTGCCTGGGTTTTTGTCTTTGCCTATATTCAGATTACTGATTCCAAAACTGCTTCCGAAACTTTTTCCAAGAATGTCTCCGATATTGCTTTTAATATTGTTATTGGATTGTTTCAAAGAGCTCTGGAAGTTCTGGATATTTATTTCTTTTGCACTTGCAGCTGCAACAGTAACCGATACTAAGAAAAAGGCTACCATCAATAGAACAAGTGCCTTCTTCACTTTTCCAAGTGTTATTCCCATATTACCTCTCCAAACGAATTTTATCCAAACGAATTTTATTCGTCACATTCGTCATCTTTTTTTTATTATGGATAAATATGTTTTTTAATTTGCTAATTAGGTTATTTTATTATATAATAGACTTTTTTTTATAGAATTTTTATTTATTAAATTATACAAGAATAATAAATTATTATTCTTGTATATATTTGTCTAACACCAAAATGCATTTCAGTACGAAATGAAAATAAATCTACAAGTATATAAGATTAATAGAATAGTTTCTCCTTAATAATTGTACCTTTTCGTAATTTAACTTTATTTATCTAAATTATACCATTAATTAATAATAATAGACTTTATGGAACTTTAATATAGATCTTAACTAGCAATATTCCAGACCTGGACCTTTCAATTTAAAAGGGCCAAATCTGGGTATTTTTGACCAACCTGCAAAAATGTAAAATAAGAAATGAATTTATAAATTGTTTTTAATTAATCATACAACCGTTAAGGTTCCGTTATAAAAAATATCAGAATCAGCATGTAAATCTACAGATAACGAAAAAAAGATAAAATATTCAAGAAGATTTCTCAATATTATAGAACTATTCCAAATAATTGATTTATATATTTTAGCTTCATCACACATTGCATCAGCTGTTACTTTGGAAGGACTGTTAACAAGCCTTCCTATAGATCTCTTTATATTGAAATTTTTAAGTGTAGATATATAAAAAGTGTAGAATCATTCTTATTTGCAGGAATAATAATAATAATAATAATAATAATAATAATAATCGAGAGATCCAGACCTTGTAGGTCTACTAAAACGCTTATTTTTATTCCTNNATATTTCCTGGGAACGTCTTTCCACGTACAACCGGTCATAACAATGTAAAAAATACCGTTCATTAACTTCCTCATATTTACATGCGGCCTTCCTGTATGTGGTTTTTATGGATGAAGATAAGGTTCTATGGAATCCCATAGAAAGTCATCGATTTCACGAAATGGCATAACAGTAAATTTAGAATTTAAACATAATATGATTTTTGGGATAAGTTCAATGTAATTAACGGCAGTTTCACGAATTTGCTGTAAATTAGAGGTCAAATTTTTGTCTACTCTGGTAAAAATTGAGCTTCTAATATATCACTGCCCAATTATTTTATGAGATTTATTATTTTACAGAAAATCATGTACACTGCCAAAACTGGCAGTGTCACGAACTTGCTGAAATAAAAATCAAATTTTGCATTTATTTAATTTACTGTTCTACGTCGTTGTCCCGATCCCTTTCAGAGGTCTTATTACGAGCGCGACGAAGACGACGATCACTAGAATCCCTACGATTTCTCTCCGGTTCTATTTTTAGTGCTTTCTCAAATGCTTGCAGAGCTTCATTGTACTTTTTAAGTATTCCCAGAATAATTCCTTTATTGTGCCATGCCTGTGCATTTAAGGGTTCGAGTTCTGTCACTTTATCAAACACTTGCAGAGCTTCATCGTATTTTCCAAAATTTCTCAGATTTACACCTTTCTCAATCAAAGCATCAATGTCATCTGACTTATGTAGAGATAATTTGAGAGCATTGTCGTTAATCATTGTATCATGCTCTTGATCAATTTTGACTTCCTTAACGAAGATCCTCACATCATATCGTGTTTTACCGTTTTTAGGGATATAATCCCGTCCAACGTAGCAATTACCAGTAACGCCTATTACCCTATCTGGAACCTCAATCCAAACATCGGCATCAAGGCAATAAAATCGGTTAGGAGATTCGGACATATTTTCACATCTCCATAGCACTCATGTGTTTTAAAGATATATAAACATTGGTATCATTGTATATAAATAGTTAAAACAAAACAATCATGAAAAGTAGACATTCAAATAATAGACGAAAAACAAAGTGAAAAAGAAGTGTGAANNGTGAAGAAGAAGTGTGAAGAAGATCTACGAAGACATGCGAAGATGTGTGAAAAAGACGTATTAAGTATCTCAACGAAGAATTTAAAACACTTCTCACTTTTACTTTAAAACATCTCTGAATTCATTTATCTCAAATAAATACGCTGTTTTAAGGTAAAAACACACATACTCCTGATGTAAGCGCCTGAATTGGTTCATCTTCATAAACCCTGACACTCACGCCAGAAAGCCCTGAATTTCCCACTTACCTGCCCGCAGTAAGTGTCCAGAGGCCTTTCTTTGATCTCAATTGACAGGTTTGCCTCACCATCCCAGCTAAAATGGGCAATTATTCCCTTTCCTTCAAGAACACCGGAATTTCCGGATTGAACTTCGATTCCGTAGTTCTGAAATTTTTTCTTCATGCAAGAAAATACATCAGGAGTTACATTTTTGAATTTAATCCCCTGACAGCCCTCAGTGTCCAGTTTCCTTTCACCCATACTTCATCACAGAATTTTCTCTGGTGAGCCGTAGCATTCTTTGACAAAATCGCTTATTTTCCAGGCTATAGTTTCATAACTGATAATAAAGGGTTTTTTCTTGATTGTGATAATAAGCTTTGACTCTCCGTCCCATTCGAAATCTGCCGCAACTCCCTGGCCTGAAAGCTTTCCTTTATTGCCAGGAGGGACAAAAATACCCATTGACTGAAGCTGTTTCTTCATACATTTAAAACTGGCAGGTGAAACTTTATGGAAAGTTATTGAATTCTCATTCACGATCCTATTCTCCTGACTTACTTATAAGGTTGACATCCGACTATAGCATCTGACTACAGTATTCAATAACAAGAATAGCTCAGGAGATAAAAATATACTGTTTTTTTTACTGTTGACGTGACACCAGACAAGGAGATAGAATTACTCTATCGCCATTGCCACGAGTTCTACAATATCAATAACCTCAATATTTCCGCCTGCATCCCTGAGGTTCCTTATGCAGAGAGGGCAAGAGGTAACAATATAATCCACACCTTCCGGCACGTCTTTAAGCCTGTTTCTTGCAAGTTCAAGGGAGATGTCAGGATAACCTGTCCGCACTCCACCTCCGCCGCCGCAGCAACGTGCGTTTTCTTTAATGTTTTTCATTTCCTTGAGAGTACAGATCGATTGGATAACCTTCCTTGGAGCATCATAAACTTTGTTATGCCTTCCCAGGTGGCAGGGATCGTGATAAGTAACTGTAAGGTCAAGTTTCTTCAAATTAAGTTCTTCCAGGTGTTCGGCAAGGAATTCAGGGAGACTTATGACCTTAAGTTCTTCGGGATAGTTATTCTTAAGCGTTGTATAACAACCTGCACAACTAGTGATAATTGTGTGCGCCCCTACTTTCCTGATCTGCTCAAGATTGTGCTGCATAACCTTTTCTGCATCCTCCCTAAATCCGGTACGCAGGAGTGGAGAGGCACAGCAATGCTCGTCAGGCAGAAGAGTTACGCCAAAGCGCTGAAGAATACCAAAGGTTTTTTTGGCAAACTCCGGGTAGCGGTAGGAATCGAAGCAGCCCACGAAATAAACATAATCTGACATTTCAGGAAGTTTTGAACGTTCTGTTTCAGAAAGCCAGTGCTTACGGTCTCTTGTCTCACCAAAAGAGTTACCATATGTTGTAATAGCCAATTTCAAGTTTTTCTGGGCATCAGTTGTGATACCGCATTTCACAAGCTGAGCACGAGCAGCTTCCACAACCTCAGGTGGGTTTGCTCCTGCAGGGCATTTGGAAGCGCAGATTCCGCAGGTTGTACAGGAAGCAAGGCTTGAGAGGACATCTTCGGAAGGAGGTCTTCCTTCAAGCAGGCTTTTAATAATGAGCATTCTGCCTCGTGTGTTGGCAGATTCCCAGCCTACTACGTCAAACACAGGACAAACAGAGCGGCAGGTTCCGCACTGTACGCATCTATAAACCGACCTGCGATCAACCTCAAAGGGCTGCTTTTCGCTTTCACTCTCGTTCTCGTTTGTTTTTTTGGGGGTTATTTTGATTTTTTCTGTCTCTTTTGTCTGTTCAGTTTCCTTTTTTCCTTCGTTTTTCATTGTTCTCACAACCCCAGTTTACCCGGATTCAGTATACCTTTCGGGTCAAGGACGTTTTTAATCGCACGCATCACCTCAAGTGCGGGGCCCCATTGGGCTTTCATGTATTCGGCCCTAGCTGCACCTATCCCATGTTCAGAGCTAACTGTGCCTCCAAGCTCAATCGCTGTCCTGTGGACCAGGTCTACAGCTTTATTCAGGCGATCCCATTCATCTTTATTTAAAACATCAATGAATAGGGCGAGATGCAGGTTTCCATCTCCTATATGCCCGTATTTCATGGCAGGCAGGTTGAATTTCTCAGCGATTTCCTGTGCTCGTTTTAAAAGTTCCGGGATTTTCTTTATGGGAACTCCTACATCTTCNNCGGGAAACCGCAGCTCCTACGAGTTTTCTGGCTGCCCAGATATCTGCCATTTCCTTTTCACTTTCCGCAAGCCTTATGGAAAGAGCCAGAGGAGCACAGACTGCCATTATTTGTTCTGCGGCTTCACGTGCCGAATTTTCTGTGCCATCAACCTCAAAAAGAATCACATCACCCTCTGAAGGAAGCACAAGTTTCGGGTCGTAACGTTTGAGAACCTGCAAGGAAACTCTATCCAGAATCTCGCAAGCTGAGGGAATAACCCCGTGTGAGAAGGTTTTTACAACTGCCTGTCCTGCAGTTTCTGCATTCTCAAAGGAAGCAATTACCAGTTTTCGAGTTTTGGGGAGAGGGGCAATCTTTAGTCTGGCTTTTGTGACAATGCCTAATGTGCCTTCTGAACCTACAATAAGCTGGGTCAAATCATATCCTGCTGCGGATTTAAGCATCTTTGAACCGGTGTGGATAACTGTTCCGTCCGCAAGCACTACTTCAAGGTCGCGAACATAGTTTCTGGTAGTGCCATACTTAACGCAACGCATTCCGCTTGCATTGTAAGCTATCATACCCCCGATAGTGCACATGGCTGAACTGCCAGGATTGGGAGGAAAGAAAAAGCCATACGGTTTTAGTGTTTCATTTAAAGTATCCTGAATAATCCCGGGTTCTACCAGGACCTGAATATTATCAATATCGATTTCAAGAATCCGGTTCATGCCAGACATATCCAGCACAATGCCACCTTTAACAGGAACTGCACCACCTGCAAGTCCGGTGCCTGCCCCCCTTGCAGTTACAGGGATCCTGTTCTCATAGGCAAGCCTGACAATCCGGCTTACTTCGTCTGTGCTTTTCGGGCGTACCACGTAATCAGGTATTCCCTTGACCTGGGATGCGTCAGAAGAATAACAATAAAGTTCCGAAGGAGAGACAGAAAGTCGTCCACCTACGATCTTTTGAAGTTCTGCAGTTATATCCATTCTAGACCTCAAATTGGAGTTCAGATGTGAAAAATAGGATTTCTGTCACAGCTTGAGACAGACAATGACAGATAAATGAAAGATGAGTTGCAGCAGATAATCAAGATTAATAATATATAAGAATATACCATCCTCCTTCCCTCTAAAGAGTACCGTTCTTCTGAAGAATATCATTCTCCTTCTGAAGAATATCATTCTCTTTCTGAAGAATATCATTCTTTCTGAAAAATATTAATTTCCTTCTGAAGAATATATTTTCCTTCTGAAAAATTATCATAATAAACCGTAAAACTGAGCATCCCTTGGTTTCAGAAAAATGGGAAATAAAAGAAACTTCATGCGAAAGTGCAGGACAAACCTTTACATTCTGGTAGACATAAGAGGACAAACATGACACGATATTTTGAGATAGAACAAAGAGACGGAGCAGCAAGGATCGGAAAACTTCTGCTGTCCCCCGAGCTTCGTACGCCCTGCATTTTAAGTACGGCAGAACTCGGAAAGCTTGAAAATCCCGGCCCTGTTGTTGATGCAGGGAGTTTTTGGGGTGTGAAATCCGATGTAGAGCTTGAAACACACATAAAGCAAATCCGTGAAAAAGCAGGAAATGGAACTCTCATAATCCTGCCGCATCAAGCTTACCCACCTGCAATTCCAATCGAATCCCTCCGAAAAGTCGAAAAATTTACTGCCCTTAATAGCGAAAACACCAAAAATACAGGCCCTACAGGCTCTCTCCTGAGAGTAGGAGGAAAGCCTGAGAAAGCCGACCTGTATATAATGGAAGGGGCAGGTACTATGGAAAACAACGCACGAAGATTTCTCGAGACCGTAATAGAGCTTAGAACCCAGATTCCCCCTGATACAGCTCTTTATGCCCCAAACCTCGCACTTCCTGAAAATATAGCTATGCTGGTCTACTTGGGAATCGATGTTCTGGACAATACCAGAGCGGAAATTGCAGCTTATTCTGACATCTACCTGACAGCAGCAGGTAGATTCTATCTCGACTCCCTAACAGAGTTTCCTTGCAAGTGCAGNNNGCTCATAACAAGAATGCTCTCGAAGCCGAACTCTCCCTTGTGAGAGAGAGGATAAGAGCCGGAACATTGAGAGAATATATTGAAGGCCAGTGCAGGGTTAAGCCCTGGCTAACAGCCCTGTTAAGACTTGGAGATTTCCAGTACTCTTACCTTGAAGAAAGAGTTCCTGCTTTTCGACAAAACCAGTTGCTTGCAGATACCTCAGAGGCCCTATCCCGAATCGAAGTGGCAAGATTTGCACAGCGCATACAGGAAAGGTATACACCTCCAGAGCTTGAGATTCTCGTACTTTTCCCCTGTGCAGCCAAAAAACCTTATTCAATATCTCAGTCTCATCAAAAGTTTATTCTGGCCCTGGGAAAGTATCGGAAATTTGTCCATGAAGTTATTTTAACATCGCCTCTTGGAATAGTGCCGAGAGAACTGGAATTAACATACCCAGCAGCCCATTATGATACTGCGGTTACAGGTCACTGGGACGAAGAAGAAAAAGCCTGGGTTTCCGGCTGTCTTGAGGCTTATCTCTCAAAACACAGGTACAAGGCCATAGTTGCCCATGTAGAAGGGGCATACAGGGAAATCTGTGAACGAGCGGCAAGCAAGCTTGGGATTGAAATAGTTTATACTGCCACAGGAAGCCTTGTGTCTGTGGAAGCGCTTTCGAATCTCAAGAGGACAGTTGAGTCTATCTGCGCATCCGAAAGCTTCAGCAAGAAAAGCCTGAACGCGGAAGAAGACAAGAAGAATTTCATAAGAGCGATTACAGAGTATCAGTTCGGAGAAGATGCTGCACTTCTTTTCTCTGAGGAGGCCGGAAAGCTTGCAGTCAAAGGCCGATTCCCCAAGCATCAGCTCTTTTCTGGAAAAAAACAACTTGCAACCCTGGTTCCCCAATATGGAATGCTTGCTCTTTCCCTCGAAGGAGCGGAAAGGATGCTAAAAAGTGAGAAATATCTGGTAACAATTGATGATTTTCTTCCACGCGGTTCCATCCTTGCCCCAGGAGTTATTCAGGCTGATCCGGGAATACG
The DNA here is from genome assembly GCA_002508465.1 of Methanosarcina sp. UBA7. Classification (GTDB taxonomy): domain Archaea; phylum Halobacteriota; class Methanosarcinia; order Methanosarcinales; family Methanosarcinaceae; genus Methanosarcina. Next base: position 8,352 of record DAQQ01000152.1, on the reverse strand, counting down.
GCCTAATGATGAAGTAATTGTGCTTGGGAAAAAAGCTCTCTGCGTAGGACGAGCTGTCATGAGCGGAGAAGAAATGGTGAAATCCAGTAGAGGAGTTGCAGTGGATGTCAGGCATATCAAGAAACTTTGAGATTACATGCGAATCTTTAAAATAAGTTATATTGAAATTAGTAGAACTAATTTCAGTTTTACGAAAAAAAGTTCTATAACAGTTAATTTTATAGAAATCTGGACTGTAGAATTTCGGAAAGACCCCATAAGAAACTTTTCCTTTAGAAGAAATAATAAAATGGCAGGAATATATTAGATATTATGATAAGGCGTTTTGCACCTGAGGACTTCCAGGAAGTAGTTGAAATTGAAAGTGAGGCCTTTTCGGAGCACAACTCCCTCTTGTACATGAGCTTTTATGAAACCGTGGGAGATGGTTTCCTTGTAGCGGAGCAGCATGGAAAAGTCGTGGGGTATGTAGTAGGCTACCGTTCTGGAGAAAACGAAGGGCATATTTTTTCTGTCGGTGTCAAAGAAGAACATCGGGGGAGAGGAATAGGTACATCACTAATTCACACTATCTGTGACATATTTGTTGCAAACGGACTTCGATACGCAAGGCTCGAAGTAAGAAACAGTAACAAAGGAGCACAAAAATTATACAGGTCCATAGGATTTGTATCCTGCTGGACCGAAAAGAAATACTACTCAGATGGAGAGGACGGGATGGTGATGAAGATGCACCTTCACCCTTATCGCCTCTTAATTTCAAAACAAAAATATCTGGAATCTATAATTTCAGATAACGAATTCTTTGTCACCTTCAAGGGCCCTATCAGTTATTACCCATGAGTTTGATGACTGAATTCAGCGAATCCCTCACGTGAGCTGGTGTTTCCTCAAAGATAGGGTCGTCCCGGGACATGAGAGTCGCAAGCTCGCCTCCTAAAATAAAAATTGCGCGCTTGTGATCCGCCTTGCTCCGGTGAATGTGTACAGGGCTTATGGATAAAGCCTTGTAGTCATCGAATTCGTGTGTTACCCCGTGCCTTTCAAAATATCTCTTCATCTGGGCCATATACGTGTGTAGTTGTATTAGCTCTTCCTTGTGCATAGCGAACAGACCTACAATTTTACAAGATCAATTTAATATTATCTTGAATCGGATAAAAGAATTATCCGAGGAAATGAACTTCCTAGTTCTACATCATAAACTTTTCCATATAATGTATATGATAAATAATGAAGGATTATGGCAGAAAGTGTGAAGTTTAACACTATGGTGTGAAACAATACCAAATCGTAGTGATCCTATGAGTTCCATGTATAAATATTACATATGGGATGACAGTCCAGGCGAAATTGACTTTAGAAGATGGAAAGTATAGGAATATTAGTTATAGAAAAGCTAGAGTTGAAAAGTCAAGGTACATGGAAAAAAGCCGAGTTTCCAAAAAATAAAAACATTTGAATTAAGAAAGTGAAAAGGAAGGGAAGATTAAGAGAAGAGAAGTAAAAAGGAGTGGAAATTAAGAGAAAGATACTAAAAAGAGGAAAAATTAAAAGAAAGGCACTAAAAAAGGGGAAATTAAGAAAAAGGGGATTAAAAAGGAATGAGTATTGAGAGAAATAAAGTTCTCTCAAAGCATGNNTTGCGGTCAAAACTTCCATATCAGCAGGAACCTTGGCTATATTTCCTATCTTTACACCTATAAGGTTCTTAATTGCGTTACTTGAAGCAATATCAACAAGCCTCTGAGTAATTACGCCATCAAAAACTACACTCTGGATATTATCTTTATAAGTTTTTAGCCTGCTCGCAAGGTCTCTAACTGCAATTTCCTCTACTACTTTATCCTGAGAGTCAAGAATTCTGGCCGTTAAAGTTCCTTTTAGAGCTTCGACATGAGGTCTGAACCTGGTGGCTTCACGCGAAACCGGGACAGTTTTTACTGGGGCAGGAGAGACCCTGACCGCCTCACCTCCAGGGACTTTAACGGTTGCCTGAACTTTCTCAACAGGTTTTTCTCTGGGAACTCTGACAGCGGCAGGAACTGCCCTTGCTGAAATCTGAGGTTTTGCGACAACAGATCTTGTTTTGACTTTTTCTATAGTCGCAGGAACTATTTCCGAGACTCTTTCAGCAGTTTTTTCAGTAACCTTTTCAAAAGCTTTTACAGGCACTGTTTCTTTCGTTTCTTCTTCCTGGAATTCCTCCCCATAAAGATCTGGCTTTGAAGAGACTCTGTGAACTTTAATACGCTTGTGCAACTTCTTTTCGGCAATCCTGGGAGCAATTTCAGGTGCCCTGATCTTTCTTTTAGAGCTCCTCTCCACTCTGCAGGCGCTTTCTTCATTTTCCCTCTCCTGGATTCCGTATTTCTCGATAATCTGTTCTACAGGAACTTTCCGACGAAGAGCTCTTATAACTTCTTTCTGGACAAGATCTTCGACGCATTTTCCGTCGGGGGCACGGGCAACATAGTCAATGTCTGCCACTTGAAGGAGTTCACGTATTATAAGTTCTCCTCCACGGTCTCCGTCAGTAAAAGCTGTTACTGTTTTCTTCTTAGTTAGCTCTGCAACTTCCGGAGGAATGTTTGTCCCTCCTACACAAATGGTATTCTTTATACCATAGCGGAGCAGGTTCAGAATGTCAGCTCTCCCCTCAAGAATAATGATAGCGTCTGAGTTAAGTACATTCGGTCCACAAGGAATTCTGGACTTTCCATAGTAAGTGAGTTCATCGACTCTTACAGACTGTCGGACTTCATCCGCCAATTCCTGGGATTCGGGCACGGTTTCATCAAACATCTTGGTAAAAATGAGTTTTGCCCTTTCGATAATCTTCTTTCGCTTTACAGCTCTTACATCTTCTACCTGGAAAACCTCGATTTTGGCGCTGCATGGCCCCACTCTGTCAATAGTCTCAAGTGATGCGGCAAGAATTGAGGTTTCGACTTTGTCAAGGCTTGAGGGAACAAAGATATTTCCTTTGGTTTTTCCTCCTTTAGCCGTAACCATTACCTCGATCCTGCCAATCCTACCGGTTTTTTGCAGGTCACGGAGATCAAGATCAGCCCCAAGTAATCCCTCAGTTTGCCCAAAGATCGCACCTACGATATCAGGACGTTCAATTACCCCATCCGCATTAATCTTAGAATGAATGATGTATTTTGTAGTATCTGTATTTTGCATGTAAATTCTCCTCATATATTGTGAATGATTTATCGTGATAATTTTATTAAATTAAAATCACTAGGAATTCCATTCCTAACAATTATATTCATCGCAATTGTGAACTTGTCCCAATAATTGCACTTTTTGGTTTTGTGAATTATATCCGCCGAGTTTCCTGACATTATAAACTATTCGCTAGATTCCGAAAACTCGTAAAGCCCTGAACAATGCAAAAATAGTAAAAAATCAGATTTATATCAGATCAGGGATAAAACACCCTTGAAGGAGCAGGTTTGAGAATTAACTATGGCTGTAGCCGGAAAGATAGTTCCGAACCTGCCTGGAGTTTTCAATATACTTATGCCAGGAGACCTGGATCCGGGTAGAGTGCCAGAAATTCATGCTATCGAGTGGACTCTTACCTTATGAGAACCTGGTAAAGTTCCAGACCTGAATTAGCCTGGCTTAAGTCTCTCTTAGATCGAGAATTTCTCAACTTTCAAGTGAGCAGATAATAACTGCGTTGTTCCTAAAGCTTTCCAATATCTGCCCGAAAACCCTTTCCCTAACATAAGTTTTTATTATGACTCTGAGATAAATTTCAGAGCCAGAAGTCAAAAAATGTGTTAACTTTTCAATTAACCTGATGCTGCGATTTTCAAGAAATACCCTTAAAAACGGATAATTCGAGCATGAAGCCGATATATGCAAGACACCTTATTCCGTGGTTTAGGGGCTCTGTAGTGGTAACTGATAAGCGGTAAGTGAAGTGAAATTTGTATCAGGTTTATCGAGAGTACTTTTTAACTTAGCATTTTTTGACTTTTACTTCATGGGTGAAGATATATGAATTAAAGTTCTACGTTGAGTGGTTATTTTAACCCTGAGTATAATGTAGTAAATCTGAAGTTTTTATTATATTTGCATGTGAATTAATTACATTGGATTATCTTTACGAATTTAGCAATGGTGATTAGGTGAAGTTGTTAATCAATGATATAATCTGACAGAACAGTTCCTCCCACCTTTAAAGGAGTTTTGGCAACTGAGGAAACCTGTGCGTCACTTATTTTTAAATTCATGTAATTAATGCCTGCAGGATTTAAGAACTTTGTGGTTATTTAAAAAGTTTTATCAAATTAAAGCCATTTTTCATGCCGATGTCTTGAAGATAAGATACTTTCAAAACAACTCCAGAAGAAGTCCTTTAGAATAGGTAAGAAGAAACTCAAAAAACTTAAAGAATAATAGAGTCGAAAATTTAGAAAAGTATATATAAAAAAAAAGACTTGTAAAAAATTGAACGGGCGAGACATAGAAACTTTTTTATGTACTAACCCCCCACTCCCAAACTCGCTCGTTCAGCCCCCCTGAATACTATTGCTCCTTTTCACGATTTTCCGGATTATGCCAGAGACCTATTTTCATGTCGGAGAGATAGATTTTTAAGTAACTCATCCTTCAAAAATTCCTGATTAAATAATCTTGATAAATCGCTTTGAGAATCCCCCAACTCACTAACCTGAAAATTTTCGGTCACTTAAAAACTTATAATAGGTGTGAAACACAATTACTGAGAGTATGGGAAGCGATTTTGGCACAGAAAGTACTATACATGAAACCCAGAAACCAGCCGAAATTGATGGAAAATTTCAGGGAGTAGTATCTGCACAGAAACTAGAAGAAAAAGACCCTGTAAAAGTGGTTATTATAGGAGGGGGAGCCTGTGGCATGGCGGTTGCTACCAAAATTCGAAGACAGAGCGATTTTAAGATTACAGTGATTTCAAGGGATTCACATACTGCTTATAGCCATTGCGGAATCCCTTTTGTTCTGGGACGGGAAATTGAGAGTTTTGAAAAATTAATAGTGAAACCAAAAGATTTTTTCAAAAGAAATCAAATAGATGTCAGGCTAAACGAGTGCGCCAGCTCAATAGATCTGGATTTAAAAGTTGTTCGGACAGGAGAAGGGATTTATCCTTTTGACAAACTCGTTATCGCCACAGGCAGTCTACCCTTTATACCTCTAACAGGCAGCACAAATGTTCTCCCTTATGGTGTTTTTACTCTGAGGAGTCTTGATGATGGAGTACTTTTCGAAAAAGCCCTGGAAACTGTAAAGAGAGTCTGCATAATAGGTGGAGGGACAATAGGAATAGAGTGTGCAGTGGCGCTTTCAAGAAGGGGGATTAAAACCTACCTCATAAGCCGGAGTAAAAACCTGCTTTCCAGACAACTGGACCCAGACATTTCCGAAATCGTAAGAGAACATTTGAAAAGTCTCGGGATTGAGGTCGTTTCTGGGGAGACTGCAGCTTTTCCTGAAAATTTCCGGAAAGAAAAAACACTATATGTAGGGAATAGGCAGCTTCCTGCAGATCTTGTACTTCTTGCAAGTGGAGTTAGACCTGAGATATCCCTTGCCCTGGATGCTGGCATCGAAATCGGAAAGGTAGGAGGAATAATTGTAAATGAAATGCTCCAGGTAAAGGCAAGAAATAAAGCAGGAGAAGAATTTCTTCCCTACGTGTATGCAGGTGGAGAATGTGTAGAGGTAATAGACCTTATAACAGGGGAAGCAAAAATAGGTCAGCTAGGTACAACAGCTCGGCATATGGCCGACATAATCGGCAATAATATCACAGGAAAATATACTCCTCTCGGGCCGCTTGTCAATCCCTGGGTAGCCGTGGCAGGAGACTTACAATTTGGCGGAGTTGGTATTACCTCAAAAGAGGCTGAAAGCCATGGAATAAAGATAAGCACAGGATTCTCCACTGGGCGTACAAGAGCTTCCTATTATCCGGGCTGGAAAGATCTGTACATTAAACTTCTGTTTAAAGACGATGTTCTGATAGGTGCACAGCTTGCCGGAGGAGAAGGGATAAAGGAAAGGATCGATACCTTTTCCCTTGCAATTCGAAAGACGACTACAATTAGAGACCTTCTTGACCTGGAGACTTGCTATGCACCACCCGTCTCTATGCTTGTGGACCCTCTCAGACCAGCTGTAAAAGCTGCAATCCGAGATAAAAAAGAAAGGAAGGAAACAGAAGAAAAATAAAAAAGGAAACAGAAGAAAAATAAAAAAGAAAACAGAAGAAAAATAAAAAAGAAAACAGAAGAAAGGCAGTCGGATAACGTAAGATGAAATCAGGAAAATGTGGGAGAAGCAAATGTTAGAAATCGACGGCTCTTATGGTGAAGGAGGAGGGCAGTTGGTCAGAACGGCTGTTGCTCTTTCCGCAGTTACTGGAAAAGGGATAAGAGTTACGAATATCAGGAAAAACCGGCCAAATCCTGGCCTGAAACAACAGCATTTAAAGGCTCTGGAAACAGCGGCCAAGATCTGTCAAGCTCAGATCTCGGGACTTTTTCCAGGCTCTACTGAACTTTCTTTTGTTCCAGTCGAAATAAAGGGGGGTAAGTATGATATTGATATCGGGACTGCAGGAAGCATAACCTTGTTTCTCCAGTGCATTATGCCAGCCTTGCCTTTTGCGAAAGAGGAAGTCGAACTAACGATAAAAGGAGGAACTGATGTTGCCTGGTCTCCGACAATGGACTACCTGCAGCATGTTACCTTCAGCGCTCTGAAGCAGCTTGGATACTCAGGCAGCGTAACCCTGAAAAAACACGGGTACTACCCTAAAGGGGGAGGAAAAGTTTCAGCTTATTTTAAACCGTGCAGGCTGCGAGGTTTTCATTTTTTAAAAGAAGAAGAAAAAATCAAGGGAATTTCTCATGCTTCAAATCTTCCGGCTCATGTACCTTTACGCCAGGCCGAAGCTGCCAGTACAAGATTAATGGAAGCCGGATACTCATCTCAAATTGAAACTCAATCCTTTGAAGCCTTTTCCACTGGAAGTGGGATAACCGTCTGGACAGGCTATATGGGTGGGAGTGCCCTTGGGAAAAGAGGACTTCCAGCAGAAAAAGTAGGCAAAGATGCTGCAGACGAAATTATTCTTGAACTTAGAGCAGGAGCCTCTGTTGACACATATCTGGCAGACCAGCTAATACCGTACATGGCTCTTGCAGGAAATAGTTCTTACACTGTCCGTGAACTCTCTCTTCACACTAAGACAAATATTTGGGTTACTGAACAGTTTCTGGATGTTAACTTCAAGATAGAAAAAAAAGAAGGGCTTTTTGAAGTGTGCGTGAGTTGAAAGAGAATCGGAAAGGTAGATACAGAAAAGAAGAGCAAGAGGTAAAAGAGAAAAGAAAAGGAGAAGGGAAAGAAAGAAAAGAAAGAAAGAAAAGTATCACAAATAACTTACTGGAGGTTTAATAGTAAGTATCTTAAAACTATTCTTTTAAGGGCAGCCTTCAGAATCAATCTTCAACGACAAAGAGGTATTCAGAAGGTATCTTTTCCGCAAGTACGATGTCACCAGTTGCAAGTTTGAGAGAGATCCCATCTCCTTGAGCTTTAAAGGCGTCGATTTGAAGGATGACAGGACTTTCAGTATGAATAAGAGCCACTTCTACTGCTTTTTCATACGAAGTGCTGAGGTGGACATATCTTTGCTTTATTGGAAAAATTCCGTTCTCCAGCAGGACATCAACTTCTTCAGGGCTTGCCCCATAATACAGATATTGAGAATCACTTTCCCTATAATCCAGATCAATGTTGACAGAGTGCCCGTAACGTGCCCTGATTCTTGAATTGCGGATCTCGTACCTTCCTTTTTCATCAGATTCTACAAGCGCGTAAAGGTACTCCTTCCTCATCCAGATGTATCGCTTTCTCATAATGTCGCAGAAAGCATTGATATTGACCCAGCCGAATCTGTCCATTTCAACTCCTGCGGATTCTGGAAAATGTCGGAGAGTGCCAGATACAAATCTACCAAGCTTTTCTTCCTTGTTATCGTCCAGCAGGTATCTTCCGGGGCGTTTACACTGCAGACAGCTGCCTCCTCTAAAATAGCCGTGCTCAGTGCATTTTCGAATCATGGTATCACGTACATAATGAAACTTTACTATAAATAAGGTTTGTTTTAAGTTTTGTTTTGGCAAAGCTACAAAGCTAAAATTTTATGTCTCTCAATTATCCTCTACCCCAATTTATTCCCTGGTTTTTTGTATAACAGGAAGCCTCTGAATTCTTTAGCAGGATGACTAAGGAGAAATAGAAAAGTATCAAGCATCAACCCACTTTCCGCAGTAAATT
>DAQQ01000089.1:0-15639 GCA_002508465.1 Methanosarcina sp. UBA7 | reverse complement strand
ACAGAACTTTCGCTACACTGCCTTTTTCTTTTGTATTAGAATTTTACTTTCCTTTGCCGTTATATAGTCTATTTTTTGTATTGGTATTTTATTTTCCAAATGCTAATATGAAAAACTGAGTTTTTCATAAGGATATGAGGTGTGGAGTTTTTGTAAAACCGATAATATCTTAACAAAAACTAATATATGGATAGATAAATTAAGACTAAAAGTAACACATTAATTAGTAAAATCGAAAGAAATAATTGTTATCAATACATATTTTTTTCACTATAAAAAGAGGAAAATTAAAGAATGAAAGCTCAATCTGGACACAATCTCTTTCCTTCCATAAGAACAGCCCTTAAAACGAGCAAAAATTTGAACTTTACTCGAGATTATGTGTCCGTAGGTTCCGGATGTTTAAACTTTCTTTATAAAATAGTTCTGGAAAAATATATGAAAAAGAAAAATGAGCGTAAGTTGTTTGTAAACAAAGGAATTTTTGTGCTGGCCTGCATTTTTTTGTTGTTGAGCCCTGCATCCTTAGTTTCATCTGCGGTATCTGGAGGCCGAGCAACAGGCTATTTTTACGGAGTATGTATAAACACATCAAGATTTTTCTTAACGGAAACCCAGATGCCTTCTACTCTCCTTACCGAGGACCTTTCTCTTCCCTTAACAGTGACTCGAGATGGAAAAAACAAGCATCTCGAAAAAATCAGTCCTTTCTTACTTCTGGTGGCAGGCCTCCTTGCAGGTTTTAATCCCTGCCTCCTTGCGGTAATGGCTTTTCTCGCTTCAGTTACGCTTGTCAAGCATGGACGAAGAAAAGAAATGCTCAAAATCACACTCGGTTTTTCGGCAGGAATCTTTACCATGTATATGCTTGCCGGAATGGGCATCCTCATTGTTGTTAATCTCCTGCCTGACATCCAGGGAAGTTTTATAGAAACTTCAGTCCTGATCATTTTCCTGCTCGGCCTCTGGCATATTTTTGATGCCTACTGGCTGAAAAAGCATGCAAGAACTACCTTCAGGACTCCCAAACCTTTAAAAAACTTTATGGGCAAAATGGATCAGAATAACCTGATATTACTGTCCTTCCTTTCTGGAAGTATGTTCTCCCTGGTCAAAGCCCCCTGTGTAGGAGCTATCTTTCTCTCACTCCTGAGCATCCTGGCAACAAAAACCGATATTGTCAGGGGAACATTATATATGGGTATTTACAATCTAGGGCTCCTGCTTCCTGTAATAGCTCTTGGTCTCCTCCTTGCCTTCGGACTCAGCCCGAGTAAAGTCACCGAGTTCAGGGAAAGATGGAGAGTGGAAATAAGGCTGACAACAGGAATCATACTGATATCCGTTGCCCGGCTCGTGCAGCTTGGAGTAATATGACATAAAGAGCTCTATAATGCTTCAATAAAAAGCCTGATATTTAAGTAAAAACCTGATATTTAAGTAAAAACCTGATTTTTAAGTCCTCACACAATTCCATCCATTTTTTAACCTGGTAAAGTTTCCAGTTAACTTACTGTGGAAGACACCAATGTGACCCTGGATAATATCCTGAAAATACACTTTGGAGATAAAATCTGAAAAAGTATTGTAACTATTCAGCCTATGAAAAACAACATCAATAACCATTTTTACTAAAATTCAATTGACAAATTTCTGTAAATCGATTTTCTTATATTGTTGGCGAGTGACTTTGTTTCTTTCTTTTTCGTCTATTATTTTTTGGATTCCGCTATTTCACTAGAATCAATATCATTAGGCACGTTTGAATGGGCTGAATAGTTACAAAGTATTTTTTAAAAACTTTTTTTAGGTCGTCTGGTGTTACATGGCTGGTATTACCATGATTAAATATTCGTGTGAAAAATGATTGTATTTTTGTGCAAGGAATGCGGGCAAGCTCCAGTTAAGCTGAGGTTCGGAACAAAAAAGAACTGAGAACTACTTTACGAGCATTTGAGAAAAATATCAACCGGATATAGGGACAACAAGAAAAATAGAATAAACTAATGGCTCTTTACAATAATAAAAGCGTTCTTTAAAATAATACAAACAAAGCTTTACAGTTATGAAAACCTGAGTAGCAGTACAATAATTCTTTATATTCATACGACGAAGTTTTTTATGTGTCTTTACGACAAAGGAAAACAGATCAATATAAAAAGTAAATAATTATAAAATTATAAAAACTCAAATCATAAAATTAACGATTATATAATTAATACTGTCAATACAATAACTGTATAATTACAAACACTTATTTGAAATACTAGTNNACTAGTCTTCCCTGTAAATTATTCTTTGTCAGGGCTACAAGACTGACGTAGTTTCTTTTTTCACGTTAATTCCGAGAGAAAATGATAAATTAACGGGTTGAGGTTTCACTCAGCAAAACTGTGCCCAATACCGTTGTGCTTTGACATAACTTCCCCAAAGCACGAAATCGTTCCATTCTTCAAGATCTATTTCTGTTGCTCTAAAGTAGATTTTATTCTGAAAAGTTGAATAATCCATATCGTACTTCTGTTTCATTTCAACTATTTTCTGGTCATAGTAACCGGTTTTTTGTTCAGCCTTGTTGTGCACAAAACCCTTTAAGATTTTTTGCTCTTCTTTACTTAAACTGATTTTGGCCATACTATCCTTAGGCTTAAAGAGTTTTCCAGGCATTTTTATATAATAACAATAATCAATGGTTTCCCCCAATATACCACCTGTTATTATTCTGTCCCTTTCATTTAAATGTATTCGTGTGCTTACTCGTTTTTTAAGTAAGCTCCCTGGAGTTAAATAAAAACAAACTTAGGAGTTAGGAAATATCCCTTATAACAAGATATGTTAGTGTTTTTTTATTCATTATCCTTTGTTGAACTTATGTATTCAAAAATTTATAAAGTTTGCGGAAAGTCCATAGATATTATGGAAATTCTGATACTCAAAGAGTCAAACTTAAGCCAAACTTTCTAACAACACCTGAACTGTCAACTCAAACCTACCTGCCTGAATAAAATGAGAAAATTTTTCAAAGCTATTTGTAGTGTAGGACATTCACTTTGAAGAAATAGTGATAATTTTCAAAAAATATAAATATAAAAAACTATAATAAGAGGAGACGGAATTGATAATAAAGTATTTCATATTATTAAATTTAATAGAGTATTTTATTAACGTACTCCTTATTCATTGCCTTTGATTTCGATCTATGCATATTAACTAAATTATATACTAATGATTTGATGAAAATAGAAAGTCATATTAAACGAACTTTTAGTTTCCAGTTATATCGCAATATTGAATATTTAATAGGTAGTGACAGGTTCTGACAATATGTTTAGAAATTTCTTTTATAATCTTACATATTTATTGCTTCTACTTAAAGCAAAAAAACCGCTTAAATGTTGAGGATTTGTTAATTCAGAAGTCATGATATAAGAGAGCCTATATTATTGAGCTAAACTGTTTGCGTTTTAAAAACAATTGTAAAATAGATTAAGGATTAAACAGGAAATAGTAGCACATGAACTCAATTTCATTTTCTAAACACAGACCTCACATTCCTGAAATAAAATATATCTTATTAATGTTCTTCAGTACACGAATAATTTTAAGCATCATCGGAGTGCTATCTCGTAAAGTTTTATCGGTATACGGGACGAATCAGCCTATCTGGACAAAACATCATTGGCTGGATATATGGGGAGTTTGGGACACCGGCTGGTATATAGGTATTTCTCAGCATGGCTATACTCCAAGTTCTATGTACCAGGTAATTTCACAGCAAACTAATATTGCGTTTTTTCCCCTGTATCCATTGATAATGAGATTTCTAGGCTTGGCTACAGGAAATTACTATCTTGCTGGTTTGATAATATCAAACTTTTGTTTAATAGTTTCCTGTGTGTATCTTTACCGGCTTGTAAAGCTTGATTATGATGAAGATATATCCATTAAATCAATAAAATATCTGCTTCTTTTTCCGGTTTCTTTCATTCTTTCTGGAGTTTTCACAGAATCCCTGTACCTTACTCTTACCTTAATGTGTTTTTATTACGCCAGAACAGGTAAATGGCACCTAGCTGGAGTTGCAGGGTTTTTTTTATCCTTAACAAGGTCTACTGGTGTTCTTGTCGTTTTACCTTTGCTTTACGAAGGTCTTGTGCCTTTGATAAGAAAAGACGTAAGCTTAAAAAGCCTTAAAACCTCCCTAAATAAAATACTTCCCCTGTTTTATCTTTCTTTAATTCCTCTGGGCACATTTTCTTTCATGATCTTTAATTATCACCTGACTGGAGATTTCATGGCTTTTGCACACTCTCAGGTGATGTGGCAAAGACATTTTGGAAATCCTCTGGAGATTTTAATTAACGGGTATCATGGGGATATTTACACAACCTTTGAGGCTGTTTTTGCTACCATTGCTATTTTTATTTTTATATTATTTTACAGAAAGATCCGATTTTCTTACTGGTTATTTTGTATATATTCTATTTTCGTCCCACTTTGTACAGGAATTCAGTCCATGCCCAGGTTTATTCTTGTAATTTTTCCTATTTATATCCTTTTTGCGGATATTACTAAAAATCGTGTTTCAGAAGACCTTGTTACGCTATCTTTTGCTCTTCTCCAAGGTTTTTTAATGGTATTCTGGACTAATAGTTTCAATCTGGTGATCTAATTGGGATTCCTTATTAATTTTATACAAATACATGATTATGGTTTCGATTATTAGGTTTAATTTACAAGTTGGAGTTAAAATGTATTCTAAGTATGAACTAACAGTAATTATTCCCACCTTTAATGAAGAGATCAATATTGCCAGAATAATCGAGGCTGTGAACTCAACTCTTTCATTAAATAAGATTCGTGGGGAGATTCTTATTGTTGATGACGAATCTCGAGACAAAACTATTAAAATTGTCGAAGAACTTATGTTGAAATACAATAATCTGAGAATTATTGTAAGACACACAGACCATGGGCTTTCACAGTCCGTAGTTGAGGGCTTCAGGCAGGCAAATTCTAACACTTTTCTGGTAATTGACGCCGATTTTTCCCATCCTCCAGCATTAATTCCTAGTTTTTATGAAGAAATTAAAAAAGGAACAGATATTGTCATAGGAAGTCGATATACTCGCGGAGGAGGCATTAAACAATGGCCTCTTAAACGTCGGATTTTATCTCTTGGAGCAACAGGACTTGGAAGAATACTATTTCCTGAAGTTACGGATCCTGTAAGCGGTTTTTTTGCCCTAAAAAAGAAAGTTATCTCCGGAGCTCAACTTCATCCTCGCGGGTACAAAATTCTTATGGAAGTTCTCGGAAAGGGAAAGTGGAACTCATTTATCGAGATTCCATTTACATTTAGTGATCGGCAGAATGGAGAAAGTAAACTCACATTTTGCATCATAACTGACTATATAAAACAAATTCTAAATATCGCTAAGTATTCTCTTGTTTTTCGTAATAACCATGTCTGGAACGAATGGGAAAAAATAGGAAAATATTGCTTTGTCGGATTATCCGGGGTACTGGTCAATGTAGGTTCTCTATATTTATTTACTGAATATATAGGCCTTTATTATATTATATCCAGTTTAGTAGCAATAGAAATATCTATCCTGAGTAATTTTCTCCTGAACGACTACTGGACATTTAAACTGAAGGATAAAGCCGATAAATATACACAGAATAGATTTAAGAGATTTTTTTCTTTCCAGTGTATCTCAATTGTAGGACTTATAATTAATATAGGAATATTGTATTTCCTGACAAATTTCTTTGGTATCTATTATCTGGTTTCAAATCTCATAGGGATAGTAATTGTCTTTTTCTGGAACTATCTGATGAACAGGCAGGTTACATGGAAACTAAGAACTTACTAATAAAAGAATAAAAGAATACCTAGTATATAAGCGCCGCTAAAAGTAGTATGAATATTTAGCACGGTGCATTGCTAACCCCCCTCTTTCATCACAGTTTTGTCACAGGTGTTCGATTTAGTGAAGATAACTACGGTTAAAGTTCCTTATCAAAGCATAGTGCTGTTCGGATATGAAAAATTTGCCTTCAGGCCTCCATAATTGGTTTTTGGGATTCAACAGGACGAAAAGCCTTATATAAAAAAGTTTCTTTTTTTTATTTAAAAATATTATAATAATGTTATAATATCCACATAGGCTGGAAAGTAAGAATCACTGAGAACAACGAGAACTGGGTGAAAAAAGAGCTTGTAAGCAAGATCCACTAAAACAAGGATTGAAACTTTTCATTTCGATATAAAGACATTATTGATAAGGATTTCTTCTCTTTCAAATCTCACCCGATTGACAGCGTGGTCCCACTAAAATAGAAATAAAAAGTATGTTCTGAATATCTATTTTAACCTTGGATATCGATTTCAGCAACCTAGGTGAAAATTATATTTACAAAGATAAGACTTATATTACTGTGGCTTATTGCTGATATAGTGCTGTTAAAAATACGATAATAATAAACACAAAAATATTTTATGTATAAGATAAAACAGCATTAAAGCGAAACCCAGTTATTTAAATCGAAAAACGAATTCATGTTACCAATATACTAAAAATGTGATCCCTATGCCCAGAAAATACACCAATAAGACAACCCACTTCATTCTCCATGATGACAGTACATTCGATGTCTATATAAACAAAAAGTTTAAAGAATGTGGACTATATGAGGAAACCCCGGACACTGTAAAACTGAACTACTTCAAACACTCTTCAATATTTCAAAAAGAAGTCGGGTGTTTAATTTCTGAGAATTACAGAGTCTGGATAGAGGACAGAATAATTAATGTTCCCGGTGGCATCCTGGACAATGGGGTGTTCGTAGCTAACTGTGATGACGGAAGTACCATTCTGAAAGATTGAAGCTTATGACATTTATAAAAAATAGACAAAATTGTTTGGATTCGAAGGAATCTATTTTCGGAATTTTTTGTTTAATTTTCTGAATTTTCTCAAATTTCCTGATTTTTATCAAATCTTCTGAATTTTTTGGTAGTACCTTAATAATCAGTTGATATTTCCAAGAGTAGTTACACATTCACTTTTGACTCTCATTTTCTGCTTTGTGTACACTAATTTAGCATGAAAATTATACCGTCAGTATACGTATTCATATAGTTGTGCATGTTATTCAGGGGATATCATCTTTATTTCCTGTACACAGGTAAGCTTAGAAAATAGACGTAACTGAGCAAAAACTCAATTGAGCAAAAACTCAAAAACAAAAAACATAAAGAAGAAGGGATTTTTCTAATCAGCAAGCTTTGATCTGGAATTCAGCACTAAACATCCGTACTTATTTTCAACATTCTCTCATCGCAGCTATATGATTTTAAAGCCGGACTCATTAAAACACGAACTGGAACAAATGGAAAGACTTATTTCATCTGCAGTTCTCGTTATTCTAGAAGGATCCACCATAAACAATTATGGATCTTACGCAATTAAGCTGAACCTGGACCTAATTTACTACATACAGTCAATAAATACGGTTTTGTGGGGATTACTAGAGCATGTTTAAACAATAATTTTCCTTGAGCAATAAATATGACTGAAAAGATCAACTATCTTGATGGGCTACGCGGTATAGCTGCGATTAACGTGATGATAATGCATTTCTTCATTATATTGATCCCGGCGATTATTTATAGTGATCGAATGCCTTCACATCTGGGGAATCTTGAACGGATTTTCTCGATCACGCCCTTAGGATTAATTGGCGCCGGAAACTTTTCGGTATGCATTTTCTTTGTTCTAAGTGGTTACGTATTAACCCAAAAATATTTTCGAACTAAAGACAAAAAAATAATTATAAGCGGTGCAGTACGCCGATATATCCGACTGTTTGTTCCCGTGCTGGCAGCAACAGTCCTATCGTTTTCACTGGCATCAATCGGAGCATTCCATTATTATATTGAGACCGTAATGATCTCAGGAAATAACAATTACGACAGCTATTGGACCTTTACACCGGATATTGTTGATGCAATTAAGCAGGCGGTGTGGGGATCGTTTTTTACAGGAAGCGACACATATAACCCGGTTTTATGGACAATGACAGTAGAATTTTATGGGTCTATGCTTGTTTTCGCACTAGCTCTACTATTCGGAATGCAACGGAAACGCTGGACATTCTACCTTGCAGCAGCCGTATTTTTCTTCAATTCCTACTATTTTGCCTTTATAATAGGAATGGGGCTTGCAGACATATTTAACAGTAAAGCGTCAGTGTTTAAAACCGATAACAAAATGGTATTATCCGTTATACTGTTTTCAGGGCTATTTCTCGGGTCGTATCCAGTAGGCACCGTAACAAACGATTCATTATACGGTTTTCTTAATAACGGTCTCTTTGATATCCCAAAACTGACATATCATATCCTGGGAGCCGTTATGATAATGTATGTCTTATTGAACAGCCAATGGCTACAAAAAGTCTTTTCCTCTCCAGTGCCTGTATTTCTTGGAAAAATATCTTACTCGCTGTACCTGATACATTTCCTGATAATAAGCAGTTTCACCTGTGCACTGTTCCTCGTATTGTACCCGATATTACCATACTGGATAGCTGTCCTTATTTCGTGTTTCCTGTCCGTGCTATTGATAATACCCTTGAGCTACCTATTTTACAAGTACATTGATATGGTGGGTGTAGGACTATCGAAGGTCTTTTACAATCGAGCTGTCGATCCTATCATATCCAGCAACTCCTGGAATATAAAGCAAAAATACCTATCAAGCACAATTTTTGGAATCTATAATAAAATATTTAAATAACAGTTTTTTTTAAGCCGAGTACTCTACAGCTTGTTAAATAGCATGCTAGCGCATCTTTGATTTTGTTACGAAAAATTTTTGAAACTTTTCGTAATAGTAGCCTGATTAACTATTAAAGATTTGAACTCAGAAACCCGATTTTGCCTTTGGAAATGAGTTCATAGGCTTATTTTTAAATGTGCTTTAAACTTACCTGTACTCAAACTTACCTGTATAGTATATCAGAAACACTCTTTTTTGTACCTTGCTCTCCAATAACCGTTACAATATCATTATATTCAAGTTTCAGGCTACTATGTGCAATAATCGATTCATTTCCCCGTCTTACCATTACCATAAGGCTTCTTTCCGGAAAATTAATTTCCCTTATGGCCTTTCCCACGACTTTTGGATTGGTGACTTTGATTTCCATAACATTGCCTTCTCCTCCTACTTCACACAATGAGAAGAGGTGATTTCTTCCAATCATGCTGTCCATCACCACAGCAGTTGTCATGGTTGGGCTCATAGCAAGGATTCCCAGGTCCCAAAAAGCTTTAAGATTTTCTATATTATTTACTCTGGCAACCAGCTGGTCACCTTTGAATCCAAATCTTGCCTTTGCAATCTGGCAAAACAGGAGATTTGTGTCGTCCTTTTTTGTGGTTACAACTGCATACTTGGTGTTTTTAATTCCGGCCTTTTTAAGAGTATTAACATCTGTTGCATTGCCCTGTATAGTCCTGATGCCTAATTCCATGCATTTGTTACATTCTTCTTCAGAGATATCTATAACTGTCACATTTTCGCCTCTTTTATCAAAGCGTTCAGCAAGAATCCGGCCTACTTTTCCTCCTCCGATAACCAAAATTCCCATAGGAATTACCTCCAGCATCTGAGCTACTCTTTTTGACATGCCTCCTGTCAGGAAGACAGTCACTATGACTGTCAGGAAGACTAAACCTACAATCGTTTGCCCTCCAGGCACCTTCATCTCATCCAATTTGATTGCAAAATAAGTTGCAATTGAAGCAGGAACTACTCCTCTTGGCCCCATGAATGATATGAAGAGTTTTTCATTGGTGCGGAGTTTTGAACTCCACATTGTGATAAAGACCGATATTGGGCGGACGAGTAGAGCTATAAGTATAACTAACAAGATTCCTTTTATCCCGATATCCATGATATACCAGAACTTGATCATTGCTGCAAGCAGGACAAAGATCAAAGAGATCATTAAAGTTACCAGGTCACAGTTGAATTCCTTTATCGTTTCCTTATAAGGAAATTCCAAGGTTCCCGTAATAACTCCGAAGACTGCCAGTGCAAGGATTCCGGATTCATTGCCCATAATTTCTGACAGTACATAGCAGGTAAAGATCGAGATAAGAGTAATTAACCTGGCAGTCCTTTTGCTAATGGAAGTACCGGTTGTAAAAAACCAGTGGAGTGCAAATCCGCTCAATATTCCTATTAATAATCCAATTCCAAGCCTTTGAAGGATGAAGACTACTGCTCCTATCCTTGAAATTTCTGCTGCAATACATTCAAAAACCACCGCAGTCAAGATCACACTTGCAGCATCGTTTAAAACGCTCTCAAGTTCCAGGATCTTGCCAACCTTATGTGAAACATGAAGATTCCGGATTATTGGACCAACAACACTGGGACCGGTTGCAGTAACCAAAGCTCCGAAAAGGGCAGCAATTTGAAGAGGAACATTTATGAGAAAATATGTAAGTGTGGTAATCCCGAAAAAAGTAATTAAAACACCAATAGTGCTTAATTTAAGAACGCTTTCCTGAACCCCCCTGAGTTGTTTCAAGTCAACCTGGAGCCCTCCATCGAAGACTATAACAGACACACAAATAGCTACAATGGCACTGAGCACGTCCATATAGAGAACAGGATTTAGTAGATTAAGAATTTCTGGCCCAACTATTACTCCTTCGATCAATAGAAAAATGATAACAGGAACCTGAAAACGATGGCTAAGGGTTTGTGCCAGAAGGGATAGAACGAGCAAGGCAATAACTATTTCCATTAAAAATATAGGATCAATCATTAAATTCCCTAATTAATAACGCACATCTTAATTAAAAAATTTTGGGTGTTTTAATTGTCAAATTAATGACAAATTTGAGATGTATCTCATATCTCATATGTCAGATTTCGTATGTCAGATCTTTTATGTCAGAGATCTCGTATGTCAGAGATCTCGTATGTCAGATCTCGTATGTCAGGTCACATAACTTATGAAGAGGTTTCTGGCTTTTTCTTAAATGGGATTATAAGTTTATTGAGGTCAACAGGCTCGTATTGATAATATGCAACGTTGCTACTCATTGTTAAACAGAAATATCCGGAAGTTGCAGAAAGGTCATATTTGAAAGGATAGAGCATGGGTTAAGAGGTGCCTATTTTTCTTAAATAGTTTCCCCTCAGAAAGTGAAAGCTATTTCTTAAACTCCTTGACCCCTTGATTATGTTTTTCAGTTTTTAAAGCCAGTTAGTTTTTTCACAACCAGTTAGTTTGTTTAAATCAGTTCGTTCACATGAGCTAGTTTATTTACAATGGACAGTTTACGAATAATTTATAATGTCGATTGCTGAATCATTCGCAACGAACAGATTTATAAATTGTTTATCTTAATGGGTGTAAGAGGCGCTCTTATGATTGAAATGAAATTACACGGTACATACAATATCTATTATGCAATTCTTGGCATGCGGAACCCTATGAACTCCTGGCACCTAATGGACAGCAGCAAGCCTGATGAGGCAGGAAACTGCAAGCTTGGAGAAAAGGACCTGAACCTGGCCCAGCGCCTGACACTTGCAGGGAACGAGCACGGCAAGTTTTTAAGGTTCATTACGGTCTGTTTTGACCTTACAGCCCCAATTTACTGGTGGAAGGAATTTGATACCTACAAGTTCGCAGAAAAAAACTCCACCTCAACGATGCACAAGCTGACCAGCAGGGAGCTTACTGCAGACGATTTTTCTTTTGATACCCTTACAGACTACAGGAACGACCAGATCCAACACCTGAACGACCTTATCAATGAATACAAATCCCGCGAGGGAGACAGTGAAGAAGACAATGAATACCGGAAAGCGATATTCAGGGAACTCATCCAGGACCTTCCGAGTGCGTTTCTGCAGAAAAGGACGGTAATAACCAATTACGCTGAACTCAGAAACATTTACTTCCAGCGCCGCTATCACAAGCTTGATGAGTGGAGGGAGTTCTGCGACTGGATGAAAGAGACACTGCCGTACGCCGAAGAGCTCATTTGCCTTGAAAAGAAGGAGTAAAGGAGTAAAACCGGAAATATCTTTTCAGGAACCCCTTTGGGAATTAATTGATTTTAGAACCCCAGGCTCTCACCGGTCGTGCGGACACGACCGGCTTTTCCCAAAATAAAATTGAAAAACTTGAAAGTTTGCTTTTCTCAGCTTTATGTTGTAAGATCTCACTAATTTAAAGCTGATTTCGGTTTTAATTCATATTTTTAATTCATATTTTTAAGTCTTTAATATTATTTTTATCGTTATATACACTTTAAATTTATTAATTATGAAGTCCAAATAACGACCAGTGATCTTTTTGGAATACTCTTCTCTCGATCTTCAGATTACCCGATCCTCCGAAGCATCTTCCCATGAATATCATGCCTCAATTCTGGAGGATGGGAATGTTGTAGCGAGAAACGATTTCGAACTCAGGAAAGACCTCAAACTCCCTCAGATGCTTGAAAGCATAGAGAAAAAAGTTACAGAAAGCCCTAAAGAACCAGAGAAACAAAAGGAAAAGGAAAAGGGAAAGGCAGAGTCACTGGAAGAAAAGGAAAGAGAAGAGTCGCATGTCGAATTTGGGAAAATGCTTTACAGTAAGGTATTTTCCGGTCAGCTCGGCGAGTATTTCAACAACTCCGTAACGGAAGTCCAGGAAAATGGCAATGGGCTCAGGATTTCACTCAGGTTTGGCGAAGATGTTCCGGAAATTTCAGCGCTGCCCTGGGAATATCTCCATGATGACGAAGATTTTCTGATTAGAAGAAGAAACATCCTGATTTCAAGACTGCCAGCAGGCGTGAAGAAGAAAAAGCTTGAACCTCTTGACTCCGTACTCAGGATGCTGGTAATAATTTCCGGTCCGGATGATCCCAGAATTTCACCTTTGAACACGGAAAAAGAACAGGAAATTATCCTTGAAGCCGTGGACAAACTTCAAAGAGATCAGAAAATAAAAGTGGATTTTACTGAGGATGCAACTTTTGAAAACGTCGAAGGCTACCTGAATGAACAGGATTACCATATTATCCATTTCACAGGTCACGGTGCTTTCAAAGATGGCAAAGGGCACCTCGTTTTTGAAACAGAAAAGCAAGAAATAAATCTTATTGACAACGAAACCCTTTCCGATCTTTTTTCCGAACGAGGAATCCGGCTTGTGGTGCTCAGTTCCTGTGAATCCGCCAAAGGTTCGAATAAAAAAGCTTTTGGGGATTTGGCCAGCATGCTTTCCAAAAAGGGAATTCCTGCTGTTGTGGCAATGCAATATTCCGTACTTGATGACGTTGCCACAAAGTTTGCGTACAATTTTTACAGAGCAATTGCAAGCGGAAAACCTGTTGACCTTGCTTTAAAAGAAGCCAGACTCGTGATGAAGAACTTAGAAAACGGTAATGGACTTGACTTTGCAACTCCTGTACTGTATCTCTCAGACTGCAACTGCGTTAATGTAGAGAATTTAAAGCCTGAACCTTCCGAATTTGTTTTTAAACCTATGATGATGCCGGATTTGCAGGTCATGGAAAAAGGTTTTGTTGCCAGGAGAAAAGAACTCAGGCTTCTTGAAAAAGGTTTCAAGTCCGATGTAAAGCGGGCTGCAATCATTCACGGATTCGGCGGAATTGGAAAAACCGTACTTGCAACTCGATTTGCGTTGAAAATGGGTTATTACTTCGAAGGCACGTTAGGAATAAAATTTACTCCCACAACCAGGCCAGAAGATATCCTGAACAAGTTCAACAATTTTTTGCTGATGAAAGGAAGGTCAGAACTGAACCAGATCCTGAACCAACAGGTTCCTCTTGAAGTCAAAATTACTTTACTGGTCGAAATCTTGAAGCAGATAAGATTCCTGGTCATTTTCGATAACTTTGAAGATTGCCTGAACGAAGGAAGGAACGACATAGAAAACCTTGAACTTAAAACATTCGTCCAGCATCTCCTTAACAACACAACGAGAAACACAAAATTCCTCATAACAACTCGCTACGACTTTGATCCGCTTGATGGCAGGCTTGCTTCAGGAATTGAGCACATTTCCCTTCCCGAACTCCATTTTCCTCAGACAAACTGGCTCATGAACAATTTTACGGAATTGGCAGATCTGGGAATTCAGAAGAAAAAGAAAATATATGATGTTATTGGTGGCCATCCCTGGACTATAGGCCAGTTTGCAAAACATGCTGCTGTTCAGGGAGTAGATGATTTACTGCTGGATCTGTCACCTCTGAAAAAAGAGCTTATTGAATTTACCTTGTTGGACAAGTCATTTTCCAAACTGGATGAAGACGCCAAAAAACTGCTCCTCTGCGCCTCAATTTATGAAGAAGCCGTTACTATCGAGGCTCTATCATGGATTATCGGTGATGAGAAAGATGAATGTCCTGCTGTCGGAGAACCTTTGCAAAAACTCCTCCAATGGGGTCTCATTTCAAAAGAACAGGAGTACGATAAGAGCGTTTACTCGGAGCACACAATTGTAAAAGATTTTGCACTCAAAAAACTGGAAAAAGATGGACTGGACAAAAAAGAGCTTCTTATCAGGGCTGCCAGATACTATGAGAATCTGGTCACCCAAAATAGAAATCTCTGGGATCATTTGAAAGCAAGAGATTATTATTATCGGGCAGAAGACTGGGAAAATGCCAGCAAGATAGTTGAAAGTACTTCAGAATTCCTGATCCGATGGGGACACATTGAACTTGCAATGGATTTATTAAATGATTCTATCAGCACGACATCAGGAGGAACAAAAACAAATGTTGAGTACATCCTTGCGACGATTTATTACCGTCTCGGAGACTTAGATACAGCATTTAAAATATATAACAACATTAAATATAAATATGAGGACATGGGGAATAAAACGGGGGTTGCAGTTGTACTTCATGCAATTGGAATGATTCATCAGCAGCAGGGCAATTACGAAGAAGCAGTGAAAAAGTATAACCAGTCTCTGAAAATTGAAGAAGAGCTGGGAAACAAAAGTGGAATTGCAGGAACATTGCACCAGCTTGGAATAATTCATCAGCGCCAGGGCAACTACGAAGAAGCAGTGAAAAAGTACAATCAGTCACTAAAAATTGAAGAAGAGCTGGGAAACAAAAGTGGAATTGCAAACTCACTGCACCAGCTTGGAATGATTCATCAGGATCAGGGCAACTACGAAGAAGCAGTGAAAAAGTACAATCAGTCACTGAAAATTGGAGAAGAGCTGGGAAACAAAAGTGGAATTGCAGGAACATTGCACCAGATAGGAATGATTCATCAAGATCAGGGCAACTACGAAGAAGCAGTGAAAAAGTACAATCAGTCACTGAAAATTGAAGAAGAACTGGGGAACAAAAGCGGAATTGCAAGCACAATGGGACAGTTAGGAATGATTTATGAAGCAAAGGAAGAATATGTTTTGGCTCTTCATGCTTATATAAAGGCTTTTTCAATTTTCGAAGCTCTTAAGTCTCCGTATAGTCAACTGGCTTCTAAACTTATCTTTGAGTTAAGAGATAAAATGGGAGAAGAAGAATTTAAGACTGAATTTGAAAGGCTGGTGAAT
>DAQQ01000191.1:2991-11365 GCA_002508465.1 Methanosarcina sp. UBA7 | reverse complement strand
ATGGTTGATATTTTGTGTTTGAGCCTATCCTAAAACTCAAAATTTGATTTTTGAATTTCGTATTTAGAGTAGTCAGTTGAATATAATCCACTAAAATGATCCTGAAAACTCATAATGATTTAGAAGCAAATAGGTTTTGGGATAGGCTCTATGTTAATAAATATCTTTATCTACTATTTTTCAAATTTTGTAATAATTGTTATAACGAGAATGATTTTATATACTTAATAAATCAAACATCTTTTAAAAGAATAAACTCACTTGTAAGTGGTTGTAACAATAATATCCTAAAGTTAGGTACTTCGCCGTCAAAGAGAAGAGCCTGAAGGGGAAAAATGAATGGAAAAATTTCGAACAATGCGGATCCTGTAATTTGTGTTGGAAAAGATGGTACGGTTCTTTACTCAAATGAGGTTAGTGAGCTCTTGAATGAACTGGGAGTGACAGTAGGAGAAAAACTGCCTTTAAGTATCGTAGATATTGTGCAAAAAGTAATTACCCAAAATCATTCCGAAAAAGTGGAAATTAAAGTGGGAAAAAGAGTATATCTGGTTGTTTTTCATCCTTTCTCTGAACAAGAATGTGCAAACATTTTTGGACTCGACATAACTGACCATAAAAATTTTGAAGAAAAAACTCAGAGAAGTGAAGCTAGGGAGGTGGCAAACCTTGAGCTGGCTGACATTCTTGATGTTCCAGCGGTCCAGTCCCTCATGTATGATTTACATGAACTCACTCACATTACCATAGCTCTGGTTGATCTTAAAGGTAATATTCCGGTAAGTGTTGGATGGCAGGACATCTGCACTAAATTCCACAGGGTTCATCCTGAAACCTGCAAACACTGTGTGGAAAGCGACACAAAACTGTCCCTTGGCGTTCTCCCTGGAGATTTTAAGCTGTACAAATGCAAGAATAATATGTGGGATGTAGTAACCCCGCTTATTGTGGACGGTCAGCATATAGGCAATATCTTCTCAGGACAGTTTTTTTTTGAAGACGAGCCTCTGGACTATGAACTTTTCCGATCCCAGGCTAGAAAATACGGTTTCAATGAGAACGAGTATATAGCCATGCTCGAAAAAGTTCCACGGTTAAGTAGGGAAGCTGTGAATAAAAGTATGTCCTTCTTCGTGAAACTTGCCAATATGATCTCACAGTTAAGCCACAGTAACTTCAAACTTACCAAGTCACTGAAAGAATGCGATATTCTGGTGTATAAACTAGAGAAAAGCAGGGAAGACCTTGATCGTGCTCAAACCGTAGGAAATATCGGAAGCTGGCGTCTGGATGTACGTACAAAAGAATTGACATGGTCCGACGAAAACCACCGTATTTTTGGCATCCCAAAAGGCACCCATTTGACCTATGAGACCATCCTTTCTAAAACTCATCCTGATGACAGGGAATATGTAAATAGTAAATGGAAGGCAGGATTAAAGGGTGAACAGTATGACATTGAATATCGCATTGTTGTTGACGGTAAGATTAAATGGGTGCGTAAGAAAGCATATTTTGAATATGACAAAGATGGAAAAGTTATCGGCAGCTTCGGCATAACACAGGATATAACTGAGCGCAAAAAAGCAGAAGAAAGGCTTAAATTGGCAAGTAAATATAACCGCAGCCTGATTGAAGCTAGCATCGATCCTTTCATCACAATCGGTCCTAACGGAAAAA
The DNA here is from genome assembly GCA_002508465.1 of Methanosarcina sp. UBA7. Classification (GTDB taxonomy): domain Archaea; phylum Halobacteriota; class Methanosarcinia; order Methanosarcinales; family Methanosarcinaceae; genus Methanosarcina. The sequence goes on along the minus strand of DAQQ01000191.1, from coordinate 9,685 downwards.
TAACCGATGTTAATAACTCCACTGAAATAGTAACTGGTTATTCAAGGGAAGAACTCATAGACACAGACTGTTCTAATTATTTCACTGAACCTGAGAAAGCCAAAAAGGGATATCAACTTGTATTTCAGGAAGGATTTGTACGAGATTATTCACTAGATATTAAGCATAAAGATGGACATATAACTCCTGTTTTATATAATGCCTCGGTTTACAAAGACGAGGCTGGCGAAATTATAGGAATGTTTGCTGCAGCACGTGACACCTCTGAACTTAAAAAGGCAGAAGGGAAAATTCAAATACTGGCAAACGCTGTCGAATCATCCGACGATGCAATTATAACCGAATCTCTTGATGGGGTTATCACAAGCTGGAATAGAGGAGCAGAGAAAATTTATGGCTATTCCGTTGAAGAAGCTCTGGGAAGAAATATATCAGCACTCGAGCCAGAAAATCTGAGAGGGGATACAAAACGGTTAATTGAGAAAATTAAACGAGGAGAAAGAATTCGTAATTATGAGACTTTAAGGTTGAAAAAGGATGGAACGATAGTAGACATTTCAGTAACCCTTTCTCCAGTTTTTGACTCTTCTGGAAAGCTTGTAGCCATTTCAACAATTGCCAGAGATATTACTGAGCGCAAAAAAGCAGAAGAAGCCCTTAGAAGAGCACACGATAGTTTGGAAATAAAAGTTAAAGAACGTACATTTGAGCTTGAAAAGGCTTATGAGTCTTTGATGGAAGAAAAAAGAAGACTCTCTGAAGCTCAAAAAATAGCTCATATTGGAAATTGGGATTATGATCTCATAAATGATAAATTATACTGTTCTGACGAAATGTATAGTATTTTTGGACATAAGCCCCGGGAAGGTATGAGTTACGACAAACTTTTAGGCTATGTGCATCCCGAAGATCGAAGCTATGTGGATAATGCAGTTAAAAAAGCTTTAAATGAAAAGTCCTTTAGCATTGATCACAGGATTATCTCAGCTGATGGAGAAGAGCGTATAGTCCATGCACAGGGCGGAGCTTCTTATAATGAAAATAAAAGCCCAATTCGAATTAAAGGAATAGTTCAGGACATCACAGAGCGTAAGAGAGCAGAGGAAAAGATCAGGATATTAGCGAATGTTGTAGAATCATCAAACGACGCTATTATAACTGAATCTCTGGAAGGTACTATTACAAGCTGGAATAAGGGAGCGGAGCAAATTTATGGTTATTCGGCTGAGGAAGTTCTGGGGAAAAATGTTTCAATCGCTGAACCGGATAATCTTAAAGGAGAAATAAAAAACTTAATCGAAAAAATTAAGCAGGGGGAAGAAATCCAGCATTACAAAACTGTACGGTTAAAAAAGGATGGTACAACAATAAATATTTCAATAACTTATTCTCCTGTTTTTGATGCTTCCGGAAAGCTGATTGCTATCTCATCTATGGGTAGAGATATTACTGAGCAGGTAAGTGCGGAAAGACTTCTGGCAAAAGCCGAAGAAGCCCGAAAAAAAGAAATCCATCACAGAATAAAAAATAATCTGCAAGTGATCTCTTCCCTTCTTGACCTGCAGGCTGAAAAGTTCAGAAGCAGAGGATGTGCCGAGGATTCCGAAGTTCTTAATGCTTTCATAGAAAGCCAGGACAGAGTAATGTCAATTGCTCTTATCCACGAAGAACTGCACGAAGGCAGAGGAAACGATACATTAAATTTCTCGTCGTATATTCAAAGGCTTGTTGAAAATCTATTTCAGACTTATAGAGTTGGAAATGTCAACACAAACCTTAACATCGAACTGGAAGAAAACATTTTCTTTGATATGGATATTGCTGTCCCACTAGGAATAATCATTAACGAACTTGTATCTAACTCCTTAAAATATGCATTTCCAGGCGAGAACGACGGAAAAATTCAAATCAAACTTCACAGGGAAGACTTTGCTGAATGCGCAGGTAAAGACCAGGGAAGCACAAAAGAAAGTTATAACAGTACCGATTTTGTTTTAATAATCTCGGATAATGGGATTGGTATTCCTGAGGACTTTAATTTAGAAGATTCCAATTCTCTTGGATTACAGTTAGTGGAAACCTTAGTAGATCAGTTAGGGGGCGAAATCGAATTAAAAAGGGATTCTGGGACTGAGTTCTGTATAAGATTTACAGTACCAGTATAAAGTGAAAAATAGTATAATTGGAACTTCATAAAATACTCAGTTTATGAATCTGCTAATTTATCAACTGGTTTTCTTCACTTTTCTACAAAGCAATTTTGTCAACTAATTTTTCACTTTCTACAAACAGTTTTGTCAATCAGTTTTTCACTTTTCTACAAGGGAGATCCCGAAATCACATTCTCTGAATTGATACCTGCAATTGATAACATTTTCCGGTTTTTCGTCTGCTTTATTTTTTCTGTGTAACATATCGATCTTTAGCTTCCTGAAGTACAGTGATTGCAGTTTCGAGGCTTTTCCAACCGATAACTTTCACTTGTTTTTTGTCTAAGTTCTTATAAGTTTGGAAAAAGTGAGTGATTTCCTTAAATAAATGCGGTGGGACCTGGTCTACTGACTCAATATAATTCCACATCGGATCATTTTTTGGGACGCACAGAATTTTCTGATCTCTTCCTTTATAATCTTCCATATCAAATAATGCTACAAGATATACATCGATTACACAACCCGGAAATGTGGGCTCCCAGGTTAAAACCATAGCATCTAAAGGGTCGCCATCAAGGGACAGTGTGTCCGGGAAAAAACCATAATCCGAGGGATATACCATTGAAGAAGAAAGCATTCTGTCGAACTTAATCAGTCTCTTTTCTTTATCATATTCGAACTTGTTTCGGCTCCCTTTTGGAATTTCAACAATTACGCTTTCGACCTGCCTTTCAGTCATATCAACACTTCCAGCTGTTTCTTACTTCCAGGTACTTCCCTTTTACTTATTATTATCACTGCCATAAAATACGATTTTAACTTTTTCTTCTGTGATCAACCCTTGGTTAATTACCTCATCTAATTTTGGTCTGATTCTATCTATATTTTCTTCAAGATCAGAAACCTCAATGAGTATTGGCATATCAGTTGATAGACGTAATATAGAAGTTGTATGAATGCGGCTATGTTTTCCAAAGCCAGCAATACCCCTAAAAACAGTAGCTCCGGCTATACCTTCAGCTTTTAGCATTTCAACAATATACATGTACAAAGGCTTACCTTTGTAGTGATCAGATTCCCCAATAAATATCCTTAACAATATGGCTGTAGACTCACTCTTCATGCAATTCTCCTCACAACCCTGCACTCTGTCCGTTTTCATTTCATTCCTCCCAATAGGTAAGAGCTAACACTTAGAGCTACAATCTTACCTAAATATACAGCCATCATGGAAAATAATACTGTTGATACTAAATTTATCGCCATAAGCATTAATTTTGAGTCATCAAGCAACCGGAATGATTCGTAACCAAACGTTGATAATGTTGTAAAAGCTCCTAAAATACCTATTGTCAGAAATATTCTGGTTTGGTTACTAAACAGGCCCTGGTATTCGGAAAGGTACATTATTAAACCTAAAAAGAAACTTCCGATTGTATTTATAGTTAACGTACCCACCGGAAAACTGACAAAGCTGTTTTGAATCCATCCCCCTAATACATATCTCAAGGTAGCACCTATGAAGCCGCCTATACCTACCAATAAAATAGTATACATATTAAAACCTCAATAATTAATGTAGAAGTCATCAGCATAAGCGGTTTAGACTACAAGTCTTGGCGGACTTCATCACCTATAGGATACCTTTTTCCTTTCATCAAATAAATAGTTTGCTTAACGGCTCCGTCTAGCAAAGTATAGCTATTATCAGCGTTATCATCTTTTATTTCTGTCATTTCATCCCTTACAATCAACCCATAAAATCCGGCATTTTACTAGCTAATAGGGGCAGGAGATTGCCGGAATTAGTTTATATTCTGACGGTTTGAACGTGGTTGAGGGTAAGTTACTCCTTGAACAGATTGCTCTGAAACGCCGTGCTCACTGGATTAACTGCTTGTTTTTAACAGGGCTCTGCACTCTCATTTGACATAAATACTAAAATAGATATGTTATAGAGAATCTCGATAAACCCTTCATGGGGGTATTCTATGAAGAATTTATCTAGATTCTTATAAACCGATTATTTTGTAGATTATAAGCAGGCTCAGAGATAGGGATACAATTAAATTGATTGCTCCACTAAATGAAAATCTTCCAAAGCCCGTTCTGACACTCCTGAATAAACAGCCAGAAAACATGATTATAAGAGACATTAATAATATGGGCAGGTAGGATGGTTGTTCGGATGGAGTTACCATTCCTGAGACTATTTTGACATCTGTTTGAAAATCAGCGTTACTTATTTTGATATGATATACTCCTGACACCTTCGGTGTAAATGAAAAGAAATCGATGGTTTGCTGTTCCATAGCTTTCTTTTGTGTTCCACTCTCATCAGATGGAGTAGGAGTAAAGCTTTTTTCCCAGAAAAACTCTTTTTTTCGCGGATCAACTAAAGATATATTCAGTAATTCTGAATTTAAAGTACGTTCGTATGTTTTGAATACAACGGTTACCTTTTCATTTTCAGTTAGCAATATATTGGCTTCAAGGTCTTTTGATGGCCCTACGGAATCATTTAAAATGTTGTCGCCTGAGATATACTCCGCTATAAAAGGAAGAGCGAGTAACAAAATAAAATTTATAAACGCAACTAGCCAAATAATTCTGATAATGTAAGTAAACACGTTATCCGACATATTACCTGCGCCTGTTTACAATTAATAAAGTTTAAAAACTAATTCAAAAATAATTTATTATTTCTATTTTAGGTTGACTTGTCCGTAAATACAATCCAGCCATTACGAAAATTTTTACACACGATCCCGTTGTTTGTGTTAACAGGATAGTATTGATTTGATGTACTGGTGGTAATCTGAATGTCAGTAGTAAAATAGTATTATAGTATAAGATACTTCGTAACATTATACTATTATTTTAGTAATTGTTTTCTAATTCCTTTCATATGAGAGTGTGGAGAGCCACAAATATTTGATCTTTGCAGACTGTTTGACAATTTAATTTCTGTATGTTTCATTCTTACAAATCAATCCCACAAAATCGAGCGATGAATGTGCAAAAAAGGTAAGATATTTCTCCGTTAGGCTAATAGAAAGACTGCCATAATTCAGGATATATTGTTTTCGAAAAACGACTGTGAAATCTGAGATCGACAATTTGTCTGCTATTTTTTGGGTCTTTTCCTTTTTTTGTCTGAAAGGCCGCTCTCCTGCGTCGAGCGTGACAAGAATGACACAGTGTGATAAGTGATGTCGTACAGATCAGAATTTAAGATTTCTAACTATGTTCTACTTTTCGTAATCAGTATTCAAAAACAGCTTCAATCAAAGGCTCTGCAAGTTTCAGCACATCTTCTTTAAAAGCATATATATCCTCTAAAACTGCAGAATTTTCTCCCCCTAAAAGTTCTTGCTTCAGTTTTTTACCCAGAATATCGTCATTTCCCGCTGCCAGCCTGAGCACAATAGAACCCGGAAAGATTTCAGCACGGCAGGCAAGCATGTCACAGTCTCCATCCGTGATTCCGATAATAGGAATCCCGAGCCTGGAGAGAATATCGCCTGCTATTATTGTGGTGTCGTCTCCCACGGTAACTACGAATTCAGCATTGGCAGCTAACTCAAAAGTATCTTCCGCTGCATGGTCTATAAGTACGACTCTTCCTGCTGCTGGTCGGGAAGAAAACCCTAAATCTTTGCCGCGTACGTTCGGTTTCCGGACTTGAAGAGAATAGAAATCGTTTCTTCTCAGGTCTCCGCTTTTTACCCAGGATTTTTCAAGGTCAATGGGATCTCTTTTTTCATAATTATGAAGTTTTTCGAGCCCGTGCTCTTTTATTTCTCCCCCTTCGATTGCGACAATAAAGCCGTTTTCGGAGACTATGCTTACTTCGGAAGAAAAGGATTTTCCAATCACGATTCCATTCACCAAAATATTTTCTCCGGGAAAAACGCCTGAGAGCTTGCGTATAACCTGGATTTTGCCTGTTGCCGGGCACTTTTCTACAAGAACGGAATTTTGAACTCTCAAACTTTGAAGGGACAAAGGACTTTCTACAGGAAGCTCCAGAATTTCAGAAAGTTTCTCAAGGTATTTTCCGTATTTTCCGGCTTTTTTATTGAGAGGTATCAGGATTCCATCGGTATTTTCCGGGCTTTCGATCTGGATAAGAGGTTTTATTTCCGGTTCTCGAAGCCGATTAGTAACCATTTCTCCAAATGCTTTCCCGGTTTCGATTGTTTTTCCCCGGTTAAGGAGGCATACAATATCTGAGGTTTCGAAGAGAGATTCAATGCAGTCACTGGGCTTCTGATGCCGGCTTATATCTATAATGCTTTCAAGCCCGGCATCCAGAATAGCTACTTTTCCCATTGTTCCGCCAAGCTTTGCCTCGACTTTTCCTATGCAGGAGAACTTTTCAAAAACCCTTTTAGCCTCTCCCGAATCAACTACTTCGGGACCATGGATTACCAGACCGATTTTCATTTTCACTCCGTTTGACGGAAGAAACATATTAATATGATCCTCAGTACAACTCTTTATCTTTCTTTTTTCTTTCATTCCTTTTTCTTTCATTC
>DAQQ01000191.1:0-2852 GCA_002508465.1 Methanosarcina sp. UBA7 | reverse complement strand
TTTTTCTTTCATTCCTTTTTCTTTCATTCTGGACCGTTAATATTTCATGATCAGCCAAAAATTATCGATAATTAAATCATTATTGTGAAATACTGATAGTAAATTATTTACTTATAGATAAGCTACTTACTGATAGCTAAAATGCTTACTGATAACTAAACTACTTACTAATAGCTAAATTACTTTCCGATAGCTAAATTACGGACAACTTAATTCATTATTATTATATTTTTATAACGTAACTACTTTGAGGCAAAAAGATGGCTGGCGTAAAAATTACCTGGCTCGGACATTCTGTTTTTTTGTTCGAAGCCGAAAAGAAATTGTTAATCGATCCTTTTATTTCTGGGAATCCACTGGCTCCGTGCAGCCCTGAAGAACTGAACCCTGACATAATAGCTGTGACTCATGGGCACCGTGATCACCTTGGAGATACGATCGAGATCGGAAAACGGACAGGATGCCGGATAATCTCAGTTCATGAGGTTGCAAACTATATAAAATCAAAAGGAGTTTTTGCAGAGGGCATGGGCAAAGGCGGTACAGTAAATGTAGAAGGCATAAAGCTAACCATGACCGATGCACTCCATTCCTCCTCAATCGATGCCTCAGGTTTTAGTTTCGATGGCGGTTCCCCTGCAGGTTTCATTATCCGAATAAACGATCATTCAATCTACCATGCCGGAGACACCGGAGTATTTGGGGATATGCAGCTCATAGGTGAACTCTACGAACCAGAACTGGCCCTCCTACCCATAGGCGACAAATTTACAATGGGCATAAAAGAAGCTACAAAAGCGGTAGAACTAATTCAGCCCAAAATTGTGGTTCCAATGCACTATAACACCTTTGATGTAATCAGTCAGGACCCTCTAAAATTCAAACAGGCCGTAGAATCAAAAACTAATACAAAAGTTATCATCATGCAGCCAGGCCAGTCAATTGAACTCTAAATTCCAGTACTTTCCAGTGCTTTTCTGCCCAGTTCTAAATTTCTAGCAAGCGTTGGGCTGCAACCGTTGCGCCGGTTGATCACGCCTATAGGGTTAGGGGATAAGTTTTTTAAATCCAAACTTTACTGGACTTTTCGGTCAAGCCTTTTTTGAAAAGGCTTGTGATCACGCCTATAGGGTTAAGGGATAAGTTTTTCAAATCCAAACTTTACTGGACTTTTCGGTCAAGCCTTTTTTGAAAAGGCTTGTGATCACACCGATATAGTTCGAGAATAAGTTTCTCAAATCCAAATGTTTCTAGGGTTTTCGGTCAAGCCTTTTTTAAAAAGGTTGTGCTGCAACCGTTGTACTGGTTAATCACGTCGTTACTCGGGGTTTTCGCTCAAGCTTTTTTTGAAAAGGCGTGCGACTTGGACAGCGGAAGTATTAAAAATAATAAATATATTATAAAAATTCAAGTCTAGTTTTAACTGCGGTTTAAGTTATACACTTAAAGCTTTATTAGACGTTAATTTCCTTATTGTTTACCTATACGATTTTATACAATTAATACTATGACATCGGAATAACCATGACTACTAATGTAAAAACGATTCCACTCGCGTTTGGAAGCGGGATTTTGGAGCTTGANNGAAGAAGGGGCTTCCCTTATTAAAAAAGCTCTTGAAAATCCTATAAAAAGTAAAAGGCTTTCTGAGATTGTAAACCCTAATTCGAAGGTTGCAATCATAGTTAGCGATGTTACGCGTCCAACTCCTACTGCAAAGCTTCTTCCGCCTTTGCTTGAGGAACTTTATTTAGGTGGAGCAAAAAACGAGAATATTACTATTGTTTTTGCCCTCGGGCTTCATCGAAACCAGACTGAAGAAGAGTGTCGTCAGCTCGTAGGAGAAGAGATATTTGAAAAAATAAGATGCGTCCAGCACGACAGGAAAAATTGCAGGTATCTTGGAGAAACAAGTTTCGGAACGCCAGTCGAGGTCTTCGAAGAAGTAGTTGATTCCGACGTTATCATAAGTATAGGAACCCTGGAATTTCACTATTATGCAGGTTACGGAGGAGGAGGAAAGTCCATCCTTCCAGGTGTAAGTTCGGAGAAATCCATTCTCTCATTCCATAGCTTTTATAGCAAACTCTTTGAAGGAGACCCTCTATCAGGCAGAACTGACAGTCCGGCAAGACAGAATATTGAGGAAGCTGCAAGGATTGCAGGTCTTGACTTTATCATGAATGTTGTACTTGACAGTAAAAAAGAGATAGTTGCTGCTGTTGCAGGCGATTTAATCGAAGCTCACAGGAAAGGAGTGAAAGCTGTCGATTCCATGTATAAAGTGCCTGTAGAGCCTGCAGATGCTGTGGTTGTTTCATGTGGGGGTTTTCCGAAGGATATCAATCTTTATCAGGCAACTAAATCCCTCGAAAATGCTACCTCTGCTGTAAAAAGAGGGGGCTCGATTATTCTTGTAGCCGAGTGTGCCGAGGGAATAGGAAATAAAGTTTACGAGTGCTGGAACAGGGAGTGCGGGGCTCCTGAAGATGCGGTCAAACGTTTCAAGAACCGTTTTGAGTTTGGCGGGCATAAAGCTGCGATTGTCGGGAGAGCAGCAAAAGAATTCAAACTTTACCTGGTTTCAAAGCTTCCAGAAAAGGAAAGTAAAAATGCTTTCTTTATACCGTCAAGAAGTATAGATGAAGCACTTGAAAAGGTTCTTTCCGAGAACCCTGACGCTAAAATCCATGTCATGCCAAATGGTGGGTGGACTTTACCTGTAAGGCGATAAAAAGGCATTACAGGTAAAAAGACGAGGGCTTGAAATTCCTTTAAAATTACCTCCACCTCTAAGTCATCTTTCCCTCTAAGTCATCTTTCCCTCTTAGAGGCTGTCTGAATATTATATT
>DAQQ01000257.1:17721-25243 GCA_002508465.1 Methanosarcina sp. UBA7 | reverse complement strand
TATCGTTCTTTTCCTACTTTGTGCACCTGCTTTCTTTTCCTTTCTTCTGTGCACATATCGTTCTTTTCCTACTTTGTGCACCTGCTTCCTTTTCCTTTCTTTTGCGCACCTATCTTATTTTCTCTGGTTTTTCTTATAGCTTATTTTTTCTCAGTATTTCCATCCCAGTTACTTCTTTCCCCGGTTCAACGCCTGGAGTCCAAGTTTTACGGGTCCCGGAAGTTTACCGCATTGCATGACTTTCATCTGTTCAGAAGAAATAAGTTTGAAAGCTGCATTCATTAGAGTATCAGACCTCATAATCCCATCCATGAGCTGTCTTGCCTGCACCGAAGTCTCAAGCGCCTGTCCGAATTGAGCCCGCCAGCGGTTGTCGTATTCTTCAAGCTTGCATTTTCCGGCTGCAAATTCGGCTGCAGTTTCTCCTGCTACTTTTCCGGCAATCATTGCAGGAGGAATTCCACCCCCGTTTGTAGCAAAAACCTGGCCTGCCGCATCCCCTACAATCAGCGTGTTTTCAGTTGCAGTCTTTTCCGGAGCGCCATTTACAGGGATAATACCTGCAATAACGTTCATAATTATGCCATTTTTCAATTTTGGTCCCGCAAGCGGGTGATCCAGCATAAAACGGTGCAGGTATTCCTTTGCAGAGATCCCTTTCTCAGCCATACCGCTTCGAATTCCGATTCCTACATTTGCTCGGTCCTGGCCTTCGGGAAAAATCCATGCATAGCCGCCAGGCACAAAATCCTTTCCAAAATACATTTCCAGGCAAGAAGGATCAATATCCACATTCCTGACCTGGTATTCGAGAGCAACCGATGTTTCCTTTAATTCGGGCTTAAGGGCAAGACATTTTGATTTTGCTACAAAAGAATTGGGACCATCAGCTCCGATAATCGCTTTTGCTTTTATTGTATGTTTCCCAAAGGCTCCTGATGTTTCAACAGTTGTTCCCTCAATTTTCGTTACGCGGGTTTTGACCATCAATTCAGCTCCTGCTCTTGCTGCCTGTTCGGCAAGGAACTGGTCATACCTGCGTCGGTCAAGGACTGTTCCCCTGACAGCGAACTCTTTTATATTGCAGTTTGGAGTGATAATACGCTGAGTATCAGTCCTCTGCAGCACACAAGATTCAGGGTAGGTTTTCAGTGTATCCGGAAGCCTGGCCTCATGGAGCAGGGCCTGGACTTCCAAAGCATCAGGAAGGAAGCCAGCACACTGAATAGGACTTCCGATCTCTTTTTTTTTATCAATAAGAAGCACTGAGGCACCATCCTCTGCGGCGTACATGGCGGCTGTAGAACCTGCAGGACCTGCACCAACAATGAGTACATCATAAGAAGCTTCGGGAATCATGAAATAGTCTTCCTGTTATTAGTTTCAGCTCTCAATTTACAGGAAATTGTTTATTAATCCTTTCCCAAAGCTCGCAAACAAAGGCAATTATTGATACCGTATCTTTCAATGAAGAGGAAGTTATATATACTATTACATAGTACAACGGTTACCGGCTTCCTATGCCGAGGAAAAAGTTAAGGAGCAAGGAAAAGATGAGACAGATAGCAATTTACGGAAAAGGTGGAATTGGAAAGTCCACCACCACGCAAAATCTTACTGCGGCCCTTTCGACCATGGGCAACAAAATTTTACTTGTAGGATGTGACCCGAAAGCAGATTCAACCAGAATGCTGCTTGGTGGCCTAAACCAGAAGACTGTACTTGATACTCTGAGGAGTGAAGGGGATGAAGGAGTTGATCTTGAGACTGTCTTGCAGCCGGGCTTTGGCGGTATAAAGTGTGTGGAGTCCGGGGGGCCTGAACCAGGTGTAGGATGTGCAGGCCGGGGAATTATCACTTCAATAGGGCTGCTCGAAAACCTTGGAGCATATACTGAGGACCTTGACTATGTATTTTATGACGTGCTCGGTGACGTCGTATGTGGTGGATTTGCAATGCCTATCCGTGAAGGAAAAGCCAAAGAGATTTACATAGTTGCCAGTGGAGAACTGATGGCTATCTATGCTGCAAATAACATCTGTAAAGGACTTGCTAAGTTTGCCAAGGGTGGAGCCCGTCTGGGGGGTATTATCTGTAACAGCAGGAAGGTTGACGGAGAACGTGAACTCCTTGAAGCTTTCGCAAAGAAACTTGGAAGTCATTTAATCCATTTCGTGCCCAGGGACAATATTGTCCAGAGAGCAGAAATCAACAGGAAAACTGTAATCGACTTCGACCCCGAATCCGACCAGGCAAAAGAATACCTGACTCTTGCCGAAAATGTCCAGAATAACAACAAACTTGTTGTTCCGACTCCACTTCCTATGGAAGAGTTGGAAGCGATGATGGTTGAGTTCGGAATTGTTGAGCTCTGATGGTTGAGTTCGGTATTGTAGAGCTATAATTGTTGAGTGAAAAGGAGTTAAAAATTATGCAGATGATACGTGCAATCATCAGACCGGGCATGGAAAATAAAGTTATCGAGAGTCTCGAAAAAGAGGGATGTATTTCCCTTACGAAAATGGAAGTTTTCGGAAGAGGAAAGCAGAAAGGGATCCATATAGCAGACATCAATTACGATGAACTGCAGAAGACCATGCTCATGCTTGTGGTAGAAGACGAACATAAGGACAAGGCTATAAAGATCATAATGGAGTCCGCCAGGACCGGAAAATTCGGAGACGGTAGAATCTTCGTAAACCCTGTGGAAGAAGCCTATACCATAAGGACTGGAAAACCAGGACTCTAAAGCCGGATTTTCGGAGGAAAATCCAATGAAAGAGATTACTGCAATTATCAGGATGAATAAAGTCCAGAAAACCAAGGATGTTCTGCTTGAATGCGGCTTTCCTTCGTTTACTGTAAGAAGGGTTATGGGTCGCGGGAAACAAAGAGGACTTTGCTTTGAATTTAATCCACCTCTGCCAGACCCGGAAAAAGAAGCTGAAACCTGTATTCGTTTCATTCCAAAACGCATGTTCACAATCGTTGTGGATGATGAAAATGTAAACGAAGTGGTCCAGAAAATCATAGAAGTTAATCAGACCGGGAATGTAGGAGACGGAAAGATTTTCGTGTCAAATATTACTGAAGCAATCCGCATCCGGACTGGAGAGAGCGGAGAGGCGACCGTGAATAAGGAGTTGATTTAATGGGAGCAGAGATAGATTCAGGAATTGAAGACAAACAGAAACTTGTCGACGAAATGTTAAAAATGCTCCCGGAAAAGGCTGCAAGGAATAGAAGAAAGCACATAGTTGTCCGGGACTGTTCCACTGAACAACATATCGATGCCGATGAAAAAGTAATTCCAGGTATCCTTACAAACCGTGGATGTGCCTTTGCGGGTTCGAAAGGTGTAGTTTTTGGGCCGATCAAGGACATGGTACACATCGTCCACGGTCCTATAGGCTGTGCATACTTTACCTGGGGAACCAGACGAAACCTTGCGAAAGCAGAAGAAGGCGAAGACAACTTCATCAACTACTGTGTATGTACAGACATGAAGGAAACTGATATCGTTTTTGGCGGTGAGAAAAAACTAAAGAAAGCCATTGACGAGGTTGTAAAGATCTTCAAACCTGAAGCAATAAGCATCTCTGCAACCTGCCCTGTAGGGCTTATCGGAGATGATATCGAAGCTGTTGGAAGGGAAGCTGAAAAACAGTATGGAATCAAGGTTGTTCCTTCCAGATGTGAAGGATATAAAGGAGTTAGCCAATCAGCAGGACACCACATTGCAAGCAATGTCCTGATGGAAAACCTGATCGGAACCGAGGAGCTTGAAAATCCAACTCCATTTGATATCAATGTTTTCGGAGAGTACAATATAGGAGGAGACTTCTGGGAAATAAAGCCAATCCTTGAAAAAATAGGATACAGAATTGTCTCTACCTTCACCGGAGACGGTTCATTCCATAAAATTGCACAGGCTCACAGAGCAAAGCTCAGTATCCTGTTGTGCCATCGTTCTATCAACTACACTAACCGCATGATGGAAGAAAAATACGGACTTCCCTGGCTGAAGGTCAATTACATCGGCACAAAAGGTACTGAAAAATCCCTTCGAAAGATGGCAGAGTATTTTGACGATCCAGAACTTACCAGGAAAACTGAAGAAACCATTGCCGAAGAAAAAGCAAAGTATAAGGACGAAATCGAGAAGTACAGACAGAAACTCCAGGGCAAAACAGCCTTTATCTATTCAGGAGGCTCCAGGAGTCACCATTATGAGAATCTCTTCGAAGAACTAGGCATGAAAGTGATTGTTGCAGGTTACCAGTTCGCTCACAGGGACGATTACGAAGGCAGACAAGTCATACCTCAGATCAAAGGGGATGCTCTTGGCTCAATTCTGGCGGACGTGCATTATGAGAGAGATGAAAACATCAAACCCGTAGTCAGTCCGGAAAGGATTGAGGAGCTGAAAAAGAAAATCGGGCTTATGGACTATGAAGGGCTTTTCCCTGAGATGAAAGACGGAACCGTTGTTATCGATGATCTTAACCATCACGAGACTGAGGTACTTGTAAAGACCCTTAAACCTGATATCTTCTGCTCCGGGATCAAGGATAAGTATTGGGCTCAGAAACTTGGGGTCCCGTCAAGACAAATTCACTCGTACGATTACAGCGGAAGATATACAGGTTTTTCCGGAGTTTTGAACTTTGCAAGAGACATTGATATGGCTTTACACAGTCCTACCTGGAGATTCATACGCCCGCCCTGGAAAGCTGCAGAGGTAAACTGAGAGGCAAAAAGAAAGAGGTGATAAAAATGCTTGACTATACCCCATGTGAAGAAGTAACCAGAGAAGCAGTAACCATTAACCCTGCAAAAATCTGCCAGCCAATAGGCGCAGTCTATGCAGCTCTTGGTGTACACAACTGCATGCCACATAGCCACGGGTCCCAGGGATGTCTCTCCTATCTGCGTATGTGCTTAAGCAGACATTACCGTGAAGCTGCCATGGCAACTACCAGCAGTTTTTCAGAAGGAACTGCCGTCTTCGGAGGCGCTGCAAACCTTAAGGAAGCCCTTAGAAACCTGACTGAAATATATAGACCCGAAGTAATCGCTATCCATACCACCTGTGTAGCCGAAACAATAGGTGACGACATAGGGGTCATCTTAGAAGATGTAAGGGCTGAAGAACTCATAGATCCTTCTATTAAGGTTTGTGCAGCTTCTACCCCCAGTTACGTGGGCACCCATATTACGGGTTATGACAACATGGTAAAGGCTTTTGTAACTACCTTTGCCAAAAAGAGCAAACCAAACGGGAAACTGAACCTCATCCCAGGTTTTGTAGAACCTGGGGACATACGGGAAATGAAACGCATACTCTCAATTATGGGAATTTCCAGCATTGTGTTTCCCGATACGACCGACGTCTTTGACGCTCCCCTTACCGGAGAACCCGAGATGTATCCAAAAGGTGGGACTCCGATAGGAGACATAGAGGATTCCGCAAACTCAGTTGGGACAATTGCTCTCTGCAGAATGGCAGGGGGCTCGGCTGCAAAGATCCTTGAAAGCCGCTACAAAGTCCCGGCAAAAATAGGGCCCACTCCTATAGGGATACGGAACACCGACCGTTTCGTAATGAATGCGGCAAAACTTGCTAATGTGGCAATTCCTCCCGAACTTGAAGATGAGAGGGGTAGGCTTGTTGATATGATGACTGATGCTCATCCCCACTACCACGGGAAAAGAGTAGCCATTTACGGGGACCCGGATATCCTTACAGGTCTGACCAGTCTTGTGATGGAAATGGGTATGGAACCTGCTGTAGTACTTACAGGAACTCAAAATTCGGAATTTGAAAAAGAAATCGAAGAACTCATAGGTCCTGAGTACCCTGAGGCTGATGTAATTTCCGGAGGAGATCTGTTTACCCTTCATCAGATAATCAAGAGAAAGCCTGTGGATCTTCTTATCGGCAATACCTATGGAAAATTCATATCAAGAGCAGAGGATGTTCCCCTGGTCAGGGTGGGCTTCCCGATTATGGACAGAGCAAACCTGCACTATTTCCCTATTATGGGATATGCAGGGGCTGCGAGATTGGTAGAACGTATAGGAAATACCCTGCTTGACAGGAAAGATAGGGATGCTCCGGACTGGTTGCTTGAAACCATCCAGTAAATCATATTTTTCAAAGAATTTACAGAATAACTGGTAAACTGCCGCTGCAAACCTGAAAACAATAGCAGAGGGGAGTGAAGGAAATGAAAGAGAAAATTGGAATAGTGGATACTCTAGAAGAAAGGAAGCCATATATTACCAGAAAGCAGGAAAAAGGGCAGGAAATTCCTCTTGCCTGCGATAATAACTCTCTTGCAGGAGCTATCAGCCAGCGAGCCTGTGTTTATTCGGGAGCCAGGGTTGTCTTAAATCCTGTAACCGATGCCATCCACCTCGTCCACGGTCCAATTGGCTGTGCAGGCTATACATGGGACATAAGAGGTGCAAAATCCAGCGGGATTGAAACAAATCGTACCAGTTTCAGTACGGATATGAAAGAACTCGATGTGGTCTTCGGAGGAGAGAAGAAACTCTCAAACGCAATCGACGAACTGGTTGGGCTCTATCATCCTCCTGTTGTTTTTGTATATTCCACATGCATTGTCGGAATTATAGGTGACGACCTTGAATCCGTGTGCAAAACTGCAAGCCAGAAGCACAACATTCCTGTAATCCCCGTAAAGTCCGAAGGCTTCAAAGGCAATAAGTCCGATGGATACAAGGCTGCCTGTGATGCCTTAAAAAAACTGATCACGAAACCTCCGGAAGATCCAACTGCGAAAAAAGTCCCCAAACCCTCTAAAATCATAAAGCCGAAGATTAACATTTTAGGGGATTTCAATGTGGCCGGAGATGTCTGGCTCATAAAACCTCTCTTTGAACAGATGGGGATTGAGGTCATAGTCTCAATGACAGGAGACTCAACCGCAAAAGCCATATCAAGAGCAGCGGAAGCTGACCTTAACCTCGTCCAGTGTAGTGGGTCCATGACTTATCTTGCAAAATGGATGCAGACGGAATATGGAATTCCCTACTTAAATGCGAGTTTCTTCGGAATTGAAGATATTTCCCTGGCTCTGCGGAAAACTGCGGATTACTTTGGCTCTGAGAAGATGAAACAGCAGGCAGAACAAATTCTGGAAA
Organism: Methanosarcina sp. UBA7; assembly: GCA_002508465.1. GTDB lineage: Archaea > Halobacteriota > Methanosarcinia > Methanosarcinales > Methanosarcinaceae > Methanosarcina. The sequence continues at coordinate 18,073 of DAQQ01000257.1, read as the reverse complement.
CCGAAATAAACCGTATAATGCCTGAAATTTCCAGGGTTCGAGAAAGGGTCAAAGGAAAGAGGGCCGCCATTTACATGGGAGGGCCTGCAAAAGCTCTCACGCTTATCAAAGGCTTTGCCGAACTTGGCATGGAAGTCGTTATTATCGGGACCCAGACCGGGAAAAAAGAGGATTACGAGCAGATTAGTTATTCGGTAAGGGATGGAACGGTTATTGTTGATGATGCAAACCCCCTCGAACTTGCCGAACTACTCGTGAAACAGAAAGCCGACCTGATGGTTGCAGGCGTAAAGGAGAGATTCATTGCATACAAGCTTGGCATTGCTTTCTGTGACTTCAACCACGACAGGGT
>DAQQ01000257.1:16705-17631 GCA_002508465.1 Methanosarcina sp. UBA7 | reverse complement strand
GAAAAAGCGGCAGTAGAAGAAAGGATTTCCGAAGAAAATCATGCAACTGAATGTAAAGGTATACTCCTGAAACCTGAATTTTTGCACCAGAAATCCGAGGCTGCAGTTGAGAGTCAGGTATGAGGAGGTATTGAGATGACGAAAAGAAACTATACAACTGTGAACCCCTGTGTTATGTGCCAGCCCATGGGAAGTGCCCTTGCTTTTAAGGGAATTGAGAATACTATGGTTCTCTACCATGGTTCTCAGGGCTGCAGTACCTATATGCGTCTGCATCTCGCCCACCACTTCAGGGAACCTGTGGATATTGCGTCAAGCTCGCTCAGTGAAAAAGGAGCAGTATACGGAGGCAGGGAAAACCTGAAAAAAGGGCTGAGAAATGTAATTAACAGGTACAACCCGAAAGTAATCGGAGTTGCTACGACCTGCCTTGCCGAAACAATTGGGGACGATGTGCCTGCCATAATCCGTGAGTTCAAAGAAGAGGAAGGAATCGGAGATGACCTTGAGAAAGATATTATAATTGTTCCGGTTTCCACTCCAAGCTATGGGGAAAGCCATGTAAGCGGATATATAAAAGCCCTGGATGCAATTGTCAGGAAATTTGCGGAAAAACCTGGAGACGAGCGCGCCGAAAAAGTTCCGAATGAAAAACTTAACGTCATCCCTGTTGAAAGCCTCTCCCCTGCCGATGTACGCGAACTTAAAGAGGTCTTTGAGCTTATGGCCGGAGGTTATATTTTCCTGCCTGATATTTCCGAAACCTTCGATGCTCCGCTAAGGGAAGATTTACCGAAAATTGCGCAGGGTGGTACTCCACTTTTCGAAATTGCCGACATGCCAAACAGTCAGGCAAGCCTGGGCCTGGGTATAGTTAGTAAGAACTTAGCAGTTAACTATCTTGAAGAATCACACGATGTGCCCGG
>DAQQ01000257.1:9633-16700 GCA_002508465.1 Methanosarcina sp. UBA7 | reverse complement strand
GGCTGTCCGATTCCTGTAAAATACCTGCAAGAAAGGGGTAGGCTCCTTGATGCTATGGTTGATGTGCACAAGTACCTGTACGGGGTAAAAGCTGCGATTTACGGAGACCCTGATTTTGTATTCAGCCTCACAACTTTCATGCTGGAACTCGGGATGAACCCGGTTTTGGTAGCTACAGGAAGTAAAAGCAGGGACTTTGAAGCAAAAGTCAGGCAAATAGTTGAAAAAATAAACCCGGAACTTGAACCTGTGATTCTGAATGGAATTGATTTTGATACTCTTAACGATGCAGTCAGCCAATGTAATCCGGAAATCCTGATAGGAAATTCCAATGGGAGATACATTGCAAAAGCCCGGAACATCCCTCTTGTAAGGGTCGGCCTGCCAATACATGACAGAGTTGGCGCACAGCGCATTCTTACTGTAGGATATAGGGGAGCTATGGAATTCCTGGACAGAATCACCAATACGATTCTGGAAGCTACCGATACTTTCACCGCACCGGTACAGGCAGAACCGACAGTACATGCCGGAAAGGGAAAAGAAGAGTACGTGGAAGGAGTGCGATGAGCGGAAAAACAGGTGATTCTATAGTCACAGGCAAAAATTTCTTTGTCCTTCTTCAAAATTTCTTTACCAATCTAAATGAAGTTTTATCACAGGAAGCACAGAAAACACGGAATATAGGAAGCAGGGACACAATTCTTCCGTGCTTTCGTGTCTTTCGTGGTTATAAAGTAAAATGCAAATACTTAAGTTAAGGACTATAATTATTGCAGTGGTTCTCTGATTATGTTTTTTTTCGCAGTCTTTTCTGAAGCGTGAACGACTACTACGCTAAACACTTAATGGCTTTTCATCTTTTTTCTAGGTTAAATCAATAACCTGTGGATAAGACCAGATTTTTAAATTGGTTACAATCTTCTGATAATATTTTATTGAAGTCTTAAGGTATTGAATTTAAAATTTTTAGCTTTCAGATTTTAAAACAATTTTATTCAGGTGCATACACAATAACGGTAAGTTCCCGTCCTTCGAACTCTTTAATTGATTACACCAATATAGTCAGAATTGGATAATATATCAATGAAAAATACTATATTTATTATCTTTTAACTTAAATAAGACTTATTTATCCTAAGATTAAGTAATCTTTTCTTTTATATGCATATTTGAATATGAGTTGGGGCATAATACTCAAATAAATAATTTATGGCCAAATCATTAAACAATAAAAATATTGGAAAGTAATCCAGACTCAAAATCCGCTTGAAAATTGCATTGTTAGAGAGAGTGGACATAAAACTTATAAGGAGTTAAGAAAGAGAAGTTTATGGAGTTTTGAAGTGCTTCCCAATGCCATCAGAACTCCATAAAACACGCCCTATAAGGCAGTTATCAGAATTAGCTGTGCGAATATTTAAGCTTGCCTCTGCCCCCTAGGGAAAAATCTAGGAGTAATAAAATGATTAAGGACAAAATTAGAGTAGGAACGCTAGTTTTAGCAATACTGCTGGTTGGTATGGCATTGATACCAGCTGTGAGTGCACAGAAAGAAGATAATTATTCTGTAACTGCTGAGGAAGCTTTTAAACACGCAAATGCACAAATNNCATTGGAAATCTATGATATAAATGGCCAAAAATTATATTATCAATTCTCAGTATATAAAAATAGTAACCTAATGGGTAGAATCGACATCGGTGCCAATAAAACAATAGGACAATCAGTTCGACTCGTCGAACTTGATCCTAAAACCTTTAACGCGGCTGAAGCAATGGACAAGTCAATAGAAACCGCTAAAACAAAATACCCAACTGGAGAAATCATGTCAACTAAGATGGTTGTATATGATTATCCTGAAATAGGGGCAATGACGATAGTAAAGGACAAGATCCGAGGTGATGAACATCGGATATTTGTAGATGCCTACACCCTTGATGTGATACCAGATCAACCAGCAACTAAAACAGAACCTGGAGTTTGGTCAATGTATGAAAAGGTAGTGAAAAATAAAATAGACGAGAATCTTAAAAAATGGCAAAATAGTGATGAACTTGTTAAATCTATAGAACAAGCAGCAACTGATAAGGGAGTTAATATAAATGTGCCAGTCACTGAAGAAAATATTAAAAAACTTCGTGACAATACAACTATAGCATCAAAAACTGTCCAAAAAACAATCATTAGTCCTGCAAATTTTGGTTTTGCTCAAAAATTACTCAGTGTTCCTGTATATTCGCAAGCCACCACTTACTACTGTGTGCCAGCAAGTGCAGCAATGATTACTGCTTACTATAAAGGAAGTAGTCCTTCCCAAAGTTCTATATATAAAACAATGAAAGGGGTAGCCCCTAAAGGAATTGATAACTCTCGCGCATTACTCTATTATAAATCAAGTAAAGGATTAAATAAGCCTAATTCACGTTCCTCGTTTGATGTTAGGTATTTTGCTGATATTCGTACTGAAATTGATAATAATAGACCCTTGCAGAGTAATACTGCGACACATGCTCGAGTTTGCATTGGATACCAATATAATGGTCTTCTAACTTCTTATTTGCGTCTCAATGATCCGTGGCCGAATGGTCATTCTTATTGGGAAGCATTTGGTTCTGAAAGTGATCGCATATATGTGAAGTGAAGAGTTTTAACTCTTCATTTTTTAGATGTGAAGGATATGAATAAAATTAAAAAGGGAATAGCTGTTCTTATCGTTCTTTTGATTCTTGTAGTAATTTATGTGTTTATTCATCTTCCCATGTATCAAGAACCAGAAGTAGGCGGTTTAAGTATCGATTTTAAAAATGGAACTACTGAGCCGGAAGTTAAAGCCATTCTTGAAAATTGCAACATGCCTGTAAACTATACTATAGATTATAATACAACAAGTTTTCAAGATGATCACTATTTGGTGGGAAAGCCCATTTTTTGTTATATTCAGTTTGTCGATATATCCGGCAATAGTGCTATAATCACAGAAAAGGATGCAATTATAATAAAAAATAGGCTTGAAACGAATAAGAAAGTTTGGTCCGTACACTTTGATTATGTTAAATATTAAAGGGTTCCGTTGCAAAAAATATCTTTCGTAATACTGCGACACATGCTAGAGCTTGCGTTGGATACCAATATAATGGTCTTCTAACTTCTTATTTGCGTCTCAATGATCCGTGGCCAATTGGTCATTCTTATTGGGAAGCATTTGGTTATGAAAGTGATCGCATATATGTGAAGTGAAGAGTTTTAACTCTTCATTTTTTAGATGTGAAGGATATGAATAAAATTAAAAAGGGAATAGCTGTTGTTATTGTTCTTCTGATTCTTGTAGTAATTTATGTGTTTATTCATCTTCCCATGTATCAAGAACCAAAAGTCGGTGGTTTATATATCCAATTTGAAAATGGAACTACTGAGCCGGAAGTTAAAACTATCCTTGAAAATTACAACATGACTATGGACTATACTATATATTATGATTCCGACGATATGCTAAAAAGATACTATATATCTATAGACCAAGGTAAAAAAACAGACATAATCAACGAATTAAGGAAAGATGAAAATTGGACTTATGAAGTTGAAATCAAAAAAGAAAATTATAGCATAATTCTGTTACCTGAAGACTTTACTCCGGATGAAAAATTTTTTACAATGCTGAGAAAAAATAATCTTCCGTTGAAAAAGGCCATTGTGTGTTATATTCGTCTTGGAGATGGATCAACTAGTTGGATTTCTGAGAAGGATGCAACTAGGATCAAAAATGAGCTTGAAACAAATGAAAAAATTTTGGATGTGTTCCTTGCACACATTGATGAATGAAACACAAAGTTGGCAAGATATTACATTAATGATCTGTCTTTATGGAGGGTAGAATTTCAGCAAGAAGTAATACAAGGCTTGGATTGCCAGACAGCTGAATGGCATAATGTCTTTTTGCGTTTTGTTTTCAGCCTCTTGAGGAAAAAAGAAGGGATAATCCCCATCATTTTAATGGCGAGATATAGCCCGTAAACTTCAACAAAAAGACAAATCTAAATTTTTTAGATTTCATATGTTAAAACAATTTTACTCAGGTGTATGCACAATAACAGTAAGGTCCCGTCCTTCGAACTCTTTAATTGATTACACCAATATAGTCAAAATTGGATAAATTATAAACAAAAAAGACTATATATATTATTTATTAACGTAAATAAGACTCATATATCCTAAAATCAGATAAGCTTTTCTTTTATATGTATATTTGAATATGAGTTGAGGCATAATACTCAAATAAATAATTTATGGCCAAATCATTAAACAATAAAAATATTGGAAAGAAATCCAGACTCAAAATCCGCTTGAAAATTGCATTGTTAGAGAGAGTGGACATAAAACTTATAAGGAATTAAGAAAGAAAAGTTTATGGAGTTTTGAAGTGCTTCCCAATGCCACCAGAACTCCATAAAACACGCCCTATAAGGCAGTTATCATGTTTAGCTGTGCGAATATTTAAGCTTGCCTGATCCTGCCTCCTAGAGAAAAATAACTAGGAGTTAAACGAATGGTTAAGAACAAAATTGGATAGGAATAATTTTTTTGACAATGCTGGTTGGTATGGCATTGATACCAGCTGTGAGTGCACAGAAAGAGGATAATTATTCTGTAACTGCAGAGAAAACCTTTGAGCACGCAAATGCGCAAATGATAAGTTTTATAGCAGCCGATACGGACTTTGAAAAATGGGAAGGAGCGTCTATCGATCCCAAACCATTGGAGCTTTATGACATAAATGGTCAAAAACTGTATTATCAATATTCAGTATATAAAGAAAATAACATAATAGGTAGAATCGATATCGGTGCCAATAAAAAATTAGGATCATCAATTCAAGTCATAGAGTTTGATCCAAAACCGTTTGACGCTGATGAAGCCATGAAAAAATCAATCGAAATCGCCAAAAATGAATATCCAGATGGGGAGATCAAATCAACTCAGATGGTTGTATACAGTTACCCTAGTATTGGGGCAATGACCGTAGTAAAAGACAAGAATACTGGGGATGAACATCGGATATTTGTAGATGCATACACCCTTGATGAGGTACAAGATAAAACAGCAACCGAAACCGAGCCTGGGGTTTGGTCAATTTATGAACATCGATTGAAGAATGGAATAGATGAGAACTTAAAAGACTGGCAGAAAAGCGATGAACTTACTAAATCTATCGAAAAAGCAGCAGCTGATAAGGGAGTTAATATTAATGTGGCGGTCACGGAAGAAAATATGAAAAAGTTAAGTACTGATGCAGTAACAACGTTAGTCACAGGTAAAACACTTAATGTTACCTTATATGGACAAGAACAAAGTGATTACTGTGCTGCAGCAAGTGGCAAAATGATTGCTAAATATTATGGAGTAACTCACACCCAAACGCACATCTATCAAATGATGGATGAAGGGGGTGTTATTGACGACCAGATATATTATTATAAAACAAGCAGATCTGAAGGAGGGTTAGGGAAAACTGGTACATTTGACGATAGGACTCCAATTTTTAGTCAACTTACCTCCGAAATAAATAACAATAGACCTGTAGTTAGTCTGATTCCAGGGCATGTTCGAGTCTGTAGAGGATACTCAGATTCTGGCGTTGGAGTACACTATTTGAAGATTAATGATCCACTGCCTGTTGGATCGGGGCACCAATATATAGAAACTTGGGGAGCTGAAACTTGTCATATATATGTGAAGTGAAGAGCTAAAACTCTTCATTTTTTTTGGGGTAATTGGCATGAGTAGAATTAACAAGAAAGTTGCTTTTTTTATTGTTTTTCTGATTCTAGTAATAATTGCAGGGTTATTTGTAAAAACACCAGTAGATACGGAAACGCAAGTTAACGATGAGCTTAAGGTAGGTGATATGTATCTTCAATTTGAAGATGGAATTTCCGATTCGGGAGTTCAAACCATTCTTGAAAGCTACAACCTTACTATGAACTATAGCATAAAGTACAATATTGATCACCCGGCGGACAAATACTACATAATGTTAGACAAAGACAATTGGGATATAAGACGTGAACTACGTCAAAAAATGAAAGAGGAAAAAAAAGATTGGATTACATCTTCTCCTGCTCATGTAATCAGGAAAGGAGATGATTACGTATTTACGGTATCTGAACAAGCTGTTCAAGATGAAAATTTTCTTGAAATACTCGATAAATATGATATTCAAGTGAAAAAGTCTACCTGGTGTTATATTCGTTTTGAAAAACCTGATGGATCCAAATATTGGATTCCGGAAAAAGATGCAATCAGAATAAAAAGTGAGCTCGAAAAGAACGAAAATATTTTCTCTATATATCTTGATTACCGTTATTAGCTCGTTTATTCATATTTTTAAGAAATATTCCACATAACTTTGCCTGCATACATATTAATACGCCCGCACTTTATGGAGTGTGGAAATTCAGCAAGAAGTAACAGGGCTTGGATTGCCAGACAGCTAAATGACATAATATTTTTTTGCGTGTTTGTTTTCAGCCTCTTGAGGAAAAAAGAAGGATTAATCCCTGTCAGCTTTAACAAAACAGCAAATTTAAAATTTATATTTCATAGGTTAAATTATTTTATTCAATGTCCTCCTTTGACCTGAATTCTGAACCTCCATACTCTATCTTTTAATTTCTTACATAATTTACCTTGGTCAGCCAGTTGTAGTAACCTATTTTTTTCAAGTACTGTGTTGCACCCTACTTTCTCGGCAACCTTGGCTGCAGTGCAGGTAGCTTCAGCCATACATCATCTACAGCTTTTAAAAATTCATCATCCTCAAACTTTTTTGCAAACTGAGAGCCATCCTATGTTCTTGGTTTTGTTTTCTTCCACTATTTTTCTAGAAATTCACATGCGTTTTCTGCCTTTGAACAATTCTTGAATTCGATAAGATTGTTTCCATTGAGTGAATAAAAAGCAAATGCATTTGCCTTTATATAATCAGTATTTTTATCAAATGTTTTTTAAAAAGTCATAAACGTTGTGTATCTCTTTAATATCTGAATTTGATAAAATAAAGTTTTTTA
>DAQQ01000257.1:7342-9610 GCA_002508465.1 Methanosarcina sp. UBA7 | reverse complement strand
TTTTTAAGTATTCTAGGGTTCTTTTCATAAGTAATCAAGGAGTTAAGTTCATCAAGAGTTACCTTTCGATCAATGACAATTTGTTCCTTCCTCACTATAAAAGGATACAAGACCTAATACATGTAGTAGTCTACGTTAAGAACTATAATTACTGGATATTAACACTTAGTAATACATCATCCGTAGTCCTTTCCTTAACTTCAGAGACGTATAACTGAATTTTCGAGACGTCAATGATCTTAGATCAGAACCTTAATCTATCTGATTTTATATATTTACATAAGTTTATAGGTCACTTCCCTTCTGAAAGCCAACATTAACTGAATTTCGGAAATTTCCGGTTTATATATTTGTAATATGATTTATTATGCATTTATAGTAATTGTTGCTCTTTATTCAATTGTATACTCATATTATTTTTTAAAACAACTCTCAGAGGCTGTTTTAAAATTCAAATCATTCCTGCAGTTGGATAATGGGCGATGTTGAATTTAAATTCAGACAATGAATTTTTCCGAAATTCAGGTATGCATTGACTTTAAGGTATCTATTTGAGTTACGTACTCGATGTGTTAAATCAAACACATTAGGCATTATGATTTGAAGTTGCATTTTGGACATTTAGCGGCTTAATGCTATTGTTTTTTAGTTCAAGTATGCAAGTCTTATCCAAATTATAGAACCAAATTTGATTTTAAGGCATGATCTAAGTTAAACAGATTTAGGAGAAAACTCTAATGAAAAACTTGAAGACTCTTATGACAATATTTATTCTAACTCTTGTTTTTCTTGCGTTAAGTAGCTCTGCAGCTTTGGCAGCAAATATAGTGATTGACAAAGAAACTGGCCCAGCTGAACCGGGTTATTTTCATACACCTAATTACGAAAACGATTCAGCTTGCATTCAGGCAGCACTGAATTACTCAAAAAGCGGAGATACGATAACTATCTATGGAGAGGATTATTATCTCCCAGAAGAAATATATCAAACAAATAAAAGTCTGAATATAATAGGCGAAGGAAAAGTAACCCTTCATCTTCAAACTCCGGATAGAGGAATGGCTCAAGAAGTGAATAGAGAGGTTTTCTTCAATGGATCAGTTGTCGCAAATACAACTCTGTCTGCTAACGCTAAAAAAGGTTCATCTAAAATTGTATTAACTGATGCTTCCCAGGTTCGCAAGAATGACCTGGTTAAGATCTGGAAAAACGTTCAGTGGTGTCCTCTGGACTATCCTGATCAAATGACAGGTGAAATGTATGCTGTTAAAGGTATAAATGGAAATATTGTCACTTTAAATCAACCACTTCTTAGAGATTACAAATTGTCCGAGACTTTACAGGTTGAAGTATACAGGCCTATTCAAATACATATAAAAAATATAAGGATAGAGGATACAGGCAGTTCAACGATTCATCACGGACTTGTTCTGCAATATTGTAAGGATAGTTCGGTCACAAATTCCTGGCTCAATAACAGTGGATTTGGTGATCTTTGTTTATATTCCTGTTTTAATGTGAGTGTCAATAACAATGAAATTTATAATTCACTACACGCTAACTGCGGATATGGTATAAATGTGGCTAGCGGTTCTGCTTTTATAAATATATCCAATAATCACATAGAGAACTGCAGGCATGCTATTACAGGCAATTCAGATGAACGCAAATCTTTAGATCGAGATGTTTTTATCTCCAATAATACTCTGATAGGGACTGAGGTCACTGGTGCTAATGTAGTTGATGCCCATGCCGTTGTTATTAATTTTGTCGTAACTGGAAATAAGATCTACCCACAACTTCTAAAACATTATGCATTTGCAGATGGAACACAACAGTCTACTTTTTCTGATAATAATATCTATGGCGGATATGGAGGGATATTTAAACGCGGCAGCTTAAACGATGGGGTACACATTTACGAAAATAACACGTTTAATGGTATGACAGGTGACATGTATAAGGGAGGAAATGGAATTGATAGCAAGCTTATAATTAGAAATAATATTCAAAACAAAGGAACTTACGGAATTGATTTTCCAAATAAAGGAAGTTTTGGAAGCATAATAATTAGTAATAACACTTTTAAAAATCTCTCCTATCAAGGAGTGAATCAGAAGTTCCTGATAGATGGAGTAAACTCGGATATTTCCAAAAACACTTTTGAAAATCTGGGACTGGAAGGAATTTATATAGATGGAAATTCTTTCAAAAATGGTGCTGTAAATATACAAAATAATACTTTAATAAATGTGGGTACATCGAGGA
>DAQQ01000257.1:6207-7232 GCA_002508465.1 Methanosarcina sp. UBA7 | reverse complement strand
GATGGAAATACTTCAACAGTTAAAAATCCTGTACACACATATAGTAAAGCAGGAAAGTATACTGTGAGCTTAACAGTAAAGAATGCAGTGGGCAGTAATACCGCAACAAAATCCAATTACGTAAACGTTGTAACTGTAACAAAACCTGTTGCTGCTTTTTCTGCATCCCCTACTTCAGGAAAAGTACCATTAACAGTAAAGTTTACTGATAAGAGTGCAAATAGTCCCACTTCTTGGAAATGGAGTTTCGGAGATGGAACGTATTCAACATCCCAGAATCCGGCGCACAAGTATACTAAAGCAGGAAAGTATACTGTGAGCTTAACAGTAAAGAATGCAGTGGGCAGTAATACAGCAGCAAAATCCAGTTATATAAATGTTGTAACTGTAACAAAACCTGTTGCTGCTTTTTCCGCATCGTCTACCACTGGAAAACATCCTTTGAATGTGAAGTTCACTGATAAAAGCACAGGATCACCTACTTCCTGGTACTGGAATTTTGGTGATAAAAGCACTTCAACAGCCCATAATCCAACACACAAGTATATTAAAGCAGGAAAATACACTGTGAGCTTAACGGTAAAGAATGCTGCTGGTAGTAACGCGGTAAAAAAGACCAGTTATATCACAGTTAGGTAAGCCAATACTTAAATTAAAAATAGTAATAGGTCAAATTTAGGAATGTGGAAGTTATTATTTAAAAATTGGAAATAAAATTACAAAACTTCCACCATTTCCTCTTTTCCTTTTTTTCTGTAACTTAGGAACTTAATGTCTAACCTGCTATTTTCCTGGATTAAGCTTTGAATATTAACTGCCTGTTTATGCATTTTCTCATTTTCTATTCAAAAAGGAAAATTTTTAATTCTGGAATCTCAGAGGATATATGCTCCATCAAATCTAGAGATTTAACGGGTTTTACGCTTCAGCCTATAAATCCAGAATGCAGATAAATTCTCCGGACAACCGAAGGCTCGGGTATTAGATGCAAAAGATTCTATTAGATTCAATTAACCAGATTCAAT
>DAQQ01000257.1:0-6125 GCA_002508465.1 Methanosarcina sp. UBA7 | reverse complement strand
AGATTCAATTAACCAGATTCAATTAGCTGTTCTGATCAGGTCTCACTTTTATCACTTTCTTCTGTTTTTTTGTGCTTCAGATGGCTTTATAGGTTAATCCAGCTATTTTCTGCCTTCATCACGTAACTGGGTTTTTGTTTGATGATGAAGTTCTCAGCAAGGTCTGCATTTTGTTCTCTTTTTATAGGATTTATTCTCATTCTGTGAGTTTTGTTTTTTTTGTGAGATTTATTCTCGCTTTACAGCTTTTATAACTACTGCCCCTTCCGTACTTTCAACCTCTACTGCGAAGCCGACATCTTCAAAAAGCCCTTGCCATCCAGCTTCCGAGAGTTGAGGCCCGTGGTGATGGTGATCTGCAAGTGGTTCAACTGCTACCAACATGCCTCCATTTTTAAGCACTCTCTTAATCTCGAACAGGGCGAATTTGATGTCTTCAAGGTGGTGAAGCATTAAAAAGCAGGTAGTTACATCCACCGAACCGGCTTCAAAATGAAGGGAATAGGCGCTTCCTGTCCTGAATTTTACATTCGGCACGCCAAGGATATCGGCATTCATCTGCGACTGGCCTGTAAGAGAATCATGAAGATCGATTCCGTAAACTTTCGAATCAGGGTTGTTTTTTGCAAGTTCTATGGTAAGGCTTCCAAAGCCGCTGCCGATATCGAGAATTGCTTCTCCTTTTATGTCCGGAAGCACAGAAGGAATCACCTTCGTCCGTACACGTGCCATGCGGTCTTTAGGAAATGTTGCCATCTTTGCTTTTTCTGCATCTATTGTTATAAAAGGAAGTATAGCATAGACTTTTGACCCATTAGCTGCCATGAGCCCTCTTACGTAAACGCTCTCAGTTTCAGTTACGATATGCTCAACAACTGAAACTCCGACATCTCTGCAAAAACGCATGTTCCATTCTTCTCTTTTCTCGGGAAAACGGATATTTAGGGGAGTATGAACTACAATATAATGAGAATATTCCGGTTTGAAATAATCTGATACGGATTCAGGTTCATTCAGGCAAATTTCACTGATACTTTCCCTGAATAGGGAAATAATTTGCAGGGCAATCTCATCAGCCTCGTTTTTTACACTTCCAATTTCTCTGAACATACCTCTAAATTTGCTTTCACTGAATAAAAGCTCTCTGACAGAAATATCTGAAAACAGGGAAGTAAACTAACACCAGATACTCAGGACTCCTATTTTTAATACACGGTAACAACGTCGATAGCAGATAAACCAATATTGGGCTCCCTAATTGAAGAAAGACCCCGTTTATTTTAACTTTTTTTGGAAGAACTATTTAACCTGACTTTGACAGTTATATAAAAATAAGTACTCTTTGTTTTGTGTTCTTTGATCAAATGAAACTCACAAAACAGAGAGCATTCCCTACAATTCCTAACAAGAATATATGTGTTCCTATCGGATCTATTCTTACTGTCCAATACTTTTGTGAAAAGCTTAATTTCTGTGATATTTTTGGCAAACATAAAAGCAAGGGTCTTGATCTCAATAGTTTACTAATTGGCTTGTTAAGNNTATCAAAGAAGCTGGCAAATGGTCAAGTTCATTTGGGCTAAAAAAGAAGGGAAATAGTCAGTACCAATTTAGTGGATACTGTCAAACTAAGGATGAGACACAGAAAAATAACTTCTTTTTTTCCAGAGTCCTTGCCAACAGGCTTTGAATATTTTTTACTTAGCAAGATCTTAGATAGGCTTTTAACCAGTAAACTCAAAGGGACAAAATAGAAACTAAAAAGGTTAAAGCAGTAATTAAAAAAGGAAATAGGAACTAAAAAGGTCAAAAAGTGAGTAAAAAAGGAAATAGAAACTAAAAAAGCCAAAAAGTGAGTAAAAAAGGAAATAGAAACTAAAAAAGCCAAAAAGTAAGTAAAAAAGGTAAAACACAAATCAGAAAGAGTAATAAAAACCCAGACTAAAGTAACTTATGCAAATGAAATTAAAGTGAGGAAAAAACCTCTTCCTTAATGAGCTTTATGGCTTTGTCCACACCTTTAAGAACATCTGGACTGATTTCCTGCGTAGCTTCAGTAACAATCGATCCGATTTCAATCCCAATGACTACAATTTCCGGAAGCTCTTGGACCTGTTCTCCTATTTTCAATACATCTGTAATTGTCAGGTCATGTACTGAAACAAGAGGATGAAATTCAACACCATCCAGTAAGTCTTTTCCTTCTATACGGTGTACCGAACCCGGAGGGCTATTAGCCAGAATTGCATCAACTATAATAACTTTCCTGGCACCATCGAGAAGGTTTAGAAGATCAAGCCCACAGACCCCTGCGTCTTCAATATCGACATCTTTGAGGTCTTTAAGTTCGGTTTTGTGAAGAACATCAATTACCTTGATGCCAACACCATCGTTTCCCATTAACGGGCTTCCGCAGCCAAGGATGCGTATAGGAGCATTTAGTATAGACATATTTTCACTCAAAAAGAAGTTAAAAAGGTATACAGGCTTTCAATATGCCTGTTACCCTAAAATTAATATTTTCTTTAGTTACCTAAAATTAATATTTTCTTTAAGAAATTCAAGGCCTTTCCTCTGTAGGAAGGTACTTTGGGATAACCTCAGAGTAGTGAGTATCTGCAAGATCCTCTTTTCCTGTCAGGAAGATAGCTTTGTAGTATTTCCAGACATGAGGATCGAACTCCAGGATACCGACATGCACTACCAGTTCAAAAACAAACCAGTAGGTAAGCAGCAGGTGAAGTAACCTGAGGAACTGCAGGGCAGACAGGTTGAATAGGGGTGAAATAAAACCTGTTATAGTCAGGATCCATGAGGCTATAGGAAGGCCGAAAAGCGACCAGTCGAGCTTGTAAAGCACAACACCTGATAATGCAATGAAGAAGATAGCTGTACCTTCAAGCACAATCAGGATCTTCATCAAGGGATGAAGTTTGGTCTTGTAGTGGCCAGTAGTCTCATCATAGATACTGAATGCCGGATATCTGCCTTTCCTGAAGAAGTTACCAATTATACTGCCAAAGCGAGCTGCATCCTTAGGACCGAAAATATAATGATCCGTAAAATGTGAGATCTTTCCCATAAACCCATGGCCTTCAGAGAATATATTGTAAGGGATAAGGATCCAGTTCACTGCAAGCAGGAACGGGACCGCTATCATGTGAAGCCCACGGGCGGTATGGAAACTCATAAATTCCCATCCCATATAGATCTTTAATCCGGTGATGATGAGCACTAACATTGCAACAGCGTGGACAGTATGAGCTATCCTGTCAGTTACGGTATAGCGCTCAACAACCATTGACCGGTTGTCTTTGGATTTCATTGTGGGTCATCTCCTTGTACTGTATTTAGAGTATTCTTAGAGTATTTGGAGCGTTTTTCCCAGTCAGGTCAATGGTGTGTACTGCACATGAAATGCAAGGATCATAGGACCTGCCCATATGGAAGATGCCAACCGGATTGGTATAGTCGACATCTCCGACTGGGTTGATTTTTGAACCAATGAGAGACTGTTCGAGAGGACCAGGAATGCCTTTGCTGTCTCTTGGGGACATTAACCAGCTACCCGGAACTATAGCCTGATAGTTGGTGACCTTTCCATCGCTGCCAGCAGAGATCCAGTGACCAAGAGCTCCACGAGGTGCTTCCCACAGGCCCATTCCAGAATTATTTTTAGCTGCATTAAGGTCTATAGGCACGGAAATCTTGCCTCCTGGAGTATAGTCAACTGTTACCCATTTGAGAAGTTCATATGCAAGAATTGTAGTTTCCTGCATACGAGCCAGCATTCTGGTGTAAACGTTAGCTGCAGAGTAGCCTTTCTCATTGAAGGCTTGAGCCAGACCGGTTACGAGAGGCTCTTTAATATTTAGCATGCGTGCAAGAGGCCCGACTTCACCTGCAATTCCGTCGTATCTAGGAGCCTTGTCCCAGCTGTACTGGCTGTTCGAACCTCCTGTGTAGACGATTTTACTTGGATCGGTAAGCGGAACGGTTTCACCTTTTGCTGGTGCAAGGTCGTTGGCACTGTTCTTGTAGAAAGAGTGAGCAGTGCTTTCCGTAATCTTTTCCGGATCAAATTTCTGATATTCGAGCTTTCCTGATACTACACCTGATGTGAAAATACGATCTCCTGCCGGGCTCTTCGGGTCGTATCCGTCCTTGTACTTGTAGTATCCACCATATGCAACGAAGCAGATCTTTGAGGGGTCTTTGTACCCACCGATTGTATCATGTCCAAGACTTGCTGGAAGGCCAAGTGTTTCTGCTATATACTTGGAGCCAAAAGCTGCATAGAACTCTACATCTCCCCAACCTGCTTCTTTGGAGAAGTCATTTGAACTCGTTGATTTGTTAACAAGGTCAGTCAGATGTTCGGTAACAAAGCTTACTGCTTTTTGAGGAGAACTTGCCTTATAGGTATTTTCGATCCAGGTATTGAAATCAACTTTCAGAGTATGTTTGGACACGAAGTCCATAACCTGTAGATAGTAAGTAGAAAGTTTGGTTATATCTGCAACAGTAGCCGGGTAGGTATATCCACCTGGATAAAGGGATGAAGGACCGGGCATTCTACCGGCAATAAGTGCGATAGCCTCCGCAAGGCGTTTCTTTTCAGGAATTGCTGCAAGATAGGAACTTCCCGCAGGTACAGCCACACCATCCATCTTGTAGCTGATTGGGGCAAATCTACCGACCATTTCTTTCCAGACTGCGTTTCCGGTATCTCCCAGTGGTGTAAGTACCTTCTTGTACGCTGGGTTTGCAAGGTCAGGACCGAAGAGAACATATATATGAGTTGCATGGCTTGCAACCATATTCAGGCCCTGGAAAATGTTTCTCATCATCAGAGCGTCTTTTGGAACGCTCTCAGCTACACCATACAGATCGTCTAGAGCGTTTGTAGCTGTCAATCCATGAGCAAGAGGACAGACACCACAAATTCTCTGAGTAAGAAAAGCTGCATCTCTTGGATCCTGATTTTGGAGGATGCGTTCAAAACCTCTGAATATAAGGGAAGATGATTGGGCATCGGTAATAGTACCGTCAGCGCTTACTTCGGTGGATATACGCTGGTGGCCTTCAATTCTGGTTAAGGGATCAACTGTAACGTTTACCATTTTTCACTCACTCTCCTTTTCCCATTCTCCTAACAGCATGTACACCTGCAGCAACTGCAGCTGCTCCGACCGCAACTTTGGCTACTGTGTCAATGTTTGTTCCGGCAATTCCCACATCTTCACGTTCAACATATAAGGGCCTTGAAGAATCTGGGAAGCCAGGCTCAACACAGGCAATACAGGGTCCGCCTGCCTGGGTACACATGCTTACCGAACCATTCCATCTGCGAATTCCACAGTCCGCGTGAGAATAGGGAGCTTTACAGCCTAATTTCCACAGGCACTTTTCTCCACCAACTTCCGTATCGAATTCTCCACGGTCATAGTATCCGCGGCGTGGGCAGTTTTCGTGCACTGTGTGGTCAGGGGGGAAGAAAACCATTGGCCTGCCGTAATCGTCCACAACTGATGGAATATCTTCAAGCTTAATCTTTCCAAGGATTACCGCTCCCAGGGTCAAAAGGACCCAATCCGGATGAGCAGGGCAACCAGGAATGTTAATTACAGGCTTATCGATGCCGAGTTCCTTAAGCATGCCTCCCTTGGAATCTGCTTTTGCGAAAGCTACTCCTCTGTAGTCAGTATCCTTGGCAATCTCGCTATCTGCAGAAGTGATTCCTCCCCAGCAGGCACAGGCTCCGACTGCAATGACAGCAATTGCATTCTTTGCAGCCTCTCCAAGGGTTTCCTTGAAAGTCTTATTTCCAATAACCAGGTAGCGTCCGGAACCATCCGGACCGTTTGGAATTGAGCCCTCAACAACCAGGAAATATTTACCTTCTTTGTAAAGGTCTTCAAGGAGAATCTCAGAGTTCAGCTCGGAGGTGTTTACAAGCTTACCATCGTTCCAGATTCCCTGCTGTGCACAAAGAGTCTCATGGAAAGCGAGATTGACATTGAGCTTTTGTAGTGCCTGTACAAGGTCAGGATTGCCTGCATTTAAGACCGATTCGGAGCAGCCAGTGCATTCAGAGCCGTGAAGCCAGACAAGCTTGGTCTCTG
>DAQQ01000218.1:0-15568 GCA_002508465.1 Methanosarcina sp. UBA7 | reverse complement strand
TGTGTTTGACTCGACACTAGCCTCTAAGTAATATACAGATATATCAATTAAAGAGTGAACTAGCCTCTAAGTAGTTTACAGACATATCAATTAAAGAGTGAACTAGCCTCTAAGTAGTTTACAGATATATCAATTAAAGAGCGAACTAGCCTCTAAGTAGTTTACAGACATATCAATTAGATTCAAAAATTTCCAAGGAATTAAAAGAATGTTTAAACTTATCCTAAAATTTGATTCATAATTCGAAATTCTAGATCAAAGAACTCAATTTTGAATTTTGGTATGAAAGATCTGAACTCAACCGCGTTTTTTTTAAAAAAGTTTATAAAATAATAAAATTTGATAATTTTGAAGAATTTATCGAGATTTTCCAGTTTTAAGATTAGATAAGGCTGGAAATCAAGAACTAAAAACCAGCCAGATAAAATTTTCTCAGAATCACGGATTTCACGATCAATTCTTCAAATAATAGAGTTTGGACCAGGATTTTGGATAGTTCTGGAAGGAATTAAAAAATTGTGGGATATGAGATGAAACTGGAAATATATAAGAAAAGCATTGACCTTGCAAGCCAGAAAATACTCAAAAAGGCCGAAGAAGAAGGCATTGAAACTGCCTGGGATAGATATGAGAAACAACTACCTCAATGCAGTTTCGGTCAGTTAGGAGTTTGCTGTCGGAATTGCAATATGGGTCCTTGCAGGATAGATCCTTTCGGAGAAGGAGCTCAAAAGGGAATTTGCGGTGCTACCGCGGATATTATAGTTGCAAGGAATCTTCTGAGAACAATTGCCGCAGGTGCAGCAGCTCATTCCGACCATGCAAGAGATGCTGTGCTGACCTTTAAGAAAATGAGTGAAGGAGAGGCTGGAAGTTACAGAATAAAAGATGAAGCAAAACTATTATCTCTTGCCTCGGAATATGGGATCTCCTCTGAGGGTAAAAGCCCGAAAGAAGTTGCATCCATACTCGCGGATACACTCCTCCAGGAATTTGGAAAACAGGATGGACATCTCCTATGTACTAGAAGAGTGCCTGAATCAAGGCTCAAACTCTGGGCCGAGCTTGGAATAGAGCCCAGGGGAATTGACCGGGAAATCGTGGAATGCATGCATAGGACTCATATAGGTGTGGACAATGATGCTGTTCATATCCTTCTGCAAGGCCTGCGCACAGGTCTTTCCGATGGTTGGGGAGGCTCGATGATAGCTACCGATGTCCAGGACATACTCTTTGGAATCCCGCAACCTAGAAGAAGTACTGTTAATCTGGGAGTGCTGTCTAAACATAAAGTAAATGTAATTGTCCATGGGCACGAGCCTATTCTCTCAGAAATGATTGTAGAGGCTGCAGAAGACCCTGAACTCCTTAAACTTGCAGAGGAAAAGGATGCAGCAGGCATTAATGTTGTAGGGATATGCTGCACTGGAAATGAGGCCCTGATGCGGCACGGGACTCCCATAGCCGGAACCTTCCTTCAGCAGGAGCTGGCAGTAATTACAGGTGCCGTAGAAGCTATGGTTGTGGATGTCCAGTGTGTCATGCCTTCTCTTGGGGAGCTTACAGGCTGCTACCACACGAAGTTTATATCCACATCCCCAAAGGCTGATTTTCCCAATACCATAAGGATGGAATTCCATGAGGACAGGGCTTATGAAACTGCAAAAGAAATCGTAAGAACCGCCGTCGAAAACTTCCCTAACAGAATTCCTGAAAAAGTTACCATACCTGAAGAAAAACAGGAGTGTATGGTCGGCTTCAGTGCCGAAGCTATTCTCAGTGCCCTTGGAGGAAGCCCTGATCCTCTTATTGAGGCGATAAAAGGTGGAGCTGTTTGGGGAATAGGGGCTGTTGTCGGCTGCAATAACGTTAAAGTTACGCACAACTATGGCCATGTCAACCTCGTTAAAGAATTGATCAAAAACAATGTGCTTGTGGTCACAACCGGCTGTAATGCCATTGCATGTGCCGAAGCGGGACTGCTTTTGCCGGAAGCCTCCGAACTTGCAGGCGATGGGCTAAAAGCCGTCTGTAGAGCTCTGGGCATACCACCGGTCCTGCACATGGGTTCCTGTGTTGATATCAGCCGTATCCTTGTGCTTTCATCCGCGCTTGCAAACCACCTGGGTGTGGACATAAGTGATCTTCCAGCAGCAGGAGCAGCTCCCGAATGGATGAGCGAAAAGGCAGTTAGTATCGGGGCTTATGTGGTTTCATCCGGCGTATTTACTGTGCTCGGGACCATTCCGGCTGTTCTCGGAAGTCAGGCTGTTACGTCCCTTCTGACAGGAGGCTTGAACAGCGTGGTCGGAGCAAGCTTTGCGGTTGAGCCTGACCCCCTTAAAGCCGCAGAACTGATGCTTGAGCACATAGATGCAAAAAGAAAGGCGCTCGGTTTGGATTCTCAGAGATGATTTATATGAAAGACGTAATGATTCGGCCCGAACGCTGCCTGGGCTGTCGCTCCTGTGAGATCGCATGTGCCGTTGCACATTCCGAGAGCAAGAACCTCTTTTCGGCTGTAGGAGAAAAACCAGCTCCGAAAAAACGCATCTGCCTGGAGTATGTCCCTGACCTTGGAGTTTCTCTTCCCATCACCTGTCGCCACTGTAAGGATGCACCCTGTGTTTCGGTTTGTCCTACAAAAGCTCTCCATCAGGACGAAAACGCCAGTATTGTCAGCTATGACCAGAACCGTTGTGTAGACTGCTGGAACTGTTCTAAGGTATGTTCCCGTTTCAGTACTCTATATCAATTGATTCTTGTTATGGGCTGCTGGAGCAGTTCCATGAATTACAATCACGGAGTAATCAACAGGCAAGCCGAAGCAGGAATAAAATGCGACCTCTGCGAGGATAGGGATATTCCTGCCTGCGTCGAAGCCTGCCCTACTCATGCCCTTATTTTTACAGAGGCAAACGAGGTTTAAAAGAAAAACGTACGTAAGTTACTGCGAAACTTACAGGATAGAACAGAATCGTGATGGCGCATTTAGTTTCAAGCAACAGGTCCATCTGCGCCATCGCTTCCTTCTTGAATGATACTTTATAAAGGATTATTTCCATATCAGCAAATATAATTTCAGAAGAAAATGGGGAGTCAGATATGAATAACAGTTTTTACAGGAAGATAATGGTTGCAACCGATGGTTCGGAATCTGTCCGAAGAGCAGTCGAAACAGCAGTTGAAATCGCAAAAATAAGTGGTGCAAAACTATATGCTGTCTACGTGATTGCTTCTGAAGGGTTTTCGATAATTTATCCAAAGAATGTTGGATGGGAAAGAGCCATTCTCGAATACTTCAGGGCTGAAGGCAAAGAGGCTACAGATTATGTCGAAAACTTAGGAAAAGTTGCAGATGTTGAGGTTGAACCCGTAATCCTGCAAGGCACTCCTGCAAACGAGCTTGTCGACTTTGCAGAAAGAAGCGATATTGACCTTATTGTTATGGGTACACTTGGAAGGACTGGAATTCAGAGGTTCTTACTCGGGAGTGTGGCCGAGAACGTGGCAAGACATTCAAAAAAACCGGTACTTGTTGTAAGGGGAGAAACTGCTTAAAAGGGTAGATAAAAAAGAGCAGTTAAAATACAAATTTGCCCGATACCTGTGCTTTAACCTACCTGGTGTCAATAGGGTCTCTAGTAGCTACAAACAGATGCTTTTCCAGGCAAAAAGGAAAATTGCCTGGAGAATAGAGAGGTCTTACTCTGTGCGATAATGAACACGACACATGCATATTATAGAGTATATTTAGTGAATGAATCGTCTGGAGGGAATTTATCTAAAAACAAGCACTCAAAAAATTGAAACGGATGTCATGGCAGCAAAGGGATTAAAAAAGAGTAACTAAAAATTACTTGTATAAACTTAAGAAAGATATAAAAAATATGTTCGTGAACGGGGTTTTTTGGAGGAGGTTAAAATATGTTGGATATAATTATTGTCAATAATATTTGATTTGAGCTTACCCGTTCACCAATCCCCTCTGTGGATTAAGCAATATATAAGTGTTCTGGTGCGCAAAAAAAGAGTACCTTTTTGTGCCACAATTACCGTGAATTTATTCAATTTTAAAGACTTTTTGTCCGTATACAGATAATAAATTGAAGTAAAACAATAAAATAATACTAAAAACGGTATTAAAACAACGTTATTCTATCTGTTTTATTTAAGGGTCGAGGTAATCTTATATCGGTAATCAATAATGTTTAAATAACTAAAACTTAGCGAAAAAGTAATTTATATAATGATTATATATATATATATCAGTAGTGGAAAATTTATTTCCTGACAAGCATAAACAAATATAGAAATGCCTGTAAAGAATAAAGATCTAAGGATATAAAATAAAGCTCCCAAATAAAGATTATACTATATTATTTAAAAACTGTAATGTGAAGACTATGATGTAAAAACAGTGATGTAAAAACTGTAATGTAAAAACTGTAATGTAAAAACTGTAATGTAAAAACTGTAATGTAAAAACTGTAATGTAACAATTCATAGTGTTAAAATTGGGGGACTTAATTTTGGAAGGCAAAAGTTACGACAAGATAATGATTGCAACCGATGGTTCGAAACAGGTAGAAAAGGCAGTTAAGTCAGCAGTTGAGCTTGCTAGGCTTACTGGAGCAAGACTCTACGCTGTGTACGTAATCGCCTCAACGGGCGATACTCCAAGAAATTTCGGGTGGGAGAAGTCGCTAAGAGAAATTCTCGAGGCTGAAGCGAAAAGAGCCGTTACTTTTGTTGAAGAGGCGGGAAAAGCCTCAGGTATTGAAGTAGAGTCTGTGATTCTTGAGGGTCACCCTGCGGAGAGAATTATGGAATTTGCAGAACAGGAAGGTATAGACCTTATAGTTGTGGGCACACTTGGAAGAACCGGGCTTGATAGGTTCCTATTGGGGAGCATAGCTGAAAAGATAGTAAGGCATTCAAAAACACCGGTGATGGTCGTAAAGGGTGAGGCAGCAAATGAAGAACCAGTATTTTAAAGCAAATTCTGTTTCTAAAAACAGAAATATTAAACCTTAAAAATTATTATCTATTGTAACAAGAAAGTATCAAATATCTAGAAATAAGGAATACTGAAGATCTGAAATAAGGAATACAAAATATCTAGAAATGAGGAACACTGAAGATCTGAAATAAGGAATACAAAATATTTATTAGAATAAGATAATATTAAAATTATTAACCAGTAAATATTACTGATTAAAAAAGAAGGCTCTTTACGAGCCTTAACCTATAACACTCATATCCGAAATCCGGATAGAAGGCGTAATTATTCCTCCGACTTTCCTGACATCAAAGCCTGCACCTGTGATCTGTTTTAAGATCTCGAAAGCATTGCCTGAAATCATGAGGGATTTTATAGGCTTATCAAGTGCTCCGTCTTTAATTGTGAAGGCATTTCTGGCTTCTACTGAGAAGTCTCCAGAAATCGAGTTTGCCGTGTGAGCACCGATTATCGTGTTTACGAAGATCCCGGACTGAGTATCAGCAATAACATCCGTCTGAGGAGAATCAACTATAACGTTCCTGAGCCCTACTGCAGGAGGACTTGTATAAGAAGACCTTGAGCTGTTTCCGGTACTCTTGACGCCTGATTTTCCTGCGGTATAACTGTCATAGAGGTAAGTTTCAAGCACGCCTTTTCCAATCAAGGTAGTACGCTGAGAAGGAACTCCCTCATCATCCGAAGTAGATGTCTCGATTCCTGCCTCAATGAGCCCGTCATCATAGATGCTGAGTTCCGGAACTGCAAGTTCTTCTCCTAGTTTGTCTATCAGGCCTGACCTTCCCTTCTGGACATTGTCCGCATCAAACGAAGGAGCAAGCGCTTCCTCAATAATGTCTGAAAAGGCAAACGGATGGAAAATCACATCAGTTTTTTGCGGTTCGATCTTTATTCCGCCACTGGATTTCAGTGCAAGCTCGGCTGCATTCTTTCCAAGGGCGAAGAAATCAATATCCAGAGAACGAGAAATTCCAAAGTCATAAGCTGTTGAAGTCTGCCCGTTTACAGTAATGACATCAACAAAACCGGAAATTGCTGTTGATTCCTCTTCTATTTCTATGCCATTTGTGTTCAGGATAAGTTGCTTGCTCTTTGCCCGAGTAAAGCCTCCTGATGTTGGAAGTGTGCCTGGGACTTCTTTTGTGCCTTCAATAAGTGCCAGGGCATGCTCAATACAGGCTTCAAGTTCCAGAGTCTCGACTTTTTTATCGAAGATGCCCGAGACCGTGGGATATTTTTCGTTTGAAGGAAGACCAACCCAATCAGGGTCACTTTCCCTTATCCTGGCTTCGGAAACCGCAACCTCAACAGCATCATCTATTTGTGCTGCCGAATTCGTACTGGCAAAGCCCACGGCTCCGTTTACTATAGCCCTGATTCCTATACCTTCCGAGAAACGGTCTTTAGCATTCTCAAGTGCATCTTTTCTAAAATTCACACTTGTTGAGTGGTTTGCAGCATAATAGATTTCAGCTTCTTCAGCTCCTGCCTTCTCTGCAAGCCTCAGGGCTTTTCTTGCAAGCTCGTACATCTTCAGGCACCTCCCACAAGAGCTTTTGAGATAGACAGGTGAGGAGAACCATCTGATACGGGTACAAGCTGTCCGGCTTTTCCGCATCTGCCTGCAGTCATTTTAAGGTCGTTGCCCACAAGGGCCACATGGTTGAGAATCTCAAGAGTTTTGCCTGAGAGGGAAACGTCCCGTACAAGTTCGGTTAGTTCTCCGTTCTTTATCAGGTATCCTTTTTCGGCATTGAACTGGAAAATTCCTTCTCCGGTATTCACCTGGCCTCCTCTTGAGCCTATGAGGTACATCCCATCTTTTACCTCTTCAAGCATTTCTTCAAATCTGGCATCCCCGTTATCTATGAAGGTGTTGCTCATCCTTACAACGGGCATTGAGTAGCCCTGAGCTCTGCAGTTTCCTGGAGTTCCCCCAAGTTTCGCTGCGGTTTCCCGGGAATGGAGATAGGAATTAAAAACCCCGTTCTTGATTATTTCTGTTCTTTTTGATTTTGCCCCTTCGGCATCAAAAGGATAGTATCCGAACTCGTGTATGGTAGGGTCATCGATGATTGTAATGAGAGGAGAGGCAATCTGTTCCCCGATCCGGTTTTCAAGGATGGAGTCTCCTTCAAGGACAAGATCGGCTTCAGATGCGTGTCCAACGGCTTCATGCGCAAAGACACCAGCCAGTTCCTGGTCAAGAATTAAAGGCATTTCTCCGCCTTTAGGAGTTTTCGCTTTGAGAAGCTCTATTGCAGAATTTCCTGCCTTTCTTGCGAGTTCCAGCACTTTTTCTTTCTTGAAAAGCTCATATCCGTACCCAAACC
This sequence comes from Methanosarcina sp. UBA7, assembly GCA_002508465.1. Classification (GTDB taxonomy): domain Archaea; phylum Halobacteriota; class Methanosarcinia; order Methanosarcinales; family Methanosarcinaceae; genus Methanosarcina. Next base: position 8,212 of record DAQQ01000218.1, on the reverse strand, counting down.
GACTTTCTCTGCCTGCCTGATATACTCCGTTTTCCGAAGCAACTGCCGAAACCGCAAAACCGACATTCATAAGCTCATAAGCACATTCAATACCATCGGAACTCCTGTATTCGACTTTAAACTCAGATTCCAGGTACATAACTTTGGTACTGTTAATGCCCTTTACTTTCGCATTGGTTTCTATGTTTTTTAAAAGATCAACTTTTTCCTCAATAGAAACATCCCTAGGGTCGATTCTGACCTCAGGGAGATTCTTTACTTCCGGAGGATTCACGGCTGCAAGTTCCACATCTTCCTTAGGGGTACTGGCATTCATAGAAAAAGCAAGTTTTGAGGCCGCCTCAACACCCTGTTTGAGGTCAATTTCCCCTTCCACAGATGTATAACCCCAGGAACCTCCACAGAGAGCCCTTACTCCGGCCCCCCGTGTAAAGTTTCTGGATATTTCTTCGATCTTTCCGTTATCCAGAATAATTGAGGTGGAACTGCCCTCAATTACCCTGCAGTCATAAAATTTAATATCCTGCATAATGGTCATCAGTTCCTGCATCCAAAAAGATTCTTAGCCTGTACGGAAGCGGGTGAAACCTCAGGAATATCGAAGCTGAGCTTTGTAATGTTTCGAAGTTTTTCGATAATTGAGTTCTTTCTCGGACCTACAAGGCTGTGTTCCATTACCTCCGCAATAGAGGAGACAGGGATGATCTGGATTTTTTCCTTATACGCCTTTTCGATAAGGACATCTGCCTCGTTTGATTTCGGGATAATGACTTTCTTCATGCCGGCCTGAGCTGCAGCTTCAATCTTATATGTAACTCCGCCTACAGGCAGGACATCTCCCCTGACTGAAAGGGAACCTGTCATAGCTACAGTCTGGTCGACTGGAATCTTTTCGATGGCCGATATAACAGCTGTTGCAATGGAAACCGATGCACTGTCTCCTTCCACACCTTCGTAAGTTCCTACAAACTGGATATGGACGTCGTGTCTGGATATATCCGTACCGGTCATGTTTTTAATTACAGCAGAGACGTTTTGCACCGCTTCCTTTGCAATAGTCTTGAGTTTTCCTGTTGCAATAATTCGTCCTTCGGCTCCAGAAATTGCAGGTGTGACTTCGGACACGATGGGAAGCACAATTCCGGAATCTCCACCCATGACTGCAAGCCCGTTAACCCTGCCCACCGCAGAACCTTTTCTGAGGAAAGATTCGTATTCTTTGCGGTGTTCCAGATAGCTATCTGCAAGCTGCTGCTCAATTGATCTTGCAATTCTTTTTGCTGCAAGTACGTGCTCTGCAGTTGTTAACGGAGCGCCTTCAGAATGGGCAACGTCTCCTGCTACGCGTACAAGTCCACCAAGATCACGGAGCTTCAGGGTAAGGTGCCCTTTCCTACCTGCCCGTCTTCTGGCTTCCCTAATTACTTCTTCCACTGCACCTTCATTGAAGTGAGGAATATGTCCATCCCTAACGACTTCCTGAGCAACGAAACGAACCATTTTCTTCCGGTTTTCAGGAGTGTCTTCCATGGAATCCTGCATGTAGACTTCGTAACCGTAACCTTTTATTCTTGACCTGAGCGCAGGATGCATTTTTTGTACAGCATCAAGGTTTCCTGCAGATACCATAATAAAGTCACAGGGTACGGGCTCGGTCTTGACAAGAGCGCCTGAACTTCTTTCGGACTGCCCGGTAATTGGGTATTCCTTTTCCTGAAGTGCAGTCAGGAGACTCTGCTGGGATTCCAGCCTGAGAGTGTTGATTTCGTCAATAAAAAGCACACCTTTGTGGGCCTTGTGGATATCTCCGGCCTCTACTCTGTCGTGAGCAGGAGTTTCAAGCCCGCCGGACTGGAATGGGTCGTGCCTTACATCTCCAAGCAGAGCTCCTGCGTGAGCTCCGGTTGCATCGATATAAGGTGCGTGCTCTTTGTCATAATTTGAAACCGCCAGTTTCGGGATCATCATTTCTTCTTTAGGCAAGAACTGGCGGGTTAGCATGAGAATCATAATGCCTGCAATAATGCCCCAGAGTAATTGAGTAACAAAATAAGAGTAGACGATAATGCCCACAACAAAAAGCATCATGAGCATGTTTCGGGCCTGGGCTTTCTTTCTGGCTTCCATCTTGTGAGCCATGACGATTTCTCTGCCCTTTCCGGCGGGAACTTCTCTTATTTTAGGATTGTTAAGGTCTTCCATGTTAGGATATACAAGGATATCCTTTAGCTCTTCTTTTGGAAGAAGTTCTGCCATTGCTTTTGCAAGCAAGGATTTCCCTGTTCCTGGGGTTCCTATCATCATGATATGCCGTCTCTGACCAGCCGCTTTTTTTACGACCTCTACGGCATGTTCCTGACCCAGTACCTGGTCGATAAGAAGTTTGGGTACATCTATATTAGAAGTGTTTTCAAAAGAAAAGCCGATGTCAACATCTTCATAATTATCCTGATCTGACTCAGACTCGGCCTTAACTTGATCGGGTTCAGGCCCGGTCATACCCCCACCGGACTCTTCCTTCTTCTGATCGGCCGTAGACGTGTCTACATTCTGGTCGGGCTCGCCGATATTTTGAGCGGGCTCGTCCGTATTTTCTGAAGACTCGTCTATGTTCTGATTTTTATTATACACCATGGTTAGCTCACATATTTGAACGTTATTCAATAGACGTTACTGATCAATATATATACTTGACGTTATCGAAAAAATAATATTTTTAGTGATAAAATGATTGGCAAAAAGAGGATGCCACAATAACGAGTTCCTCAAGTTACTGTGACCCCATCCATACTTCTGTTAATTATATTAACTTACTGTATATATAATTAACCTGTCCGTATATATAATTTATAGAAATATTTTGTTATCTATACTCTATAGTAACTTTTTGTTGTTACATGATTTTACTAAATTTGCATGTTTGGCCCTAAAATACAGTAGAAAATCAATATTTCAAATCGTTTAGATAATTTTAACTCTTTTATGCCACCTCCCCTATATATACATTGAGCATTATGCACTAGTTTAGACCATAGCTATTTAAGAGATAATTAAAACCAAAAATGCTTAAAAGTTAATTCAGAGTTAGTTCAAGTAATTTCAAGTCAGTTCCAGTTAGTTCATATCATTTCAAGGTCAACACTGACAACCTGAGATTAATCAGATATTTACAAGCCAGATTACATCATTCAAAGACATATTATGTTGATTTAAGCTATTTTATAATACTTTAAGCCATTTAAACTGTTTTAGACAAGATTATATTGCTTTAGGCAAGTTTAGGCTGTTTTATTCAAGTTAGACCGTTTTATGTCATATTAGATCGGTTTAGGCTAGTTTAAGCTATTTTAAATTATATTATGCCAGTTTACACAAATAGAAACCATTTTAATATAGTTTAGGCTGGATTAACCCGATTAAAACCGATTAAAACCAGTTATGTCCATTTATGAGCATTTATTACCATTTATTACCATTTATTACCAGTTTTGACCAGTTTTGACCAGTTTTGACCAGTTCTGATCAGTTAAATTTAGTTCAGAGCTAACTTAAAGATACTCAGGGATCTAACTTTAAGCCATATCTTGCCAGCTGCCCATAAACCGACATCGACAGCTATTTAAAAAAACAAGAGGCATTTTTCTTTTATGTCCAGAAGCAAGGTAAGAAATATTCTCCTTCTGAAGCAAATTCACAGTGCTGTAGCCCAGATCCGAAAAGGTAATCTTGATAAGGCCCTTGAAACTCTAGATAAAGCCGAAGACTCGGCAAGGAAAGCAAAAGCCACTGACGCAGTATATTATATTCTTTTTATGCGTGGAGGCATATATTATAGTGAGTCAAAATATAACGAAGCCCTCGAAACCTACGAAAAGGCGATTGATGCAGGTTCAGAACTCCTTAAAAACGATCCTGAAAATACTAATTACCGTCACTACATGGGTACAACCCTGAGCAATACCGGAAACCTTCTAAAAAATAAAGGTGAAAAGCCGCAAGCTGCCGAATATTATATCCGTGCCCGTGAGACCTATGTAAATCTCCTGGCAAAAGAGCCTGAAAATGCAGTTTTCCGGTCTGCTGCCGGCGAGAACCTGAACAATTATGCAGCTCTCCTTACGGATATGGGTTCTTTTGAAGAAGCATGCGAAATCCTCAACCAGGCAATTGAGCTCTACGAAAAGCTTCTTGAAGAAAAGCCCGAAAACCCTGGCTATCAGGCCGAACTCGCAGTTGCGCTCAGCCATCTTGGAAACTGCCAGATATACCAGGGCCCGGAAAAAAGCGATACTGCAAAACAGAACCTTGAAAAAGCTCTTGCCATGCAGGAAAAAATCTTTGCCCAGCAGTCCGAAAATGCAGCTATTAAAGATGCCATTGCTTTAACCCGTGAAAGGCTTGAAAAACTGGAAAACTTGGAAGAGCAGGAAAATCCTGAAAGCCTGGAAAAACCGGAGAATCGGGAAAACCTGGAAAAGCAAGAAATTCCGGAAGAACAGAAAAAATGAAAACCCAGGCAGAACAGGAAAAATGAAAATTCCAGAAGAATAGAAAAATTCTGAAACCCTGGAAGAATAGGAAAAGCAGGAAAAGCAGGAAAAGCAAGAAAATTCGGAAAAGTTTTAAGAGTTTTATCTCAAAACAGTCAGGCATTTTAATTTTTAAAGGTTATCCTTCGAAAACAGCAACATATGCACATAAAACAAAATTAGCAGGCCTGCAACAACCCCTGAGAGGAACTGGAAAGTAAAGTACGAGTAAACAACCAGTCCAAGCACGAAGAGAGTAATAAGAATATTTGCAAGCCGGACTTTCTTTTTTATTTGGGGATCTAGCGGAGTTCCTGCTTCTTTTTCATCCAGGTAACATTCTCTGAAGTAACTCTTCTCCCTTTTCATGAGGAAATAAAGTCTCAGAATGAGAACATCAATAACTATTCCCCAGAGAAGCTGGCCGATATAAAAAGTATAAAAGAGGATAGCTGCGAGAAAGATACTCACAAGCAGGAGGTATATTTTCTCTTTTTTTCTAAGCTCTGAAATCTCGATTCTACCCTTCCCCCGAATCTCAATCTTGTTTTTATTTTATTTATCTGTTCACATTATTTACCTTTTTCCAAGGACTTTCTTAAGAAATCAGTAAAAATCAAACTTTTTGGAAATGTGAGTTAAGTGAGGTTCCTGACTTCTGAACAAAAAGACCTTGAGTGCGAAAAACTAATAGAGCTCCGTTTCAAGTGGAAAAATCAAAAATTTGAAATCTAACCCACTACAACCGCAGTCAGCCGTAAAATGTCGAATTTGTCCACGCGCCTATGGCGCGGCTTTTCCATGGATATGAAGAAAGAAAAGGAAAGCAAATAATCCCTTATTCTCACACTCTTTGTTACAACTTCATCGTAAAAAAACAAAATGTTTAAGCCATCCTGAATTTATTCTTTTATCATGTCCGAGAGTCTGAGAGATTTAGCAATAAGCTCCTTTAATGAAGCTTACGAGCGAATTCAAAAAGATCAAAATGAGGAAGCCTTAATAGCACTTGAAAAAGCCGAAGAAGCCGCAAACCAAGCAAAAGCGAATGATATTTTTCTCTATATTCAGACATTAAAAGGACACTAATGCAGGCAGTAGGGGCATATGAAGAAGCTCTAAATATCCATTCTATTGCCATAAAAGCTGCTGAAGAGCTTCTTCCAACAGACCCTGATAACGAACTTTATCAGTCAATTTTTCAGATGAACCTTGATGCCATTGTCAATCTTGGAAATCTTTTCTATAATATGGGACGTTTTCTTCAAGCAAAAAATTGCTACGAGTTACATCTTCTAATCTCTCAGAAATTCCTCGAAACAGACCCCGAAAACGTAGCGTACCAATCAGATGTAGCAATGACACTCAACAATTTAGGAANNTTGCTTAAAAATATGGGGCGCATTGAAGAGGCAAAACAAAGGTACGAAAAGACGCTTGGAATTTTTACAGAACCGATGCAATACCTGACAATAGGTAGAAAGTCCCATTCGATAATGAAACTTATTGAGTTAAATACAGAACAAGCAAAAAAAGAAACGAATTCTCATCGCCAGATAAAGTATCTGGAAAAAGCGTATCAACTTTGCAAAAAGAATCAGGAATTTTTTAGCAAATATGGGCTGAAGCATGAAAAGAAATTGGTCATGGAAGCAGGTCTCAGTGCTTATGTAGACTATGTTATAAAAGATATTAGAGAGGAAAAAGATTCTACAAAAAGGGCAGAAGGATACGAAAAGGCGATTAAGGCAATTGAAAAGCTGGGGGATATTGAGGATGACGAAGAAATTACAAAAATTGCCTCTTCTACTGTTTGTTATCTTGAAGGAAGAAAACTGGTCAACGAAGCTCTTGGGTCTGAGCAACCGGATCTGGAGCTGATCAAGCAGGCTACAAATCAATTCAAGGACGCTAAAGAGACTTATAAAAAGGCAAATGTTTGCTACTGTATTTATATTGGTTTGCTTAAAATTCTGGAAAATGTAGAGCTTTTTGAAGAGGAAAATGGCTCGAAAGCAAAAGAAATGATTAATCAAGTAATAGAAATCCTTCCCGAAAATATTGATCCAGGCATAAGAGTCGCATTTGAAGAAATTGCAAAAATATTCGATGAAAAGGATCTAAAAAGTCGCAAAAAGCATCTGGAAGAGTTTGACGGAAAAATAAGAGCTATTGAGTATAAAGCACTTGAGAATTTATTCGGGCATGTTCAAAAGAAGCTTAAAGACTATATTGAGGAGCCTTTTAGCCCTAACCTTTTTTATAATAACTGGAAGCTTAGAATCACATTTGATGCCGAAAAAATAAAAGGCAAATTGACCGTAAAAACCGGAAATACAGTTCTTTTCGACCATGTACTGAGCAAGGAAGAAATCAAAGACAATGAAATTGAAATTGATTTTCTGGAAAGAAGGTATATTCCCAGTGGTGAAGATAGAATTATCTTTGAAACTCCAACCCAGAAACCAGTAATAAGAGATATTGACTACTCAGAAACGATAAGCAAAAATAAAAAAGCTCGAATCTTTTTGCATGATTGCTGCAACGGTGTCTGTACAGCTGGGGATTTAAAAGTTGCAGCCGTACAGTTAAGATATGATGTTTATGGTGAAGACTACGCAGTAAAAGTTCTGGAAAGTGAGGCCTATAAAAGAAAGGTAATGGCAATACTTGAGGCTGTGAAAGGAGAAGTTGATATTATTGTATTTCCTGAGTTTTCAATACCGTTTGACTATCTAGAAGATATACAGGAATATGCAAACGAAACCAGAACAATTATTTTCGCAGGTACACACTACGTTACAGAAGAAAATTTTGAAAAATACAAGACGTTGTTTGCTTCTGACTTTGGAGAAGAAGATTTCCGAAAGAATATCTGTCCTGTTGTAATTCCGAATTCAAAAATCATACACAACGAAAAGATGTTTGGAGCAAAGGAAGAACGCGACCTGTTTTTCCATAAAGGCATGAAACAGGGGAAAATGAATCATATTTTCAAGTTGAGGGATAATCTTAACCTTGGAGTTCTTGTCTGCTTTGAATACCTCAATGATGAACTGAGACACCGCTTGATTTCTGCCTGTGATGTAATTCTTGTACCACAGACGAATCCTAATCCTTCAAGATTTTATGGCGTTGCAAAGAATGATCTGAATAGCCCTCTTTGTGCCGGAAATAAGGCATGTATAATGGCTAATGGCATTTTCAGGATAGGAAAAATCAAAAATGGCCAGTTTGAACCGGAGAAAGAAGAAATTGAGGGTGGATCATCCGGCATCTTACTAACTCTCGACAAAGACTCATATAAAATGCAGGATGAGGGAATAATTTCCCATTTTAAAGGCCAGAAGGAGCAGTTTATTCTGCTGGCTACCATAAATACTCAATTTTCCGCTTCAAGAGACGTGCAACCCGGACATGAGCCAATAAAAACATCATTTATACACATCTTTGAAGAAAAAGAAATATGCCTTATCAAAAAGAGAGATATTACCACAGAAAGTACAGAGGAATTTTTGGCTCTGATATGGAGTATTAATGCTTCTGCAGACCGAAAAGAACTTAAAACTCTGATAGAAAAAAGCAGCTCTCTAATTGAGAGATACTCACCGCTTATGCATGAAAATGCCAAGAACCTGAATAATCTGGATTTTGAGGAAATAAAGGAAAAATGCCAGTGCATC
>DAQQ01000123.1:0-6164 GCA_002508465.1 Methanosarcina sp. UBA7 | reverse complement strand
AAAAAATAAGCTACAAACTCAAAAATCCTGCTCCAGAGCTCCAGAGTCAATATTTTAATTTTTTTCACTCAGGCAGGAAAGGTTTTAAACTTATAAATTAACGGAATCTACAACTCATAATCATGGTTTTATAAATTTAACCGGATTATCGCCAAACTTTACTGTCACTGATACTGTCAGTGATAATGCTACTGATACTGTTATTAACACTGTTACTAATGCTGCTACTAACACTGTCATTGATTTAGTAATCCAGAAGTTTTTCAGAGGGGGTAATTATGGTAAATACTAGCTTTACGCGGGATATTCAATTTCCGCCTTTGCCACTTGAAGAATGGGAAGATACGAAGAATACGTTGCACCTGTTCCTGCAAATCGTGGGAAAGATCAGGCTTGCGCTGTTTCCGAAAATGAACCACTGGTGGCATGTTTCGTTTTATGTTTCCGTGCGTGGGCTCACGACTGGACCGATTCCTTACGAAGATATGACTTTTGAGATGGAGTTTAATTTCCGGGACAAGGAACATGTTTTAAGGATTGAGACCAGCGAAGGTGACTTGAAAACCGTGCCTTTAAAAGGGCTTTCGGTTGCTGTTTTTTATGACAAAGTGTTTTCAAGTTTGGGTGAACTCGGGATTATTGTGGGCATTAGGCCGGTTCCATATGATATGCCTGGGGTGAGTACCGAGCCTTTTCCGTCCGATTATCAGCATATGGCCTATGATGGAGAATATGTGAACCGGTTCTGGAGAATCCTTGTGCAGGTCTCCTCCATTTTTCAGGTATTCAGAGGCTGGTTTATAGGAAAAAGTTCGCCTGTGCACTTTTTCTGGCACCACGCCGATCTGGCCCTTACTCTGTTTTCAGGCCGACCTGTACCTGTAACGGAAGGAGCAAAACAGGTAGAACTTGAGGCTTCTTCACATGAAATGATCAGCTTCGGGTTCTGGACTGGAGACCAGCAAATAAGGGAGCCGGCTTTTTATGCGTACATGCACCCGCAGCCTGCAGGCTTCATGAATGAGCCGCTAAGCCCGAAAGAAGCTTTCTGGAGCCATCAGGCAGGCCTTGCACTTTTAATGTATGAAGATGTCCGAAACGCAGCAGATTCGCCGGAAAAAGCGATCCTGGATTTTCTTGAGAGTGTGTATCAGGCAGGAGCAAAGAGGGCAAACTGGAGCATTGAGGCTTTCAGGCTTCCGTCATCCGAAAAGCAAGTTAAGGAGAAAGCTCAAACGCAGCACAAAGAACATGCGGATATACTGGAAAAACTGGAAAGACCGGATGCTTGAACTTCAAGTTGGAAGAATTGCAAGATGTCTTTACATGATTTTTACTTTGTTTTTTCTTTAATTTTTCCTTTGATTTTTATGTGAGACACTCAGAAGAACACTTACTTTTCTAGTGTTTTTTTGAACTGGATGTCGCATTTAACCGGTATAAGCTATTAAAAGCCAGTATTTTACCAGAAATCATGAAAAAGGATTTTTTCTATCTTTCTATTTTAAAAGATCAGTTATAAATGTCTAGATAATATATTAAAGCTTTAGAAATGATTATTTTCTCAATTTAGCAATTTCATGCTGGCTTTATATAAGTATATTTATATTTAATCTGGCTAATATATAAATTACAGGTTCAAGAATACCGTAAAACAATCGAGTAATTCTTTCAAAAGCCGGAGGTCAAGTAGAAGTTAATCACGAATATCTAAAGTTAGTAATAAGGATCGAGTTCAGGCTAGCGAGTTTAGAATATAAGTACGGAGAGTTAATCTATGATAAGCAAAAAATTTGATAGGATAAAAAGGACTTTTGCCGTTTTACTGATAGTTTGTTTTGTATTGTCAGTAACGGTTGCAGCAGCAAGTGCAGCTGCTGATAACAGGAACAAAGATGGATATAATGATGGTTATAATAAAGGTTATGGGGATGGCAGAAAACAGGGCCAAATAGACTGCGATAATTATGGTAGTAGAGAAATCCTCTCGAAAATTCCCTCTCCTTCCAGCGATAATAGATGGACAAAAAAGTATAAAGACAGTTATAACAGAGGATACCAAAAAGGATATATCGACGGTTACAACGGAAATAGGTATACATGCCTGAAATAAGGGATAAGAGCTTTTAAATATAAAATAAAAAGGAAAATAAAAAGGTTAATTCCTGATGTGATACAAATTGCCATAATGGAGGACTTTGTGTAAGAATCCCTGTTTTATTGGTCTTACCTGGTAATGCTGTCAGTCTTCCAGCTCAATTATTCTTTTGCGATCTTTCTGGTAGTTTTTCGGGAATCTTATTTTTGAATTTTTAAAATATATCTGTTTTGATAAAAAAGATTGTGTAAAGCAGGATCAGAGCACTGTATTGATTTTATTGGTTTATTTAATCCGAAATAAATAATAAACGATATATTTATCTATTATCTATATTATTATTATAATTCATAGCCGTAGTATTCTATGAACATGGGGAATGTGCTCAATGAGTCAGCTTTAAGGTTCTATATTTGGCTTACCAGGAGTAATTTTGAGACGTACTTATTAAAAAGCAAAATCCACTTTGGGTCATGGGGACGAGTCATTAAAACGATCCGAAAAAAGGATAGATTCTATATTCGGAAAAATTCAAAGAGATATTATGCTCAAAATTTTCAGCAGCTGAAACCCCATAACTTCAACTCACAATCCTGAATTAACTGTAATACTGGATTAACTGGTAGAGATGAACTTGAGGTTCTATATTCTGTGCACTGCTGCTTTACTCGCTTTAGGGATATCTCTCCCCTCCTCAGGAGTACCTTTCTTAGCAGATAGCAACATTACTGCAACAATCCATGGGGCAACATATGCATGGGATACCCTTGAGCCCCTAAACGATACTGTGATTAGTATCAATTCTAATCCTCCTCAGTCAGTACTGGCAAAAGACGGCATTTATTCCTTTGAACTAGGTCCTGGAGACTACGTTATTACAGCAAGGTATTACCGAAACAATACCGTGATTTATTTAAAAGAAACAACTTTGAAGATTCAAGAAGAAGGGAACTATGTCTTCGATCTCCTGCTTTATCCAGTCTCCGAAAATTCTGCAATGAAAACAGCTGAAGACGAAATAAGTAGTGTCAATAGTGTTAATCCCACCAAAAAAACAAGGAATGACTTTTTTACTGTAAGCTACCTACCAGTAGCTTTTATGGTTCTTATTCTGCTTGGTGGAGGTTATAAACTTTCCAGAAAGCAGAGTAAGATGAAAATAAACAAGCCTCAGGCGGGGCAGTTCAATACATCCGGGTTTCTGGCAAAAGCTCTCGGTAAAATCTCTAGTTATGGAATGCCGGAGTTCGGAGACCTAGGAAAAGCAGTCTTAGCAAAGGAGACAGTACTGGAGTCCGTAGAGTCAGGAATAGGAGTTGCAGATAACTCCAAAATTGAGCCTGCTGACTTGAAAAGACCTCCTCTTACCAAGGATCTGCGAGAAATCCTGGATATGATTAGGGGACATAGAGGTAGAATTACGCAAAAAGAACTACGCAGCCGGCTGGAGTATTCTGAAGTAAAAGTTAGCCTTATGCTTTCAGAACTGGAAAAAAGAGGACTAATTAAGAAGTTCAAACATGGGCGTGAGAATATTGTGACCTTAATAGATGAGGAACGCAGGGGAAGCTAAGTTTATACAACTCAACAAAAATTTAACAGGATGTAATGTAATATGTAACAGGATGCAATGTAATATGTAACAGGATGCAATGTAATTAACGTAATGATACAACGATAATAATGTAATGACATAACAATAATAATGTAATATTTAGCAATGTAAACGATGTAATTAATGGAAAAAGAGAATAGATAATGGAAAAAGAGAACCAAGGAGAAAGAGAGAATCAGGGAGAGTTCACTTTGTTCCTCGGGGTTGAAAACTTGTGAATCTCCCTACTTTCTAAGTAGTAAGAACCCCACTGCTCTTGGTCTTACTGCTTTTTAATTAAAACTGTTTTTTAATCCAGACTATTTTTTCTTATCCAGATTATTGTTTTTTAATCCAAAGGGGTGTATGGCTAAGTAATTGCCATGTTTTACATTTACGTTTTTACATTTACGTTTTTACATTTACGTTTTACGTTTTTACATTTACGTTTTTACATTTACGTAATTTACAGCCAGCTCTGACCATCTATTTCAATGGTACCTATTGTAGTTACCGTAGAATTTTTTATAGCCTCCAAACCAGTTCATATACGTTTTAAGCCATTTCATATAAGCTGCGTACCATTTATTGTACCCGCTGTCATGTTTCTTATTGTCCCACTTTCTCTTGTCGTTGTCCCATTTTCTCTTATCGTTATCCCATTTCCTCTTATCGTTGTCCCATTTTCTCTTATCTTTGTCCCCTTTGTCCCACTTATTCCGGTCGTAGTTATCAAACTTGTTCCTGTTGTCATTCCGTTTGTTCCTGTCATTATCCCAGGATGCTGCACTTACTGATGCAACTGTCACTGACAGTACAAAACAGACTGCTAGGAAAATCCCCAGTATTTTTTTCATTTTTAACAGATCATCCACTCCCAAGTTTAATTGAAATCCTAAGCTTAATTGAAATTACTCTTTTTAGTCCAGATTGCTGCTTGTTTAATCCAAGGGATATATGAGATAATTCTCATCTCATTTTACAGCTATCTCATTTTACAGCTAGTTCTTACCATCTTCCAAAGTTGCTACTATAACTGCTGTAGAATTCGTAGTAGTAGCTGTAGAACTCAGTATATTGACCGCAGAACGTTTTATAGCTGACAAACCAACTTATATACACTTTATACCATTTGGTGTATTCTTTATCATGTTTCTTATTGTCCCATTTTCTCTTATCGTTGTCCCATTTTCTCTTATCGTTGTCCCATTTTCTCTTATCGTTGTCCCATTTTCTCTTATCGTTGTTCCAGTTAATCTTATAATTGTTCCACTTAATTTTGTCATGTTTGTCAAACTTGTTCTTCTGGTTGTCCCATTTGTTATATTTGAAATTGTCCCAGGGCGCTGCACTTACTGATGCAACTGTTACTGACAGTACAAAACAGACTGCCAGGAAAATTCCCATTATCTTTTTCATTTTCAACACATACCTCACTCCAGAAATTTATTTAATTTATTTTATTATTTAATTTATTTTATTACTTCTATCTTCTATTTACTATGTTATTACTCGCTTTACTCGCTTATTACTCGACTTTGTTTTGTACCTTAATTACCTGCTTAATTTACCTAGTCGTCTTTACCAGTTCCAGTTGTCTTGTCGACTACCTGCAACTTGACAATTCTAAAATTCGCCAGATTAAATATAAATATACTTATACTAAAAAATAGCTTAAAAGGGTTTAATTAATCAAATAATAGTTTTAAATGGTTTAATTCGCAAAATAAAGGTTTTTAAAATTTAAAAGTTATTTTTACCCATATATGATGCGTTTGACACTTATAAGCCGCTTTAAACTCGGATTTTATATGCAAGTTGCTGAAATCTCAGGTTTATAAGTCCCCAAGTATTTCCAAGAAAATTAGGTTGTACTTTTTACTTAAATATGACAATAATTTGATTTATGTTTTCTTCTTCGAAGTGCTGCTTCCGGTATCGATTATATACTTTTACCTTCTACATAGGTTTTTTAGATAAAAAGGTTTTAACGGATTTTTTTCAAGAAAATAAGTTTTTTAAAACTTTAAATTTTGCATATAATTATATCTAACTCGTACAATCCTTAAAAAGCCTCTTTATAACCTTATATTCTGAAAAGAAGCAATCTATTTGCTTATTGGTAGTTTTCAGTGCAAACATAAGAAACCATTTGACGATTATTTTAAGCGTAAGAGCTGTATGGCATGCAGCTTAACTGAAAACCAGTAGCATGAGACCAAAAACTGTCTTTCATTCTTGCTAATTCTCTGGACATGGTAAGGTTCCAGAACCTCAGCCAGGTTGTACCATGTACTTCTATAGTCAGGTACGTACGCTTTAGATAGGATATCCGTAAAAAATCTAATAAAATCCAGCAGTTTTGGTTGAGAACAGGCTAGTTGATGGTTTTTAAGGAAAGTGAAAATTTATTTTTCAGGAACTGGATGTTCATTACATTAGGACTTACGCGACTCAGTTCCAAAATCTAGT
>DAQQ01000183.1:0-13661 GCA_002508465.1 Methanosarcina sp. UBA7 | reverse complement strand
AACAAGGCTACCTGAATAGTTACTTTAATTTTTTCATATTTTATTTCTTTCTTTTTATTCCTCTCTTTTTATTTTTTTCTTTATATTCCTCTCTTTTTATTCCTTTCTTTTTATTTCTTTCAGATTATTTTTAGCGTATATTTAAGTTCGATATAACTTAATCAGATTCGAAATAGGTTAAAATAGTTGAATAGATAATTTATAAAAGTTACTTTTTGAAAAATTTGTCCCCTACAAGCCTATGCAAGTCTTCGGTTGCAAAACAAGACATCTGGACTATGAGACTGAGAAGGCAGAAACCCTCCACCTCTCTAAGCGAGAAAGCTCGAATCAGATAATGATCCAAAGTGACCGAGATGAAAGAATGAAGTACAGAACCAGGTTAATTGCAGTTCACTTAGTTTTTTTAATCCTCATAGTCTCCTTTTTTACAGGAGGATGCCTGGAACAAAGTTCCGGTTTAAATGAAAAAAACGGAACCGAAACGACTGAAGAAGCGAACAATAGCAGTTTACCAAACCTCTATAACGATGTTCAAGAAACGGTTGTAACGACAGAGGAAGTAGACAATAACCAAAGCTCTTCAACCGGTCGGCTGAAAACCGAAGCAATAAATCTTTCCGATTTTGAAGCCGGAAATTCATCTCTTACGGGAAACTACAGACTTGAAGCTGTTGATATAGAGTTAAAAGCGCCTTCTTATGAGTTGCCTCTTAAGAAAGATGAAATCTCCAATTATGGAAATTTTTCCGGTAAAATTTCTCTGAGCGAGTCTGATCTTAAGCTTCTTGAGAGCAATGGTTTTGTGGTGATTAAAAACCCTTACAACCCTGGGGAAGAAGATATAACTTCAATGTACTCGACCCTCCAGGAAGAAGAAATTCCGGTTTTTATTACCACGGATTCCCTGCTGCATCTTTATCATATCCAGTTTGATGAAACACTTAGACTAATAGAAGAAAGGGAATTTTACGATACTCTCTGGAAGACTGACCTTGCTCTGCTAAATGCTTCCATTGAAAAGTATAATAGCGCTTCCGGTGATGAAAAGGAAGCTGCAAGAAGAAATGCAGCCTATTTCTCAGTTGCCTTAAGCCTTCTCCAGCCGAAACCCGAGCAGATACGGAAAGAAGACGATTATGATTCTGATTATATGTCTCTTTTCCCTGAAGATATAGCAAAACAGTATCGGTTCGAGACTCCCGATTTCGTAAAAAAAGAGGTTGAAGCCGAACTCGCTTTGATAGAAGCCCACAAAGGCTTTGCTGTTTCTCCAATTTTCCATTATGAAGAGGATTATTCTCAATATGTGGCACGAGGCCACTATACTCGCACCGAGCAACTGGAGAACTACTTCAAGGCTTTTATGTGGCATGGGAGAATGAGCATGCTCCTGAAAGGTGAACTGATCAAATCCAGAGACCCTGAAAAGGATGCTCACATCCAGACTATCCAGGCAAGCTTGATCACTTCCCAGATCCAGAGTGAACCTGAACTCCTTAAGAACTGGGACCGTATCTACAAGGTTACAGCTTTTTACGTAGGTTTTTCCGATGACCTTGGGCCTTATGAGTATATGGAAGCTCTGGATTCGGTCTTTGGTAGTGGAAAAAGAAAATTTAACGAAACAACGGTCAACGAACTCAAAACCAAACTTGCCGAATACCAGGGCCCAAAGATATACGGAGGTACGGGAAATTGTGTCCTGGAGCCCCCTTTTACTTCTGAGCAGGCCGACGAATGTCTCGAAAACACTACAGGCTTCCGCTTTATGGGTCAGCGCTTTATTCCGGAGTCTTATGTGTTCTCAAATCTGGTTTGGCCATATACGGGAAAATATGCAGGTACAGGGGAGTATACGGATGAAAATAAGACTCCTTTTACACTGGTAGTTACTGAAGCTGGTCCTATTCGTGGATTTCCGCGTGGGCTTGATGTAATGGCCCTACTTGGTTCAGGAAGAGCTGTTTACTGGCTCGATGAACTGAACGATTCCAGTTACGAAAACTACAGTATTCAGTATGGAAAAATGGAATCTGAATTCTCGAACTTTAGCGCGGCTGACTGGAACAGGAACCTCTACTGGTCCTGGCTTTATTCTCTCCAGCCCCTCCTGAAAGTCTACGGTACAGGCTATCCAATTTTTATGCAGTCTAACACCTGGCAGGACAAGGAACTGAACACAGCTCTTGCTTCCTGGACCGAGCTCAGACATGATACCATTCTCTATGCCAAACAGAGTGAAACCATGGATTGTAGCGTAGCACCAGTTGAATCTGAAGAAAAACCTGTAGTAGGTTATGTCGAGCCTATTCCAGACTTTTACGCTAAACTGCTTGCCTTGACAAAGATGACAAAACAAGGTTTGAGTGAAATGGAAGTACTTAATCCTCGTTCGGAGAGCAGTCTGACAAGCCTTGAAGAGATCCTCGCAAAACTTCAGAAAATCTCGGAAAAAGAACTGAAAAATGAAGAACTGACAACTGAAGAATATGAGTTCATCAAGACTTTCAGCGACCAGCTTGAGGGTACTAATGGAGCCGATGATGATGTTAAGAAAACTACAATAATTGCTGATGTTCATACCGACGGAAATTCAGGAGACGTGCTTGAAGAAGGAGTCGGGTATGTTGACATGATGGTAGTTGCATATAAGCTTCCGGATGGCAGGATCCTCTTAGGAGCCGGGCCAGTTATGAGCCATTACGAGTTCAAGCAGTCTATGTCTGACCGTCTGACCGATGAAAAATGGAGAAAGATGCTGGAAGAAAAAACGCCTGAGAGATCGAAGTGGGTTTTGACATACAGGGCTTAAGCCCAGAATTTTTTTTTAAATTTATTATTTTTAAAATTAAAATTTTCATTTTTATTAAAGGTAGCTGAAAATAGAAAAATATCTGAAAATAGAAAAATAATTTCAAATCAAAATACTGCAAACAGAAAAATAACCGGAAATCAAAAAGTAAATGAAACGAGTTTTAAATAAGAAAAAAGCAAATGAATCTGGGTGAGAGATTCAGAATTTTCAAATAGAAAACTTCTCTTCTCCTTTTTCGTTTGTCTTCTTTTCCTGCCTGACCTGAGTAATCAACCTTTCAAGTTGATCCCTTGAGATGCTTTTATGCCTTTCTTCAGTGCAGACCTTGACTTTATCGATCAGGGCGCAGAGTTCCTCTCGCTCAAGGCAGAAGCCTATGCTGTTAATAATGCCTTTTAAGGCTTTTGTGCCGGTGTGTTTCCCTACAACCAGGTTGCGCTTTCCGCCGACCATTTCCGGGAGGAAGAGTTCGTAGGTTCGCGGCTCTTCAAGGATTGCGGCAACGTGAATTCCGGACTCGTGAGTAAAGGCGTTTTGCCCGACAACAGCTTTATTTACCGAGGGTGTAATGCCTGAATACTCGGAAACCATTTTAGAAAGAGCAGTCAGCTTTGTAGTGTCATAACGGTCTATGCCGTACTGTACCCTTAGGGCTACCATCACTTCTTCAAGGGAAGCATTTCCTGCACGTTCTCCGATTGCGTTAACCGTAGTATGGAGCTGTTTTGCCCCGGCTTCGGCGGCTGCAAGAGTATTTGCGGTTGCCATTCCCAGGTCGTCGTGGCAGTGGATACAGATTGAGGTGTTGACCTCTTTGAAAATTTCACTAACAAGATAGTGCGTCGTTGTAGGGTTAAGGATACCGATAGTATCTGCAAGGCTCACGTACTGTACTTTATATTCATTTTCGACTTCTTTGAAAGCCTGTTTTAAGCGGTCGATCGGGGTTCGGCTAGCGTCCTCAGCTGCAAAACGTACTTTTAACCCGTGATCGGTTGCGTATTCAATGGTTTCCTTGGCACAGCCAAGCATCTCCTCAAGGCTTCGATGGTACTTGTATTTGAGGTGCATGTCTGACATTGCAATAAAAATACTCACAATATCAACATCACATTCAAGGGCAGCGTCTACATCCCCTTTTACTGCTCTTGAGAGGCAGCAGATCCTTGAATCAAAGCCCTGATTTGCAATTTCCTTGACGGTTTCCTTTTCATTTGCGGAAACTACCGGAAATCCGGCTTCTATAACCTCGATACCCATAAAATTAAGTTCACTGGCCATTGCCAGCTTCTGTTCTTTTGTGAACACAATACCCGGAGTCTGTTCCCCATCGCGTAGAGTCACATCACATATTTCGATATCTAGGGGGCGATATTCGATAAAATCCATGAGTTTGTTTCTGGAATACTGCTCGCTCTCTGACATTATTACTACTTCCTGTGATTGTTTAATTATTGTGAGGTATTTTCGTAATTATTTTTAATGATATATAGATAATTTATCTGAAAAATACTCAAAGGCTGAATAAGAAGGTACCAGGGTTCAAACGCCCCTAAAAGTCAGAAAATCCTGTATCACGTCAAAATTAAGCATAGCTTTACCTGCATATGTATAAATGTTTTCCTTGGAGGAATAGAATTTCCGGCAACGGCTTCTCAAAAAACGGGATAAAAATGAGCTCAAGTTTGACAATTTAGCTCATATCAGGGAGATTTTCAGTTAAAAGTTACACGAGAAGATTGAAATATTCCCAGGACAGAGAAAAGCACACAGTATGACAGAAAAACTTAAATTATAGGTAAAGTTTTTTCTCTGGGAGTATGTAAAAGCTTTTCTTAATATTAAATGAAGGCTATCTCAAATTAACAAGTAAAGACTTTCCTAATGTAAAGTAAAAGCTTGCTCTAACGTAAAGTAAAAGCTTGCTCTAACGTAAAGTAAAAACTTGCTCTAATGTAAAGTAAAAGCTTGCTCTAATGTAAAGAAAGAGCTCACATTCAGGCAAGTTTCCTCTGAACTCTTTCATAAAAACATGTATCCGAAATTCTTACAAAGCGTGCAGGAAATCTGGATTTTTTAAGTTTGACGACATCGTCGGGTTTGATTCTGTAAGACTTCTGTCCGTCAATCGCAATAACCGCCTCTTTTTTTGGAGCCGATAGCCTTACAGTGATCTCGCTGTCTGATGGGATAACCCAGGGCCTTGACGAGAGTTTAAAAGGAGCAACAGGAACAACCACAATAGCATTTACTCTTGGACTTATAATCGGGCCACCTGCGCTCATTGCATAGGCAGTAGAGCCTGTAGGGGTTGCAAAAACCACACCATCCGCACGCATCGAGTCAAGAAGACAATCTCCAACATAAACCTCAAACTGAATAATCTTCGCAGGCTTTGCAGACATTATCGCAATTTCGTTCGTTGCAGTCTCAAGCATTTCCCCATTAAGGAAAACATCGACTCGCATTCTTTCGGTATAAGAAAAGCCGTAAAGCACTTCTTCTATGGTTTCAAGAGCATTTTCGGGCTCAACATCTACAAGAAAGCCAAGCGTACCCATATTGATTCCGAGTATAGGAAGAGGGTCTTTCATTTTGGCAATATTTCGGAGTACTGTGCCATCCCCTCCTACACTGATAATAAGTTCCACTCCTTCTTCTCTCATTCTTTCAACCGGAGTACCTTCTATTCCGAGTACCTCAGCTGTTGGAGTGGCAACAAAAATTTGAACCTTTGAGCTGAAATGGGCAAGAATCTCACTTACCTTTTCAATTACTTCAGGCCTGTCGCAGCGTGCAGATATTCCTATTTTCTTTATCGCCAACTTATCCCCCGAAGAGTAATTTTAAGAGCTTTTCATGTACGTGTCCGTTAGAAGCAACCATTTCCACTCTTGCGGTAACATTATCAGGAAGTCTTAAAGAATTTCCATATCCGTCCGTGACAAGTCCGCCTGCTTCGGCCAGAATCAGCTGCCCTGCTGCCACGTCGGTCACCCGCAAAGCATTTCGGACGTCAACGAAAGCATCAAGCTTGCCTGAAGCTACATAACATAACTCGAGGGCTACACTCCCGAATAACCTTACCCTCCTGACGCTCCTGTATATCTTTCGGGTTCTTTCTACGTTTTGCCGGTAGCCGTAAACACTGACACATAACTTATTCAGCTCCGAGTTGACGGAAGCTTTTATTTTTTTTCCATTAAGGTAAGCCCCTTTTCCGGCTTCTGCGTAGTATTCTTCGCGTAAGGCAAGGTTACTCACATACCCGAACCTTAGATCTGAAAGATCGTGAGAAGAAATGGCTAGAGAAACACTGTAAAAGGGAATCCCTACTGTGGAATTATAGGTCCCATCAAGCGGATCCAGAACAACAGAAAACTCGGGAGAATCCCCCAAAATAAGTTCACCAAGCTCCTCGCTGATAATTCTCATGGACCTGCCGTCTTCTTTAAGGACTTCAACGATAGCGTCCTCTGCTGCGAGATCTATTTTGGTAGTAGGAGTTCCGTCAGCTCCCATATAAACAAAACTACCTGCAGCATCAGTACCTGCAAGATCACAGATAGAGTCTGATGCGGCTTTAAAAGCATCTCGAGATAACTTCAAAAATCCTGAATTTGTTGAGTCCATGTCTTAGCCATTTTTTCCAATTAAAAATTTCAAATTATATTTCTTCACTCAAAAGATAAGGATTTCGACTTTCTATTCTTTAGATTAGTAAGAAATCCAATGCAGAATATAAATGTCCAACCCAGAGTACAAGTACCCAACCCAGAGTACAAATATCCAACGTTGAATATAAATGTCCAATACAGAATATAAGTTTATGTATGGAATTTCCGGGTTTCAGAAATCTAATTCCAGATATTCAGGTTGAATATCCGGAACATTCAAAGCCGGAGTCGATATAGACTTAGACTATGGACTTAGATTCCGGCACCTTATTTTTATTACTTGTTATACAGGCCAATAGCCTTATTTGTCTTTTCAATTGACTTTGCACCATCGCTTTCAAGTCCCATCATGGCCCTTATAGCATCAATATTTTCCGGAACTACAATGGATTCTTGATGGACAGCCTGGAAGAAATAAATCTCCTTATCCCCTACAGTGATTGATTCAGGCCAGATGCAGTTTTCCCACATGTCATTTCTGGGGCGCTTGATATCTCTGGCAAATTCCATAATTTCCGCTGTAGACGACATTCCCTGTCCTACGAAACGGATTCTTGGCTGGGAACCAAAGATGTTTTTAACTTCATCTACAGTGCAGTCCTTATCGACTTCCATGTTCACGGTGTGTACGTGCATTAAGGTTGTCGGAATCTTCAGGGCTGCACTTGTAATGTTAATCTGTGGAAGCACACTTTTTACATCAGGCCCATGATGAGATGGAAGCTTGATCGGATCGGGTACGATTGCATTAATTGGCCCTTTCTTTACATCGTTAGGATCAGTTGCCCTTCTTGCAAGAATTACCCTGACCTTTTTTACCCCCAATTCCTTGTCTATAGGGTATATAGCCCTGCAAAGTGCTGTAGTATTGCATGAGACAACCCTTACCAGGTCACGGCCCACAGCCTGCTCGTAATTGCAAATCGCATTAAATGAAAAACCTGCAAGTGAATGATCTTCGCCGCCCTGCCAGATTGCCTTTACTCCGGCCTTTTCATACAGAGATTTATTTACTTCCCCGACTCCTCCGGGCGTGCAGTCTACAACAAGGTCAGCCTTTTCAACCATTTCTTCAATTGTCCCGGCTGCGGGCATTCCGGCTTTCTCAAAAGCTCCGAGATTTGCAGCTGGGGCATAGATGTCATATCCTAGCTGGTGGGCCACTGCAGCTTCATAATTAGGCTTTGTTTTGGAAATTCCGATAATTTCCATATCGTCCTGAGCCCGTACGGCATCTGCAACTCTTTTTCCTATGGTTCCGTAACCATTTACTGCGACTTTTGCTTTAACCATTTTATCCAATCCTGTTTAATCCTATTACCCGACTTGACATTAGCCTAAACCACTGAAAATTTAAAATTTAGCCCGATATCGTAATTCCGGACATTTGATTACATAAGTCTAGAGTGTAGGCATAAGTTTAAGGTGTCTCCATAGATTATAACTATTTTTATAATTTTTGCGGATTTGTTGTAAACTGCCGACACGTAATCCAAGATATTGCACTAGCAGACATTTTTTGAATGTCTTGACCTAAGCCTCTGGTATCTAGGAACACATGGAGTTATAATAGACAAAGTCAGATAAATGTTTTTCTCGAGATATCTTATTGATTAAAGAAATTAAAAGATAGATTCCGAAATTCGGAAGCTTAAAGATCCTTTTTCTATAGGTTATTCCCGAGAACTAAGTAGGAAAAGAAAGGAAAATAGAGAAACAAAGACAGAGAAAAAGAGGTAAAGGCAGAAAAAAGAAAATGGAGACGGAAAAAGAAAGTAAGGACAGAAAAAAGGAATGAAGAAAGAAAAAAGGGGATAAAGACAGGAAAAAATATAGGATATAAAAGAAGAGAGAAAAGAAGAGAGAAAAGAAGAGAAAAGAAGAGAGAAAAGAAGAGAAAAGAAGAGAAAAGAAGAGAGAAAACGAAAAATAAAAAGTTTAATTTGCAAGGATAAGGGCTTCTCCTCGTGAGAAGTTTACCTCCCTAATTGAGCCTTCAACAGTCATTTGATCCCCTAAAATTCCAGTAAGCTGGATTGATTTGCCTTCAACCAGGATCCTTGCTACGGAATCCATAATTCTCTCACGCTCATCTCCACGAAGCAAGAACACATTGAGTTCACACATTTTTTCATATCTCCTTACTAATTATTTCAAATTTTTCAATTTAGTTAGTATAACTCAGTATAATAATACATTCTATGCCGTGGTAATAGCACTTTACTGCATGCTGCTACATGCATCAAACTGTTTTTCTGCCATCCATAGTATAGCCATAACTATATTAGTGAGCCTGAGAGATAAGAAGCTTCCGAAAACTTCTCAGAGGAAAGCTCAGGGATAGTTCATCAATTTTGCAATGGATAAACCCTGTTCAAGTCCCAGGTCTTCAGCAACACACTCACATTTAGTAAGAAGCATGTATGCAATAGGCCCAAAGTTATGTTCGGACAAAGTTTCGTAATTAGCCATGCCCTTGCTGATAATAAGGGTTGCATCTTTCATTGCCTGAAGCAGTTCGGCCGGAGCTTCCTCAATCAGGACACCTACGGCATTTGAGCCGGTTGTCATGACTCTGTCAACTTTTTTATCAATCTCGAATTCACTTACCTCTTCTAAAGTCACGTCTGTCAGAATGGGCTCACCCCTGACTACGAGTGTGATCTTTCCACCAAGTTTTTTGATTATGTCAAAAACAAGCATATCAAAGAGGATTTCTCCGCAGTTGTCGGCAATGTAAACAACATCCTGCATGAGCCCAAGCATTTTGGAGGTGTCATCCACATCAAGCCCTTGTTCAAAATATTTCCGAAAAGCAGCCTCAAATTTGTCTTCGCTGGCATCAAAACCCATAATTCCGAAATCAAAGTAATTCGCAACCACGGATGCCAGTACAGCACGCCTGAAAAGTTCTCCATTATCAGGAGAATTTTCATAAATCTTTTCTTTCGCCACAGGCAGGACTTTCAGCGCAGCCTGGTTAATAAGTTTCTTTGTTACCGCATAAGGGTCATTGTCTTTCAGAATTTCATAGCATTTTCTGTGAACTTTAGTGGCTACGGAAGCAGATACCGCATCGGGACTGTAGTTTTTGGTCACAACTTCAAGGCATTCTTTAATGGTCTTGCTTATCAGGTCTTCATCATCAGTAGAAAGCTTAGATTGAAAGTGTACTCTTGAAAGCAGGCAATAGGTGCAGCGTGGGTTCATCTTCATAAAAACATTTCCTGTTTTTGATCCGAAAATAGGTTTTGCCAGATTATTATAGATATTTGCGGCAAATATAATAAGAATTTACTCTTCCTGACAGAATAGATCTTTAAAAAGGTAACTGAAGTTTGAAGCATAGAAAACTAGAACATTGACACGCTAGTAGATCCTATATTCTTGGCTCTTCGCTATTTCATGTGGGTAATTCAAATTTTAGTGTAACTATTCAGGGTATAATTATCGGCGCTCCTTTGAGCGCCGTTAGAATACCCTCTAAAACAGGTAAACGGTTCTTTCTTATTGTTGAAATATATGCTCTAATTCTGCAGAAAGCTTCCGCTCCTCGTGCAGTTCTGAAAGTTCCTGATATTTTCTGCTGTAGTTTCATCATACAGTAGAGGATGGTGCCGTCACAGGCAAGGGTAGCAGTGCCTTCGTTCATCGTTTCCACCAGGACGCGGTAAGCATAGTCAGCACTATCCAGGGTGAAGACCATTTTTCCTTCGAGTCCGGGTATTACTAGGGCATCCAGATCCCCCTCGCTAATTGCGCGCCTGAGTTCTTCAGCTTCTGTCAGACTTGCTCTCAGGCTCTCTACCTCATTTTTTAAGGCATGGTTTTCATCTAACAACACCTTATATGGCACTGGTTCCTGGTCCTTTTCCGCTTTAGAACTCATGTGTTACACTGCCCTTCCAAAGATCTATTCTTTTTTATCGGTTTTGAACTTAAGATCCATAGAACCCTTTCAGTATCCGCCATACTCCCTATGAGCTTTCTTAAAGGCGGAGGAAGCTCTTTAATCAGCGTCGGAGCAGCCACTATTTGCCCGTCTTTGGCAAAAATCGGATATTGATAAATATCAACGACCTCAAGTTGGTATCTGCCTGGCAGGTATTCTTCACATATTCGCTTGATATTCTCGATCGCCTGCACCGATTTGGGCCCCCATTCCCGCAACATAGAGATGCAGAATGTATTTTCCTTCTTCATTTCTGGTCAGGGCTTCCTCAAAAGCAGTTGTAGAGTCTTTGACATCCGACGTCTCAGTTTCTTCTTTACGGGTTATTGCTGTTCCTTCTCAGAAAGCAAGTCCAGTCCTACCAGCACGCGTTCAGTGTTCGAGAGGTCACCAATGATCTTTTTTATTGGTGGAGGAAGCTTTCTTACTAGCGTTGGTACAGCTAGTATCTGGTCACCCTTCGCTAGCTGTGGATTTTCAAGAAGGTCTATAATCTCAATCCTGTACCTGCCGCCGAGATATTCCTCGCAGATTTTCTTTAAATTGGCAAAGGCTGCCAGGCTTTTCCTGGTTTGTCCGGCCACATATAATCTCAGAATGTAAATTTCCTTGTCAGGCATAGATCCCTAAATAATGAGGATACTACGCAGCATAATCTAGCGTCTCCCACTACCTTACTACTTTCTTACAACTTCTTGACTACCTTTTGACTGCCTCTAGCTATCTTTTGACTACCTCTAATCTACCTATTGACTGCCTCTAGCCTACATTTTTCTCACTATTTCCTCACTATCCCTAATTACTTCCTCACTACTTCCTTACGATAACTTCATTCTGGAGATCGTTTACGATGTAATCCCCTGTTTCCAGGCTTGCTCAGTCATCACGATCAGTGCTGAATTAGTATTTTCTGTATACTTATCATATCCAGAGGACATTGCCTGATCGAAATACGAGGTTTCATAGCCGTCAGTGCTCTCTGGAGTTTTAATCATCGTCGTTTCAATCAAGTTCCAGTTCCCGTCCGCTTTAAATCCTACAAACACATGACCAGGGATATGGACCAGTGCCGTATCCATACCTACAGACTCAAGAGCAGATGCATAAAGTACAGCCAGATCATCGCAATCTCCGCCTTTCAGGGATAATGTTTCGGTCGGTGTCTGGATATAATCTATGCCGGTTCCCAACGGATCATTGGGATCGGAGACATAACACACTCCATATTGACCAAGCGCATCAAAAATCAGTTTGGCTTTATCCAGAACATCATCTGTACCCATTGTCGCACTTGCTGCAATATTTCTTACATTCGAGTCATGCGGATCGATATAATACGAATAAAAAGATTTTGATGAGATACCTGCATCTGCAGATGCCAATTTAGAAGTATCTGCTAACGGAAGAGCATTTTTACCATATACCTTGAGAGGGACAGTACTTTCCACAACAGGCTGTTTTGTTCCTGATGAACTGTACTCAAGTTTCAAATACAGATTTTTCGTTGATTCTTTGCCAGCCTTTTCAAATACATCTTCAGGTATGCTTGGGGTCACCCCTATTTTCGACACTTTATTCGGAGAGATCTCACTGATGGATGATGAAACCCAATTACCACCTTCAATACGGGTAGACAGAATAACATTTTCTGCAGATGACTCTCCATTGTTAGCAATAGTCACCTGGAAAAGCTTCTTTTTGTTATTCACATAATAACTATATACTGCTGGACTCACACCGGACATATCGGACACTGTACTTGAAACCGCCAGTTTTGAAGGAGAGTAGGATTCATAATTCCCAACAATATTCATTTGTTGTCCGAATTTCAAGATTACTAACTGTGGCTCGGGAGAATGATATTTATTTGCATTACCATATTGCACTTTGTATGTACCAGGTTTCAATTCTATTGATATCTGCCCATTGCCCTGAAATTCTCCGTTTATGAATATATCACCATTCACAGAAGAGGTTTTGACTATTAATTTTGATACCGTCCTGGAATTAGGGTCTGTACTGGACTCAAAGATCTCCTGATAATCTCCATATAAGTCCCCGTCAGAATTTTCGCTCAACGGATTAGTTTTATATTTATTTACTTCGTCAAAATCCGAGATTTTATCGGAATCGGTATCAACATTTGCAGGATCAGTATGTAGTGTGCTGACTTCATATCCATCCGAAATTCCATCAGAGTCCGAATCAGATACAAATATACTGGTATCATGTTGAATCTCACCTGGAGTGTTTAATCCGTCTCCATCGAAATCCACAACAATAGCTCCTGTTCCACACAGAGCAATAATTATTAGTGCCGGGGCAGTATAATTGAACCTAAACCTGTGAGCAGCCCCAAACAAAACAACAAATATTATTGCTAGTTTGGCTAGCTTTGCTATTGTGTGTGAAATATCAGCATCAATCAAAAGTACGCCCCCCTGAAAACAGAAACTAGAATTTAAATCCAACTCAACTACAAAAAAATAATATGTAAGTGTAATTATTTGAAAGTTTCTTCCTTTAATCCTTTATATGCTTGCGCATTCTCTCTTTACGATTTAGTGACTTTAGGCTCTCTTTAATAGTATTCAGCATAAATATTATATAAAAGTAAACCCAAATCGTGTACATGCCTCTTTCCCTACACCCTATCAATACCGAACGTCTATATCTGCTCCCTGCCACCTCGGAGCTGTATCTTCTCGAACTGCACGACCGCCAGGCGTTTGCTTCAGCTCTCAACGCTCATGTCCCTGAAGAATGGCCACCTGATCAGATAACCCCTGAAGTGATAGAAGATTTCATTGGGCGAATTCAGGCAAAAAACCGGAAACTCTGGAATTTTTACTGGTTTCTTCCCCAAGAAAGTCCTGAACAACCTGTATTGATCGGAAGCGGAGGATTTCTTGCTCACGAGAACGAGACACTTGAAATAGGATACTCTTTGCTTGATGCATATCAAGGTCGGGGATATGCAACCGAAGCTGTTCAATCAATGACTCAGTGGGCGTTTTCCAGCCTCAAAAGCAACAGTATAGTAGCCTATACATATCCTCATCTGAAAGCCTCAGTTCGTGTCCTGGAAAAGAATGGTTTTATTTTAAAAGGGGAGGGCCCAGAGGAAGGAACCATAGCTTATGAATTTCTGAATAAAAATTAAAATTCCATCATCGACTCCATAGAAGTTCTAATAGAAGATATAATAGAAGAT
>DAQQ01000026.1:19725-44561 GCA_002508465.1 Methanosarcina sp. UBA7 | reverse complement strand
CCGGTAATTATAGAGTTGCCAAACCAGAGTATTAAATTTAATACTGCTGCTGGAAAATCTCAAATAGAGAGTGAACAGAAAAATCTCGTAAAGTTTCTTGAGAGTGAAAAATCAAAAAGTAACGCACAGGAAATAAAATCTATTAAACTAATTAATGCTATTGCTGTAAAGGTAACCCCTGGAGTTGTAGCTTCTCTTGCCAAAAGATCTGATGTCGCGAGAATCGAACCTGATCAAATTGTCTCTATACCAGAGCAATCCGAAACTTCTTTGGAAAAGATGAAGACATCAACTACCCAGTCTAATGCAGCATCCACAGATGCATGGGGAGTCGATAAAATTGATGCGCCTGCAGTATGGCAGCGGGGTATAACTGGGAAAGGAATAACTGTTGCTGTCGTAGACACAGGAATTGATGCGACACACCCCGATCTTGACGATCTTGATGACAGTTCCAGTACAAACGACCCGAAAGTTGTCGGCTGGATTGACTATGTAAGCTCAGAGTCATCTGCGTATGATGACAACGGACACGGCACTCATGTATCCGGAACGATTTCAGGAACCGGAGCTAATGGCATACAAACCGGAGTTGCACCAGGCACAAAGTTGATTGTTGCAAAGGTGTTTGATTCAGAAGGCTCTGGATATTTATCTGACTGTATTCTTGGCTTTGAGTGGGCAGTCAATAATAATGCCCGTATTATAAGTTTTAGCGGCGGATCTTTAGAGCATAGCTCGTTATTTACAACTACGATAAACAAAGTTGTGGCAGCAGGTGTAGTTCCTGTTATAGCGGCTGGCAATGATGGTTTGTATGGATCTGACACAATCAACTGCCCAGGTGATGAACTCAATTCAGTCACTGTCGGTGCAACAGATTCCTCTAATTCAATAGCATACTTTAGCAGCCGGGGTCCTGTAACTTTAAATGATCAGACATACATTAAACCTGATGTTTCTGCGCCCGGAGTGTCTGTTCCTTCAACATATCCAGGTGATGGATACGCATCTGGATCCGGAACTTCCATGGCAACACCACATGTTTCCGGAACTGCAGCATTAATACTGCAAAAGAACCCGACTCTGAAACCATCTGAGGTAAAACAGAAACTAGAAAGTACAGCTAAGGATCTTGGATCTACAGGAAAGGATAATGACTATGGATCAGGACTGATCAATGCATATAAAGCGGTGTTTGGCAGCACTTCAAGCTCTCCAGTAGCAAACTTTTCTGCATCTCCTACCTCAGGAAAAGTCCCATTAACAGTTGCCTTTACTGATACAAGCACAGGAACACCGACGAAGTGGAAATGGAGTTTTGGAGACGGAACAACCTCAGTCCAGCAGAACCCGATTCATAAGTATTCCAAAGCAGGGAACTATACTGTGGCTCTTACAGCAACAAATACTGCAGGCAGTAACACGGTAACAAAGAAAAATTATATAGTAATAGTATCAAAACCCGCTGCTGCGTTTTCGGCTACTCCTACCTCAGGAAAAGCACCATTAACAGTTGCCTTTACTGATACAAGCACAGGAACACCGACAAAGTGGAAATGGAGTTTTGGAGACGGAACAACTTCAGTCCAGCAGAACCCAAACCATAAGTATTCCAAAGCAGGGAATTATACTGTGGCTCTTACAGCAGCAAATGCAGTCGGCAGTAATACGGTAACAAAGACAAATTATATAGTAGTAGTATCAAAACCTGCTGCTGCGTTTTCTGCATATCCAACTTCAGGAAAAGCCCCGTTAACTGTTGCATTTACTGACAAGAGCTCAGGAAATCCAACTGCATACAAATGGAGTTTTGGAGATGGGGCAATTTCAAGAGAAAAAAATCCAAAACATCAGTATTTACAGGCAGGAAAATATAAGATCACATTTACAGTAAGCAATGCGGCAGGCAGCAGTACTGTAACGAAGACAAATTACATAACAGTGACAACAAATACAAGACCGGGGATATATTCTGAAAGCGAATAAACTCTTAAATTAAAAAAGAGAGAAAATCAAGGTTAAAGGGTGTAGTGGGGGAATTATTTCTCAATGTGACAACAAGATTACCTTTGCCTTATTTGCTGCATTTTAGAGCTTGAATTGGCCCCAAAGCTCAAAACTATTTTTCTAGACCTCATTATTTTGGAAATAACTAATTGAGCTTCTGAATTTTGTATTCCAAGCAATAATTTCACATCAGATGGAATTCAAAACATTGCAGCTTTGAAAGATCTATATAAATTTTATCACCAAAGTATCTAACAATCAACATTTCAATCAATATTCTTATGATTATTGATTGAAATTAAACAGTTTTTTTATGGGTTGAAAACAAAGCTCAGTTTGACAGTTTTCTGGCAAATGCTAAGAATTTATATGCCGTGGTGAACTTTTGAAGTCTAAGTATATTTAATATCCAGAAATTCTACATATATACCATAAAATAGTGAAAACATAGTTTAGTTTGACAATAAATATCTAAAAATGTGTATTTTCAAGAAACATATGTAAGTATATTATTCTGGTATACACTCCTTTATAATAATTGAGCAGTTTCGGATTTCTATAAAGCCTATATTTCTACAATCAAAAAGAACAATTTGCCTGTTATGAATGCTATTCTAGAGACGCTCAAAAGGTGCCTCTAACTATATCCAGAATAATTACATTTTTAATATATTTTTATAACAGGGCATTTAAAATGAAATATTATTATTTATGTGTAAATATAAATCTATAAAGTAATATTTATCTATATAATCTGATATTTTTTAATATATTTCAATAATATATTATTTAAGAGAAAACTTTATTATTCATTTGGAGATATCTATCTAATAAGTAGTTTCTCTCTTTATATTTTTGGACTATTTGGCTTGAATATAGGCAACTATTATATTTAAAAGGATTAATGTCCAAAAATGTGTTGAAGCTGCAACATAAACCCCAGGTTTCTAATATATAATATTATTATTTTATAATATTTGCGAAGAAACCAAAAACTAGGAAAACTAGTACTTAAAAAGAGGATCGCATATCATGAAAACAAAAAGAAATATGCTAGTTGTATTGACATTGCTCGCACTTACAGTCTTTACAACAACTGCATTCGCAGCAACAGTCGTAGGAGCGACACCAATAATCGCCTCTGTTAATCCTAATATCGGCACAGTTCTCGGAGGACAAACTGTGACCATAACAGGTCAAGGATTTACAGATGCGCAACATGTTTACTTCATACCGACTGGTGAGTCAACTGGTCCTGAAGGCACCATTGCAAATATCTTAAATGATAATTCAATCACTGTGACAACTCCTTCTACTACTTATGGAACATATGATATAGTAGTGGTTACTCCAGATGGTACAAGTGCTATATCCACAGATGATCGTTATACATTCGTACCAGCTGCTGTAGTCAAGAAGATATCACCAACAGTGGGTGATGCCAAAGGAGGTACAGTTGTAACTGTAACTGGAGACGATTTTAATGGTGCAGACTTCGTTTATTTTGGTAGCCAGAAAGGTACAAACATGGTTGTCAATAACAACAACCAAATCACGGTAACTGCACCAGCTGGACCTCTTGGTCAGACCGTTCCTGTCACTGTCACTCACTCTGGTGTTCCGGGTCCATCTTTCGCTAGTTATACATGGATAACCGTCCCAACAGTAACCAAGATCAATCCTAACTCTGGCTCGGTTAATGGTGGAAACACCGTAACCATTATTGGAAAATATTTCACCGGAACTACAAGCGTAATGTTTGGTACTACCAAAGCTACAAGTTTCAAAGTAGAAGATGACAACACGATAACCGCAGTCGTTCCAGCTGGAACTGGAAAAGTCAATGTCCAGGTTACAAATGGAATAGGATCTAGCGACACTGCCACTTCTAACGATGATTATACCTACGTACAGATTCCAATTATCACTAGCATAAAACCCACGTCTGGCTCATATCTTGGTGGCAACGAAATTGCTATACTTGGATACGGCTTTACTGGAGCAACTAAGGTAGTTGTTGGTTCTAATGTGGCCACTATCAATAGTGTCACTGACAACAAAATAAGTATAACTGCTCCGGCATTGAATTCTCAACCAGAAAAACCAGGAGCCCCAACAACTGTTCACATTCAGGTAACCGCATCTGGTGGAGTGAGTGTAAATTCAGCCAAAGATCAGTACATGTATGTAGCAGTTCCAAGAATCTATAGTCTCTCACCATCTAAAGGCCCAACTAATGGTGGTACAGTGGTGACTGTAAAGGGTATTGGTTTCACAGGTGTATCAGGTGTGTGGTTCTGGAATGATGTTGGACCTACCCCAGCTACTTATAAATTCATCTCTGACACTGAGATTCAAGTAACTACACCACAAAATAGAGATGGACATGCATGGGTAGTGCTTCACTCAACAGGTGGAGATAGCGAGAATGCTATGATTACATCCAACAACGTCTTTAAATATGAATCAGTTCCCGTAATTAACAGTATTGCACCAACTGCAGGTCCAGCAACCGGTGGCACAGTAGTAACCATAACTGGTAAAAACCTGAAAGAAGTACAAACAGTTAAGTTCGGAAACAATGCTGCAACTGATATCAGTATCAAAAGTAAAACTAAGATCACTGCAACAGCACCTGCAGGAACAGGAACAGTTGATGTTATTGCAATCTCGCCCAGTGGCACAAGTTCGACTTCTGGCAACACTAAGTTCACATATAAACAGGCAGGACCAACAGTCACTTCAGTAAGTCCTAACTCTGGAAGTATTAACGGTGGAAACACTGTAGGTATATATGGAACTGGACTTACGGGTGCAACCGCTGTGAAGTTCGGAAGTGTCTCTGCTAAGATATCTAGTGTCTCTGCTACAAAAATTGCTGCAATTGCTCCGTATGGAAAACCAGGAACAGTTGACATTACTGTTACCACTCCTGCAGGCACAAGCCCAGCAGCAACAGCAGATCAATATACCTACATTGCTGCTAAACCTTATATAAAGAGTCTTTCACCGACTTATGGAACCTATAAGGGAGGCAACGCTGTGACTATATACGGATCTGGATTCACTGGTGCCACTGCAGTAAACTTCGGAACCAAAAAAGTCACTAAGTTCAAAGTTGTCGACAACGGTAAAATCACTACGACAGCTCCATCAGGAAATAAAGGATCAACCGTCTATGTTAGCGTTACTTCAAAATATGGAGTAAGTACTAATTCGAAAAACTGTAAATACACATATAAATAAATACATAAATAAATAAATAAATAAATAAATAAATAAATAAATAAATACATAAATAAATACATAAATACATAAATAAATACATAAATAAATAAATAAATAAATAAATAAATACATAAATAAATAAATAAATAAATAAATAAATAACTACATGGATATATAATTTAATGAGGGTGGCAACACCCTTCACTTTTTTGAGACTATTTCGCAGCACAAGTTAGCTCATTCTATTGTAGTAAAAGCAATGATTCTCAACTGCCTTGGTTTTGTAGACAGTCTTCTTTACATGTATTCTCAGTACTTTGAAACCCTTCCTGTTGAAAGGCTCTTTGGTCCCTGGATCAGTCTTCTGACCTTACTGATGATGTTTTAGGGTGAACTCTTGACGAAATATATGAGCAGATTCTACACAACTTTTTGTGAAACTTTCCGTGAAAATAATGGAAATTGTTAACATCAGGACTCAATTTCTCCAATCTGACACTACTAACTTTAACCTTCTGGAGACTACAAATTATCGATGGCGGTTCTGCCATAGAAATCGCATATAGTCATGCATGGAAGGTTTATAATCACCAGTAACGACATTAATCTTGATGCTTAAAAGATGCTTGATCACTACAAAAACCAGAGTAAAGTAGAAAAAGGTTTCAGGTTCATAAAGGACAAATGTTTCAGGGTTTCGGAGGTTTATTTGAAAACATAAAAGAATTGACGCTCTCTCAATGGTAATTGTCTTAACTCTTATGGTTTATTCGGTAGCGGAATGGAAACTGAGAGAAGCTAAAAGAAAAAGGGAAAAATACGTGACTAGGTTAAGAAACAAATTCAAAAAAACCACATAGAAATGGGCTTTCACGCTGACAAGGCTTATCGATGCCGGACTACACAGTTTGATAGCCCGATTATCTCGACAATATCACTGTTGTCCGGGGAGTGAATTATCATCTGTCCTTTCTTAAGATAAGGAATTCTCCGCTCGTATTCTTTCGGAACTTTCAAAGACGTAATAGCTGCATCGTTGTTGAGGTTAAGGATTAGTTTCGTATTTATCTGTTTGAAAACCGTATCATCGATATCCTGAGGGTCCTGGGTGATTAAGAAAAGGCCCAGTCCTTCTTTTCGGCCCTGGCGAGCTGCATCCGCAAATCGTGAGATAATAAGGCGAGAATGTTCCCCATTTGCATTTGAAAGGTATCGATGAGCTTCATCCAGGGCGAGAATTATTGGAGTTTCTTTAATGGCTTCCTTTCCCGTTGTATTTAGTTTGTTGTCCACGATCAGGCTCATGATTGTGAGAACTATAAGATCGCGGATTCTCGGAGCACTTATATATTCAGTAGGGAAGACTGAAATCTGCCCTGGCTTGAAGATCTTATCCACAAGGTCAATAATTGAAGTCGCATCCCGATCAAAGACCTTCGAAAAGAAAGGGTTTCTTACTCTTCTTACAATTCCGTCATATGAAGACTCATGCAGCTTTCCGCTGTCAACATAGTAGGAACGTGTACCTTCATTATCAATATGGTTGACGAAATTCTGGTAAGTATGGGGTACGCTTGATTTGAAGAAATCTCCAAGAAGCACTTCAAGTCCGATATACTGGAGTTCTGACATTCCGGCTGCTGCAATAAGCCAGGAATTATGTTCTACAAGCGAAAAAGGAATTGTAAATTCAATCTGCTCGGCTCTGGATTTATCCCCGGGATATCTTTGACCGTCAACTTTCGCCACGAAAGCCTTTGTAGAGAGAACCCGACCATAGGTTACACTTTCGGATTCAAACTGGAACCTATCGCCATCAGTTAGGGTTTCGTTGTCCTCGAAAAGCTGAGAATATTCATCCTGAGGATCCATAATTACCAGGCAGGGATTTTTCCTGGCCTTGTCAGGGGAACTTCGCAGCCTGTACCTGTTGTCTTCTCTCAGGAACTGACGAAGAATATTTTTTGAAAGGAATGTTTTTCCTGTACCTGTGCTCCCGCAAATAAGCATATGTCTGAAAATAAGGGGGTCGCCCATAGAATAGTCGTTTCTCAGGTAATATGCAACCGTTTCTGGCTCGGAATTAGTTTTTAAAAGCTCACCCCCTACACTCAAGTGGCCGAGAAAGATTCCTTCTTCGGGAATATTAAGTCCTGTCTGGACTTCAAGCCTGTCAGTAACAGGCAGAATAGGAGTGTTAGGATGAGGAATCCGATCTGCCATCCGCCTTGTGAGTTTGCCGTCGGCCTTTCGGTATAGAATACAGAGCGGATCAAGACAGGCAAGAAATTTGTAATCGTCTTCATTCACAGGGTTTCCACTAGCGCTGAGCATGCGCCTTGAGTGAATTTCAGTTGCGTCGTCTACCATAAACTCCTGCCTGTACTGAAGTTTTCCTACCCTGGCAAAGAGTTTTTCTCCGTTTTCGTAAGGCACAACAACGTATGTACCTAGCCTTATCTCACTCCGACGGGCTGATGTAATATAACCTGTAATTACAGCTCCTGAAGGAGTTAATTCAAGAGGTTCTATGCCTGTAGTGACAATCCCGAAAGCTTCTGAAACCGGAGCAGCCTTCAATACATTATCATCACATCCGGCAAAGCCTTCAAAGGGAAAAGCTTCCTTTCCGGAACTCCCAAGAACTTCGGATTCAAAAGAGAGGTCTGAAAGGGGCAGAGAAGCAGTCTTAGACACATGAGCGGTCGTAGATAGAGATGAAGATTTAAAAATTGCTTCGGCATGACCTGAAAGAATGTCAAATTCGAGATCAGATTCAATATCAGATTTGATATCAGATTCAATGCTAGATTTAGTTGGGGTTAAATAGGGTACATTCTCAAGACAATCTTTCCTCATATCCTCGAACAATGGGGGTTGCAGTATTTCCTCAGTATCAGATGTGAGTATAGAGGTGACTAGATCAGATGTGACCAGATCGGGAGCACCTTCGATGGAATTTGCTGTCTTGCTCATATTTCTGTTTTCAGGACTTATCTCATCAGGACTGTCATTTCCAAGCTCAGCAAGACTTTCATTTTTTAGCTCAGCAGGGCTTTCCTTTGAACCTGCATTCTCTTCAGTTCCTGAATCCACAGAAGCCTGCTCCTTTTTCGGTTTGCAAGAGTTAAAAGTAAAAATATCGACATTTTCATATTTCATTAATCTTATTCCACCTGGTGTCATTATAAGTAGTATCGGGACTCATATTTTCAAAGAATTTATCAATCTCTTCCCTCTCTACTTTCCTGATTTTTGCCAGATGGTCTGCTTTTGTGAGGGTGAGAGGAAAACCATACAAAGAAAGGTCAAAGAGCACTTTTTTGGTAATTTGCATACGGAGAGAGTCGTCTTTAACAAGCCCATATGGGGCTTCAACCTTGAAGACCACGTCTTTGTAGGGTACATAAAGCATGAAAAAGCAAAGAGCGTAATCTTCAGGCGGGAAACTGTGCCTTAGTTCTTTCTGGAGCGGATCTGCGGCTGCAAGAGGCGAAGTCCCGTTAAGCAATTTTTCGTAAAACCTGTTGGGCTGCAAAAACCAGTTAGTGTAAGTAATATAATCATTTTTGGAGCCGTTGTGCTTGCCGTTCTTCCCATTGTTTTTAGAATTTTTTCCATTGTGCCCTGAAGCATTGTCAACTTTTTCCAGGGAAAGCAGATTCCTGAAAAACTGTGAATCCAGCATCCAGGGCAGGTCGAAAGCTTCCCTTTTTTTCCGGACGCTGTCCATGATCTGCACGTCAGTAGGGTTTTTTACAAAACCGATCACAGGCTGCCGGTTTTTCAGGAAATGATCCATAATATCAATGTAATTCTGGAGAATTTTTTGGGCGTCGTTGTTTTGCCGGACCCTTACATCCTCGTCGTCCAGTACCATCCAGTACATTAACTGTTTTGGATAAACCGGCCCGTCCATTATGAAAAAACTCTCAGGCTCAAGCCTGTCTTTCATGAAATGAATATGTTCGGATTCTGCCAGGTACATTGCAAAACTGTGAACCATATCAGGAGCTTTTCTTTTTAACTCATCGGACGCAATTGTAACCAGCTTTGCCCTTCCAAATCCTTCATCGAAGGTTTCCCAGCCTTGAGTAGCCTGCATGGATATCCTATGGGAAGAAGAATAAGCAGCGCATACGATTGTTCTGAATCTCTGAATATCAAGGCTAGTAGGCGTTGCAGCCAGCCCGCAGTGGCAGAAATCAACAAAAAGTCCACTGTCGTAAGTTCTTGGGTTTGTACTTCCACTGTCGCAGGCATAAGTAAGCGGATACGGATCCTCGCCCTGTGCCATCAGTTGAGTCCTTACAATCCCACGAAAGAGCCTGTCTATAGCTTTAAGAATGATCCTACCATCAAGCCTTAGCTCCTCAAGCAAAGAATAGATATCCGAAGCCGTTTTTACCTCCTCATACTCAAACGAGCGGTCAATCTTTTTTGCAAGCTCCGAAATTTTATGCATATGCACGGGCTCAAGGGTCATGGATAAAAGATACTTTGGGGAGTTTATATATTTGTTGAGTGGAATGAGGAAAATGCAGAGACTTTACTGGAAAATGAGTGAGGGAAATAAGGAAATGTACAAGTATTTATTCCACAAAAATCTTTTTAAATGACAGAGAAAGAAGGCAGTATCTCGAATTTGTTTTAAATAATGCTTATTTTTATACAAATAAAAACGTTATAATCTAGTTCATTTTAATTTTCACCATATTATTTAATATTTTGAGGTGTGTATTTGAATACGAAAAAGACTATATCTCTTATCTTGTTTGTTTTGCTTGCTTCAATGATAGCAATAGGATGTACTGGATCAAACAAAGAGAAAACTGCTTCTCAAGATGCTGCGTGGAACGAAAGTTTTCACAGCAATTTAGCATTATTACATACAGATTTGAATAATTCGATAAACGCAATGAATCTAACAAATGATTTTAATGATACATCATTCATAATGACAGGACAAAATATGATTGATGATTCTCAGAATGCACTAAATGAAAATAATCAATTTACTGTATCTCCTGATTTGCAGGAAGCGCAGAAAGAGTGGGCTTTAGGACTCAATGACAGTATATCCTTAGGGAAATGTTTGTTAAACATGTCAAATAATAGCAAAAATAGTGATGTAACTTCTCTGAACGAAGACATTGAAAACATGTACTCGCTTGGAAGTTCAATGTCCGCTCATATGAACAGAGCAGCTACTTTAGCAAAGATTGCTCAAGGAACTGTATAACATAGAAAGCCTGAAAACTCTTATCTTTTCATGTGATCCTTTTTCTTTTAGAGATGGGATTTTGCAAGCTCTCCACATGTCCACATGCGAGAGCTTGCAAATACTAACCTGTAAGATCTTAGATATTACTAAAATTTCCACCATGATTTATTATTCTCAGTGACTTTTGGCAGGAACTTCATATTCAATTTACTATTTTCTTGAATCAAGTTTTAAGCATGAACGGTTTGTTTTTGTGTAACTTCATTAAGCTGGCTTCTCTGTTCATCGTTCTTGCATAATTGATAGCTAAATAGTGCTTCGATTCCAAAATAAATTCCTTAATTCCTGGAAAAATCCGTGATTTTCGGCTCTATTCAAAAGTCAAATTTTATGAACTACTTTGGAATCACAGTACTAGGTTGATCCGTTTTTTGGTCTTGTCCCTGAATTATAGATCAATTCTGAAAAAACGAGTGCATACCATGCATTTGATGAATCTTATCAGAGATTCTCTCGATTTCGGTTTTCAATGATTCAAACCCACGACCCGTTTTTATTCTTTAATTATTACGTGCTACAGAACAATTAAGTTCGAATGAAAGTAAGGACTAAAACCGGCTCTCTATACTCCTTTTTCAGTTTTTACTTCTAATCACATTTAAACCTTCAATAGCAATTCACCGATTAATCTAGCGACGGTTTTGAATAACTAAAATCAAGACAATCTTACTTGCTCAGGGTAATGAGAAAATCAATAATCATAAAGGATTAAGGTGAAAATTACTTTCACTTCTTTGTGCCTGTTATTCAAAGAATTTCATATGCGTTTAGTTCTTAAACAATGTTTCTTCTTCTGGCTTTAAAGAGTAAAATTTAAAAAAATCCCTTTTTCAAGGGAATTTCTTAAAATCAATTTTTCAGATCTGGTGTTTTACCTGGAGTTCCTCTTATTCTTATTCTTTTTTCTGCTTCAAATTATGAACCGAAGCTTCTGATAAGTCAGATCCTCCCCGGAAATCATATTTTTTGTTACATTTAACGAAACCGCGAATGAGTCCGGTTTCTGGAGAATACTCGATAAATGAATTGTCTCCCTGGGCAATGCCTATGACTGTGGTGTTGTCGGAAGAAGAGGTCAGATTATACTGGCCTTTACTCTCATCAGTGGCCGACAGCAGCCGGATCTGTTTAGAGGTATCTTTGGAAATCCCGTCACTATTCAGAATGGTGGCGTATTTCTGGGTAACGTTGTACGACATATTAGTTTCCGGCCACTCAGTTTCGTGGGGTGAGGACGAAATTCTGCCATCAGCATAGAGAACATAGGGAATGGTTATATTATGTGTGCTTATGTTGGCATCGCCTAAGATGAAGTTGCCTTTCACACAGAGCATAACAATATCGGCTGTGCCGTCCTCGTCAACCTCGTTGATGTATCCGGCAAACGGTGTGAATGTTGTTTTACCGTTTGCGAAAATTTTGCCGGAAAACACATTTCCTTCCTGGCTATTTATCTGGTAAACACTATTCTGAGCAGTTGTCCAGTTGCCGGTGAGATTAGGGCTTGCCATACTGTCATCAGGAACTGTAGTTCCGTTACGAACTGCAAGAGCCGTTTGAACCGTGACAACTCCGCCTGAACTGGAGATAGTATCCGTTGAAAATAAGTCACTCGACTCGATGACACCGCTTCGGAACAATGTTGCATTTCCATTCTTTATATGGCTGAAGAAATGCGTACCGCATTTATCGTCAATGGCAAAGAACAAAGGAGAGCAGGAGTTATTCTCCACGATCTTAAACAGCCGGTCATACTGAGTGACGTTGTAAACCTCTCCTGAGTCGTTTGTGGTGAATCCGCCGGATGCAGAGTCGTAGGAGATACCTGACACGGTTGTAAAAACACCGTCGATATTATATGGTACCTGCTTTAACCCGGTATGTGTCGCCTGAAAATTAGGACAAACACAACTCGCGGCGGTTGTTCCTGCAATTAAAAAAAGAATTGCCATGGAAAGACTCAACGCAATTGTTGTCCTCCGAATTGTTTTCACTTCTCATTCCTCCCTATTTTTTATTACATTTTATAGTAATTTATCAATTTTAAATGTTGGTATGTTGGATTGTAATGCTCATTGGAATATATTCTGGCTCTTGATCAGGTTTTTAGGGAAGGAATTGAGCTATTATAACACGTTCAGAAATATATTGGAATTATTTAGTTTAGAAAAACGTGACTAAAACGTAACCAAATAATTACCAAAAAATACGCATTAAAAAATATACAGTCAAAATAGAGGTCGTAGGTTTGAATTATTGAAAACCGAAATCGAGAGAATCTCAGATTATATTCCTCAAATGCATGATGTGCACTCGTTTTTTCAGAATTGATCTATAATTCAGGGACACGACTCAAAGATAGATTTTCGTATAAAATTTCTAATTATTAGTTGAATGTACAGAAATTCCGTAAAAGTTTCATATTCAATTTACTGTTTACCGGAATCAGGCTCTTTATATTGAATCTTGTTTTTGTACTATTTCACTAGGCTGGCTTATCTGGCCATTCTTCCGGCTTAATTAATTTGTAACTATAACGACTTGCTTTTTTAGGCATTCAATTTTTACTTGCTATATAACAATTGAGTTTAAGTATTGGGAGCTGCCATTCCAAACGACAGTATATTTATATTAAATCATTCTTTTAATTGATAAACTACTTTCAGATTTGAATTACCTTTCTCTAAATATGTATTTGTAGAATCTCATCTTATGCAAGTGTCATATAAAGGTAAATTTTGGTTGAAATTTAAATGAAGTTTGAGAACTTCATGAACAAGTATCCCTCATTAGGACCTATCCGAAAAATGGTTATCCACTGCAACTTTTATAATTGCAGGATGGAAAAACAGATTATATTCTGATATGAATGAATACCCTGCTATTATAGACTTACTGTAATTTTTCAACTACTTCTCAGACTTGTTGACAGGTTCTTAAAAACAGAAGGAAGTACAGTATGAAAATGTCAAAGAGAGGAAAACGAAGAAAACAACACAGCTTTGTTACTGGAATATTTAAGATTGTGTTATATCTTTTTCTAAAATCAATAAAGCTGCTGTTTAGTTTTCCAATTTACTTACTGAAATCAATGAGGCTATTGTTTAGTTTCTCGATTCACTTACTGAAAGTAATGTGGCAACTGTTTAGTTTATTAATGCATTTACTGAAATCATTATGTCTATTTCTCAGTTTTTTAATTCACTTACCTTATAGAATTGTAAAACGACTTCCCCAAAATTCATCAAAGCCAGTACTACCTACATTAGCCGAAATTGATGAAATGGACGGATACAAATTTGAAGAATTTATGAAATGCGTCTACGAAGACTTAGGATATTCAGTCTATCATACTCCATTCTCAGGTGATCAGGGTGCAGATCTTATTCTAACATCAAAAGGAAAAACAAAAATCGCTGTTCAGGTCAAAAGATATTCGGGTAAAGTCTCAAATAGTGCAGTACAGGAAGTTGTAGCTGCAAAAGGTTTTTACAAGTGCACTGAAGGCATAGTAGTTACAAATAGTTACTTTACCGATTCTGCCAAACAATTAGCTGAAGCGAATTTTATTGATTTAGTTGATAGAAATGAACTTG
This sequence comes from Methanosarcina sp. UBA7, assembly GCA_002508465.1. Taxonomy (GTDB): domain Archaea; phylum Halobacteriota; class Methanosarcinia; order Methanosarcinales; family Methanosarcinaceae; genus Methanosarcina. The sequence goes on along the minus strand of DAQQ01000026.1, from coordinate 30,443 downwards.
AAAAGCTGATTAATACTATCCATAATTAAGATTTGAAAGTAGGGCAGACTTTGAATGTCAACTGCTTGCTTTTATGCAAGCTCGTTAAGCTGGCTTAATTTGTTATCCTTCAAGCTTAACTACTTTCCAATTAAGTTTATCTGTTTTTTAAGACCTTCAGTTCCTTACTTGCTACTGAAAAATCGAATTTGGAAAAGTATAGATAGAAGAAAAATACTCAAAAAGTAAGGGAGCTATCAACTGGATACTTATTGTCAGAACTTTGTCATAATTTATCATTTTTTAGAATTATTTTGAGCATTGTAGTTTTAAATGATATGATACTTATATTAAATTGCTCATTTAATTATTGAATTACCCTTGGATCTGAGTAACTTTCGATAGAAAGATATGTGTGTTATTAGATTAGCAGATGACAAAATAAATAGAGATAAATATTTGGTAGAAATAAGCAAAGTTTGAAAATTTCGTGAAAAATATCCTAAGGCTTAGAGCCTGTACGAAAAGTGGTTATCTAGTGTTGCTTTGAGAACGTGTAAGATGCAAAATCGGAATGAATGTAAGAATATTTAGACCTATTACAATCTTACAACACTCGATTACTGACTTTTCCAAATAGCTCTATTATCGGAAAGATCTTAATCAATACATTCTACCTTGCTAATGGTACTTGTATTCAATATAAGACATATAATTACGTAGCCAAAAATTTATGATTACGTAGCCAAAGATTTCGTGGAGCTGGATTAAGTGAACCCGCTATGGCTAAAAAATAAGATAAACGTGCTCAAAAAAGCAATAAATCCATTTACCGTTATATTTTGGATATTTGCATCTGTGACTGTAGCCCTTACGTTTTTAGTGTTAAAACGAAAGAAGTCACCCTGATTAGAAAAATAATTTCATTTTTCTTTCCTTTTTACCCTGAAAAATAATGTCCTGCGACCTTCAGGCGTGGCCTGGCACCAAGCAAAAATTAGTGCATAAAGGCTTTTCCGTTTTATATCTTTATTGGAAAAAACCATTATCAATTGTGTCCGGTATGAAGAATTAAGTTCAGTCGCCAATACTTTCATTCAGCCTTTATTACAGAAAAAATTTCTTCAATTGATGAAATTTCTGAATGCTCAATCCGGCTTACTTAGTCTTCTTTTTCTTAACTCTTCCCGGATCTCTGCCAGTTTACCTCGAGCAGAACTATATTCATTTCTTAGAGTTTCGATATCTGCTGGTACAGTTTTTATCCTTGACTCTACCAGTTCCCTCATTTGTTCATTTTCGATTTCATCTGATAATTTGCAGCTTAAGTCTTCTTTGATTTGCCCTACCTCCTCGATATACTTGTCTAATTTATCTACCGATTCTGTCAACTTTAATTCTCTAGCTACAGCCTCCAGACTCTCTAACTCGTCTATCAGGGCATCCACACTCCTATCCAGGTTATTCATTTTCTGTTCCAGCCTGATTAACCTGGGCATTACATCCTGCTCAGCTAACTCGGACAATATATTCCCCCTTACCTTAAATTTAGTATAATATAATTAGCAATACGTACCTTAAAGCCTCTGTTTATCTGTTAACAACAGTTTTATATTCACAAATTCCCTGAGCCTATAATGTGAAAGTTCTCATCCCACTCCGGATTTCTTTATCCAGCTAATAAGCAGCCCTGGATTTTTCAGTTCGTTCTATGCCCGATAGAAAAGGAATCCTACTCCCAGTTTACTTCTTCGGTATAAGAGTTAATGGACTTAAGTTTCATACTCTCCTCCAAAAAAGAGTTATTAATAGTATTAAGATTTCCATTGTTATGAATTAAGGAGAAATAAAATTAGTAGAGAAATCTATAAAATTTAAAATGTAGATATTCTGTTTTCGGGAGAAACTGAATGCCGATTCAAATAAAAATATAAATCTATTACAGATTATTTCAATACGCCATTTTTCCAGAAAAAAGGCTTGCAAGGGTTTCTTTCGAATTTTTTAAACACTTCTGGAAAAAGTCCAGGATACTTTGCTTCCTCAAGTGGAATACAGAACATTCTTTCTGGATAGGACGAATCTCCGCCAAATCCGATGACAACAAAGAAAGGAAGCTTCTTTTCCCTGGCAAAACCCTGATAACGTTTTAATTGTTGAGGATCGGACCACTGGAGTTTACCTTCAGACAGGCAGGATCTGAACTTACACTCAACGCAAAAAATCTCGTCTTTCGGTAGATAACGGACAATAAGATCTGGACCGGCATCAGATTCCACAAATCTGTCGTGCTTCCGCGTAATATCTGTGCTCCATTGCACAATCGAAAAGTACTTGTTGTCGAAAAGGTTCACAACATACTTTTCAAAATCGTTTCCCTTTTCTACGGACTCGTCTTCTTTCAAGACTTCAACTGCTCTTTTAAGTTTGCTAACAAGTCCCGTAATAAACCTCCGAATAGTGTATAGTAAACAGAATATCTTTCATTAGTTTAAAATATATCGACTGTTGTTGTCAATTGAAATTATTTCGACATATATTTATCCAGAAAAAATTTTCGAGCTATGTAGAAATTTCTCAACAATCTTTATAGGAAGTGAATGGAGCTTTACTTCTTTAAAGGAAATGAAGAACATTTTTTTTCGGTCTTCTGGTTTTCTCACCGAGACCTATTCTCAAATTTTTTTCATGATTTTCCACAATTATTACCACAATTATTACTACGATTCTTCTACAAACATTTATAAAAACATTTTTATATATATTTTATATAAATGTTTCCCAGGAATTCTTTCGGAAAACCTTAATCTAAAAAAAGGATATACTATATTGGGGATAAATTAAAAGGTTACTAAAAATAATTGAAATGAGATTAAACTGCAAGGTTTTATGCCTATGGGGAGAAGGCCAAGAAACTACGAGGAGAAACTGATAACTCCGGAACAAGCAGTTGAGCTTATGGAAGAAGGCTGGAGGCGGGCAGACCTGCACGTTCATACAAGCTGTTCCTTTGACGTGCTTCCTGTAAGAGACCTGCACCCGGAGAACCTTTATGAGAAGGCTCTAAAGATGGGAATGGATTATGTGACATTTACAGATCACGATACCATTGAGGCATATGAAATTCTCGGGTGGAACCGTGAAAAACTTGTCCCTGGGGTTGAAATAAGTGTATATGATCCGGAGTTTGCAGGGCATTCGCTTCATATTAATATTTTCGAGCTTGACAGGGAGGAGTTCTTTGAGCTTATGAAAATTGCGGAAATCGAACATGACCTGAGAAGCTTTATCAAATACCTCAGGCGGCACAAGCTTCCTTTTATTTACAACCATCCATTCTGGTTTGAGTTTCACAGTGAACCAAATCCGTCTTCAGTTCCCAGGCTGGCAAAACTTTTCCCTGTACTGGAGTACAATATGCACGAACTCAAGCAGAAAAACGAACTTACAATTGCTCTTGCAGAGAAACTTGGTAAAGGTATTGCCGCGACAACCGACACTCATACAGGAAGAATCGGTAAAGTATACACCCTTGCAAAAGGAGATAATTTCAATGAATTTTTCAAAAACGTAGCGCAGGGAAAAAGTTACATTGTTCCCGAAGACCTTACCAGAGAGTTTTTGATCGACGAAATGAATACCTGGATAGATCTGATTTTTGAAAAAAGCCAGAAAAACAGGGACATAGAAAGCTACCTTACCGGGATAAAATCTCTTGATACAATGGTCAAAATATCCAGAAGCCCCCTATTGAGCAGTTTTCCTGGCCTCAACAGGACAACCATGAACCTGTTCTATATGATCTCAAACACAGGGCTTCCTGCATCAGTCTACATTCATTCGGCAGAAAATCTGGCAAGGGAAATTGAAAGACAGATTGAGATCGAGAAGTGAAGGTAAAAGCGTATTTTTCAGTTTTTTTTGTAACAGCTCCAATTAGCCTACATAAAAAGGGCTTTCCCCAGTCTATTTTTCGGATAAGAAAATATCAAAAAGTTTATATTATGAAATTGTTTTAATTATGTAACATAAAAAACTCGGAATTCGTATTATTTTTAATTACGGTATTGGGCATTACCGCTAACAATTTACTACGGTGAAAAAAGAATCTGATGGGATACGAATGTGTTATTCTATAAGTAATTAGGATCTGTAGGAATATTATTGATTTGTAAAATATATAGATATGTATGAATATTTTTGGACCTGTAAAATATTTTGGATTTGCAAAATATGTTTTAATCCGGATGATAAGAGCTCAAAACAGGGGAAAGAAGTAGATGAAACAAATAAAACACCTAATGGGGCTGGAATTAAAAGCAAGACTAAAGCGAACGATTATCCTTTCAATACTTGTTCTTACCTTTTGCTTAACCATATTTTCTTCAGGAGCGGCAGGGCAGGAAGATACCGAAAACAATCAACCAGTTTCAGACGAAGGATTTTTTAACCGCTTTATCACATACGTAAAAAACCTTTTTTCAGGGGAAGAAGGAAAACTGCAGAGCTCAGGAGAAATTCCCAAAACCGGTGCTGCAGACATGCAACAGTCAGCAGAGCCTGAACAAGCAGTCCTGAAAATTGCAACTCCGGATGTAATAAAGTCTGCATCCCTGGTTGGAGATACAAGTCTGGGAATTTTTGCTCATCTTTCAAACCCACCACTCATGAAAATGGACGCGGAAGGACATATTGTAGGGCAGCTCGCAGAAAATTATAGCGTGTCGGAAAACAACACGCAATGGACCTTCTACATTAGAGACGACCTCTACTGGAGCGATGGAGAAAAAGTAACACCAGAAGATGTTGAGTTCTCAATCCGTTACTACGGAGAAAAAACCCCCTGGGCAAGCTGGATCAACGACACCCTGGAAAATTCAACGGTTTCGGAAGCCGACAATTCCGTGACATTCAAGTTTAACAAGCCTTACACTCGAGTCAATATGGAGTTTGCAACCTATGATATCCTTCCTGCTCATGTGTGGAAAAAAATCGAGAACCCGGTAGAATACACAAATAATGGTCCTTATGTCGGCTGCGGACCCTATTACCTCAAGTTGGTAGACCTCAATGCCGGAAAACTCGTTTTCGAAAAGAACCCTTACTGGAAAGGAGAGATGCCTGAGTTCGAAACTGTAGAAATCCATTTTTACTCAAACGTTGACGTTGCCACTCTGGCCCTTAAAAACGGGGAAGCTGACACTTATTACAAGTACGCAGGCTCATACCCTTACTCCGGTATTGAGCAGCTCGAAAAAACCGGAAATTTCGACTTTCTGGAAAAGACTAACGTCGGGCTTGTTTTCCTTGCCCCTAATTTGAAAAAAGCCCCGTTTTCGGACCCGGAATTCAGGGAAGCACTGGCAGATGCCATAAATTACGAAGAGCTTGCAAGGCTTGAAACTCTAGGGTATGGAGAAGTGCCAAACCGTGGCTTTGTGCCATCAGCCATGGAGAATTATAAGGAAACCGAAAAACTGGAGTACAGTCCCGAAAAAGCTAGAGAGATCCTGGAGAAAGCCGGATACTCGGACAGCAATGGGAATGGAATACTGGAAGGAAAAGACGGAAAGGACATAAAGCTTGAAATCCTAATCCGACCTGATTACGCCCGAACAGGCGAGCTTCTCGATGAATATTTTGAGCAGATTGGGCTTTCTGCAGACCTCAAAACTGTGGATTCGGACACCTGGATCACTCTTAAAGACAGTTACAATTATGACCTGACAGTAACGCGTTCAACTCCCTGGGGTATGCTTATGCACTCAAGTTGGGGAAGCGGCTATTTTGATTCCAGACGGACAGGCCAGGGAGTTATGCATAATCTGGAAGACCCTGTGTTCCTGCAGCTCTGTGATAATATCCTTGCAACCACTGATTCTGCCGAACTCCAGAAGTATGCATATGAGTTACAGGACTACTATGCAGATAATCTGCCTGCAATTCCCCTCTACTGGAGCAAGTCGGTTACTCCTTTTAACAGGCATTTTGAAGGCTGGTATGCGGATCCACTTTACGGGATATATAACCTGGATACTTTTACAAATATAACGAAGGTGGAGGCGTAAAAATTAGTCTCTGAAGAAAGGCGTAAAAATTAGTCTCTGAAGAAATCAGACAGAAGAATAAGGTAGGAAAAATAAGGAAGATGTTAGAGATAGCAAGAACAGAGTAGTAAGAACGATGTCAAAGATAGCAAGAAAAGTAACCAGGTATTTTACTTCACTGGTGCTGATAATCGTCATCAACTTTATCCTCCCAAGGCTCATGCCTGGAGACCCGGTAAAGAACCTGATTGGTGAAGACGCTTATGTTTCAGAAGAAGTAATGAAAGAACTGAGGGCGGAATTAGGGCTTAATCTGCCCCTTTCCGAGCAGTTCATTTCCTATATTTCAAACCTCCTGCACTTTGACCTGGGATATTCCTATCACCTCCATGCTCCTGTAACAGAGATCCTTCTAAACAAGATGAGCTGGACACTGATTTTCGTGGGAGTGTCAGTGGTTATTGGGACCTTGCTTGGATGTTTTCTCGGTGCCCTTGCAGGATGGAAACCGGAAAGAAAAGCGAGTCACTTCACCAGTTTCACTTTTGTGGTACTCTCCTGCATCCCACCTTACTTTCTTGCCCTCCTGACTCTCTATATCTTTTCTTTTAAACTGGGGTTCTTTCCCTCCAAAGGCTTTTATGATACCCCTGAAATAGGAAGTGTGCTGCATCACCTTTTCTTACCTGTCTGTGTAATGTCTGTGTTTTCAGCATCCAGAAACTTTCTGGTCATGCGAGGAAGCGTAATTCAGGAAAAGGAACAGCTCTACGCACTGTATGCCAGAGCAAAAGGCCTGTACAATACCGATATACTTTTCAGACATATCATAAAAAATGCCTCTCTTCCGATAATTACCCTGCTTGCCCTGGATTTCGGTTTTCTCTTCAGCGGAGCACTGTTCATAGAAATCATTTTTTCCTTAAACGGGATGGGGGTCATGATATACAATGCAATAATGGGAAAAGATTACCCTCTGCTTCAAGGAGCATTTCTGGTAATTGCCTTTACTGCCCTGCTAGCAAATATGTTTGCTGACCTGCTTTATATCTTAATTGACCCCAGAGTAAGAGGAGGAGGCATGGATGAATCAGTTTGACTGTACTGATAATTCCTGCATGAAAGAAGCGGGCATTGAAGGTTTTTCTGAAAAAAAATCCGAAGGCTCGAACTTCGAATTTCCTGAAGAAACTTCGTACTGGATTTTTCAAAAACATAAAGGTTTCCAGGGACTGTTCAACCGGATAGGCGCTTTCCTCTTTATACTTTTTGTTTTTATGGCGCTTTTCCCATCCGTTTTTGCCCCTTATGCTCCGGAAGAGCGTTTCATACCCTACGAAGCCCCTTCGGAAGAACACCTGTTAGGGACAAACGACATAGGAAATGATATCCTTTCAGAACTGGCTTTTGGGGCACGGATTTCAATGACAGTAGGTTTTATGGCAGCCCTGATCTCAATTCTCATCGGGACTGCGTTAGGTCTCTGTGCAGGCTATTTCAGGGGAGCCCTTGATGATCTGTTAATGGGATTTACTGATGTTGTCCTTGTTATCCCCAAAATCCCCCTTATCATAGTCCTGGGAGCGTTTCTACGGCCGAGCATCTGGATCCTGATCTCTATTCTAGGGCTTCTTTCCTGGGAATCCACTGCCAGAGTCACCCGTTCAAAGGCCTTACAGCTAAGGGAAGCAGGTTACGTAAAAAGTGCCCAGTGCATGGGTTTTTCCTCTTACCACATTATGAAATCAGATATATTCCCAAACATCATCCACATCCTGTTTCCAAAGTTCATGCTAGCAACTGCTTCGGCAATGATTTCTGAAGCATCTCTTTCTTTCCTGGGACTTGGTGATGTAAGCATGAAAAGCTGGGGAATGATGCTTTCTTTTGCTTTTTCTCAAGGTGGTTTTATTCGAGACATGTGGTGGTGGTATATGCCTCCGGGGATCTGTATTACCTTATGCGTACTGTCTATTGCACTAATAGGATTCGGGCTTGAAGCAAAGGAAGGAGAACACTTTAGAGAAGGTGCAAATACACTATGAAAATCCTTCCCAGGAACACATTACTTGAAAAGAATACATTACTTGAAAGGAATACATTACTTGAGAGGAACACATTACTTGAAAGGAATACGTTGCTTGAAGTAAGGGACCTTGAGGTCTCATTTCAGGGAATGGAAACCGTAACCGTACTTTCGGGAATTTCGTTCTCGATAAAAGAAAGTGAAACTCTGGCCCTTGTAGGAGAGACCGGATGCGGGAAATCTATCGTCGCACATGCAATCATGAACCTCCTGCCTCCTGAGTCAAGGGTGAAAGGGAACATAGAATTCAGGGGGAAAAGTCTGTCAGGGATGAACGAAAAAGAAATGGCAAAGATAAGAGGAAGAGAAATTGCCATTATTTTCCAGAACCCGTCTCTTGCCCTCAACCCTGTATATCCCATAGGGCACCAGCTTGCAGAACCTCTGTATGTGCACCAGAAAGAAAAGAAAAAGACTGCCCTTTTTAGAGCCGCATTAGCTCTGAAACGTATGGGTTTTGTGAACTTCTCTGAATGCATGAACTACTATCCTTCATGGTGTTCAGGAGGAATGAACCAGCGCTTTTTGATTGCTGCTTCAACAATACTTAACCCTGCACTCCTTATAGCAGATGAACCCAGCAAAGGACTTGATAAAAAATGCATAACTGAACTGGAAGCTGAACTTAAGAATCTGAAAATGGAAAGGAAGAGTGCCCTACTTCTAATAAGCCACGACCTTGGCTTTGTACAAAGGCTTGCAGACAGAATTGCCGTTATGTATGCAGGGGAAATTATTGAACTCGCTAATTCTTCAAGTCTATTTGAGAATCCCTTACATCCCTACACAAGAGGTCTCCTCAACAGCTTACCTGAAAAGGGCTTTATCCCCCTACCCGGATTTTCTCCGCCTCTTAATAGCCTTCCTTCGGGCTGCAGGTTCCATCCGAGATGCCCTTTAAGGGAAAAGCGCTGCATTCAGGTTCATCCCGAAATTAAAGAAACCGGTGAAAGGGCTGTGAGGTGTTTTCTATATCCCTGAGAGCAGACAGCATATCAAAGATATATGGAGCAGGTCTGTTAAGCGAAGGGAGATGTATTTTTCAGAACGTTTCGTTTGAAATCAGGCCAGGAAAGACCTTTGGATTGACGGGGCCTTCCGGAGAAGGAAAAAGCACACTGGGGAGAGTTATTGCAGGGATTGAGAAGCCCACATACGGCACTGTGTACTATGAGGGTTCTTCGCTCTCCGAAATGAAAAAAACCAAATATATGGCTTTTCGCCGCAAGGTCCAGATAATGTTTCAAGACCCTACTGGCGCTTTTAACCCTCGAAAAAGAATAGGAAGCTCAGTTTTCGATGTTCTGAAACTTCTCAAAATTCCCAATATAGAACACGCTTCAAAAACAAAAGAGATGCTTATAACCATAGGTCTTTCAGAAGAAGTGCTCTCCCGCTATCCTTCACAGCTTTCAGGAGGCCAGCTCCAGCGCCTTGCTCTCGGCCGAATCCTTCTGCTCGAACCCGAGTATATCATACTTGACGAGCCAACTTCAGCTCTTGACGTCTCGGTCCAGGCCCAAATCCTGCATATGCTTAAAAATGTTCAGACAAAGAAGAATATAGGTTATATCCTGATCTCACATGATCAAGCTGTTATCCGTTTTATGTCAGACACCTGCGGACTGCTTGAAAGCGGGCAGTTGAGAGTAATTAAGTGAAATATTTCAAAATCTGAATTATTTCTCATAACTACCAGTACAAACTTCCTTACAAGCCCCAAAAGTACTGAAAACTAACGATTCAAAAGAGATCCAGAATTTTTTCAGGGCTTTCAAGTACTGTAATTCCCTGCAAGTTTTTTACGGTTTCAACATTGCGCATATCCACATCCCGTACCAGGACCTCGACAGGCCCTCCTTTAATTGCTTTATAGGGACAGATTTCTTTGCAGATTCCACAGCCTTTGCACTTTAGAAGGTCTATCTGGTCTGTTAAACCGTTTTTCGTAGTAATTGCTTCCTGAGGGCAGCTTTCTCTTGGAGGGCAGTCCTCGCAATGCTTACACTGTTTTCGGTCAATATTATAGGGCATCTCGGATATGATTGAACCTTCAATATCCACGGGAACGACGTAAACAGGTACTCTTCCTTTTACAGCCTGGGCAACAGCGTTGGTAACTAGGGAATCCGCAATCCCATAAGCGATCTTCGAAACCGTGTTTGAGGTTGCAGGCGTGACAAATAAAGCATCATATCGGTCAAGACCGAAGCGCCCGACTTTAGGAGAACTAGAACCCTGTTCGCTTTCCCTGAAAATTTCTTCGAGGTAGTCTCCGCCGGAGATTTTAACAAGCTTTTGCTCAAGCCCGTACATGCGCAGCACCTCCTCTCCAGCCCTGGAAATAAACGTGTTTACGGAAACGTCAGGGTTTCTGAGCTTGATTTCCTTAAAGACCTGATAACTGCGGTCCAGGAAGTGCCCGGCACCTGTAATGCCCCACGCGATTCTCTGAAAACTCATGGAAAGAAGTCATGCCAGAGGGAGATAATATAATTTTCTAAAAAAGACTCAGGACAATGAAAAAGAGAAGTCACAAACTTTAACTGAGGCCGAGAAGTTATAAACTTTGATTGGGAAGCCATCACAACTAAACAATCACAACT
>DAQQ01000026.1:6308-19614 GCA_002508465.1 Methanosarcina sp. UBA7 | reverse complement strand
CAACTAAACAATCACAACTAAACGAAATTCACAGCCCCAGAACCTCATAAAGCAACTTCATAGCTTTTTTCTCGTTTTCTCCCCCACATTTGGAAGCCAGTGATTCATAGTGGCGGATCAGTTCGAGATATTTTTCATCTCCTGTAAACTGGTAGCGGGTCGCATGGACAGTAGCCTCAAGCACTGCGTTGAATCCTCTATTGGGTACAGGCAGGCTTTTCCAGTTAGCTTCGTTGAAACCTGCTTTTACAGGAATAAGGTCGGCCACAAGAGCGTGATCCGTGTTCTTAAGATCAGCACATTCGAAAACGATCCAGGCGGAAGCCAATTTCAGTATTGGAAAATTGAGTCCATGAACAGGCACATAGTCAAATTCAGAGGGTTCAAGATCGAAAAAAGTTGAACGCACGAAGAGCAAGGGATCATACACTACATTTGCGGCAAGATACTTTTCTTTAGAGACATTTTCCCAGGTGTGGGTACCTTTGAAAAGCCGGACAAAAGTCCTTTCGTTTTTTACGATTATTCCGATAGGGGCAGCATTAGGAGATTCCAGACCGGTGCTAATAATCGTTTCGGAAATTCCTTCCCTGATCCCAAATGAAAATAGATCGTTCTTGGAGAATTCGAATCCGTTCCCGTTTTTTCGGCATTTCGGAAGGAATTCGATCAAAAGCGCAATCCCCCCAGAAGAGCAATGAAAAGACTGGCTATGATGATATCGGCTGTTGAACCCGGGTTTATTCTTTTCTTAAGAAGTTCGGAGTCAAATTCCTGTACAGCAGGAAGCAGATCTTCAAAGTCTCTAGTGATATTATCAGAAGATTCAATATTACCTGGAGCCTCCTCCCAGGCAGAAAGAATCTCACCCGACCTTGCCGAAACGTAATCTGCAGTATCTTTATCGAATTTGGTCTCGATGAAAGTGTCCCTGTGCCTGGACAATAATTTCAGGAAGGTATACACAATAGCTTCGTTAATACCTGTGCCTGAGCAGTTCGAAACCGAATTCTCAGCTCCAGGACTTTGAGCCTGCATGAACTCAATTATACAATTTGCTCCCTCAAGGCAGCGTCTGAAGCCTGTTACCCACTCATTTGCAATCAGGTCATATCCCCTGGCAATATCCATAAGCTCATAAAGGGTGACTTCTTTGGCCCTTAACTCAGATGTTGACTCTGGGTCTCCAAGGTTGAATTCATCCACACTGTTAACCCTCACCCCTGCCACTTCGAAAGCCTTGTAGAATTCGATAGCATCCTCACAGTCCGTTGCCTGAACAAAAGCGTGTGCATGCACAGCAAGGGCTTCGAATTCGTCAGGTAAGAGTTTATACTGGGTTTTTCCGCGTGAGTTGAAGAGTTCCCCTGCAGCCATTGAAAGAGGAATAAGTAGCAGAAAGGCGCCGAAATGAGTGTTTCCTCCTTTCTGCCAGGCAGAACTCTCACAAACTGCACTTCTGATAAGTGCTCCTATCCCGTTTCTGCTTCTTGCAGCCAGCTCAAGGACAGGGTAAACGCTTACTGAAGACGCTATAAAATGCTCAAAATAGGTGTCAGGATAGTTATGCTCCCTATCAACGTTTCCTGGCTTTGGAGAGGCCGAAACCTCAAGTAGCATAGCAAGCTGGGCACAACGGGCAATAAGACTTGAAATCTGTGGGTTTTCTGCCAGTTCAGGAACCGGGCAGATAAAACCAGTATCAATGGGATTCATTTACCGGAATTCTGGCATGATCCAGTACGTAATTTGCCAGTTGCTTTTTAAGCTTCATGTATTCTGCATCAGAGAGCTCAATTGTGTTTAACACTCCATCTCTTATCCAGCAGGGCTTGGTGATTTTACAACACCAGACAAGACTTCCGAAGCATGTGTCTTCTCCATACTCCAGCATTGTACCTTTCGCAAAGTCAAGTTTTGTCTTGGCGAACTCTTCTGCCGTATATCCAAGTTTTCGGAACTTTTCATGTACAGGACAGGGTTTTACAGGCAGGCAGCAGAAAGCTAGCCCCCTGAAGTCCCCATCGCTGCAAACGTGCTTGGGAGCATTATACCAGCCTATTGACTGCTGGTAAGAAGTAACGTTTTCTACCAGTTCCTGTATAAGCCCGAAATTTTCAAGGACTCCTCTGGCAGCAGAGACCATATCGGCTCCTCGGGTAAACATCTCTTTTGCGGTCTCAAAGTCTTTGACCGAATTATTTCCGAGAAGGAAGAGCCTTGTGGCGTCCCTGTAACTAAGGATTGCATCAAGATCGGTACCGAAGCCTTCAGCTCCGGCATCAACATGTATAATATCCGCACCTGCCTTATCGATAAGCCTTGCAAGTTCGATATCATCAACCACATTTGCCTTTACTTTTACTGAAAGCACAACTCCGGTTTCCTTTATCGCTCTGATCCACGCCGAAAGCCTTGGAAGATCATGGAGAAGAGCTTCTCCCAGCCCGGCTTCGAGCATTTCGGGCTGCCTGCAGTGAGCGTTTAACTCAAGGATTGCTCCTTCTTCTTTGACAATTTTTGCAGCTTCAATAAGGGGGTCAAGTGTAGTACTCCTGACATTTACAGCTACGGCACTTCCGGACGTTACTGCCTTGATTTCCTTTTTTATAAGCTCCATAGGTTCATCGGAAATGAACTCTTTTCTACCTCGGGCTACGAGGGCTGAAGCAACAGCTATTGAAGCCTTATCCAGATTGAAGGCTCCAAGAATTACCAGCCCGGCACTGCTTGCATACTGGTTGGCAAAAGCACTATCGACAATTCCTGCCATAGGCGCCAGTGCAATCGGGTTTTTAAAACGGACATATCCAATATGCAAATCGAATAGACAATCACTCATGTTTTACCTCTTGAAAATAAGCCTGCAAACTGAAAGGAATTATAGCTACTGCCCGATATTAAATTACCGATAAGCTTTTTTCGGACAAGCCTTGGAAACGGAAAAAGTCCATCCATAACTTACGAATTATAATGCATATATATTAATATTTGGACGTAACCTAAACACATAAAATTTATATAAACTATAAGGAAAGGGTATACCTGTAATCGTCCAGAGAAGAAAGTAAAATGTGGTAATATTAAATAAAGGTATTATACTATTCCTGTAGAAAGACTTTTCTCAATCTTAAAACTCTATTCAATCTTTTGCAGACAAGGCATCCCAAAAATATATATAATTGGAAAAATATATAGAGGTTCCCAAAAGGTAATATGCGAGAGAGGCTGGACGGCTGACGGGCCTTTAGGTCTGAGGAAAGTCTCCCCACCGCTCCGGATACACGAACATCTGTAAAGGATGTCGGGCGAGAGCCCGGGCCCTGGCACAGAAACGAGAACCATCTCCTGAAAATGCGATGATGCGGAAGCTGAGGTCTCAGGACAAATGGATGAAACGGCGAATCCTCGTGGGTGCAAGTTGGAAATCGGGAAAAAGATAATTCCGGAATCTCCCGGTTGTTTTTGGAAACGCATAGCCGAATGCCGTCACTGCAAGAGTCCTTAGGATCATTTTCTCCACTGATGAGTGGCAGAAAATCTTTGCAGGAACAGAAGGGAGCTTACGTGCCTCACTCGCATAAACTTACTTTTCTTTTTTCCTTTTTCTACCTGTTATTTCTTTATCTCGATTTCTTTATTCTTTGTTTATGATTGTCATTTATTTATTCATTTTTCTGTTATTCCCATTTCTTTATTTTCTTCTCCGTTATTTCGTTTTCCCTTATTTGATTCCCTGTTACTTCTTTTTCCTTTATTTGCATCTCCGTTATTTCGTTTTCCTGTATTTGATTCTCTGTTACTTCTTTTTCCTTTATTTGCATCTATTTTTCCTTTATTTCTAAGTCAGTCCTTATCGTTTCCTTCCAGTGTAAGAGATTTTATTCTGGAGACAGGTTCAGCCAGGCAGAAATTCAATAGTAGCCAGCGGACATAGTCTTTATAATTCCTGTTGGTTACCACCTCATCAAGGTACTTATCCAGAATCTCCCTGTTGTTAACAGCCAGTTTAAAAGAGGTCTCAGGAAAACGATACATTATTTTCTCCAGCTTAAGAGAATTGGCAAGATAATTTCCGAATTCCTGCCTGCAACCGGACTCGTAGGCTTTAAGGCTGCTTAATTTCAGGCTGTACATTACAAGGTCAGCAACGCTCTCCGCAGCAAGCTGCCCTGATCGAATTGCATATGAAATGCCTTCTCCTGTGAAAGCATCTACAAATCCGGCAGCATCACCGCTAAGAAGCAGCCTTGAATTGAGGATTTTTCTCTTAATCCCGCCTTTGGGGATAATATGGGAATGAACCGGAAATTCTCCTGATAGCCCGTTTTCCTTCAGAAAATCCATCAGTACTTTTTTTGGGTGCTCAAGATGTTGAGCTGTCCCTACAATTCCTGCAGAATAATATCCAGCATGGGGAAAGATCCAGCCATACCCTCCCTGTGCAACTCCGAAATGAATATCTATGGTGCCTGGAAACCGGTTCCTTATTACTTCATCGTCATCAGAAATTTCCGATACCAGTCCCAGCCTATGTTCTGTTTTTTTATCTCTCGGCCTTACTTTGTATTTAAGGGTTCCACCTGAACCTTCGGAAATAAGAACGAACCTCCCCAGATAAGTATTATCCGTAGTTCTGACTTCAACGCAATCTTCTTTTTCAGTTAAGTCAAGAACCTCTTCTCCGGTATGAACTTCAATTCCGGTTTTTCTGGCTTTTTCAAGCAAAAAGTTATCAAAGACTTTTCTGGAAACCAGTATGGCTAAGTTATCTTCGTTCATTCCTTCTACAAACCGGTCCCTGAAATAAGCCCTTACCTTTGGAATGTTTCTCTCGATTATGGACTCAGGCAATTTGAAGTCCAGGCAAGATAAACCATAGGAAGAAAGAGCCCCTCCACAGGGTTTATACCTTGGGAAATTTTCTTTCTCGATTAAAAGGGTTAAAAGTCCCCTTTTCCCAGCTGTCCTTCCTGCCGATGCTCCTGAAGGTCCTCCTCCTACTATGATCAGATCGTACATGTTAAGACACCCGCTTACGGAATAAGTGTAATTGTATATAGACAGGAATAATCTATCCTTAAAATATATTAAGGCTGGAGCGATAAAAAGATAGGGGAAATAGCAATGAGTCAAAAAAAATCAATCTAGTTAGCTTACCTGAGCTTGAAATTAAAGAGGGACCAACGAAGGTAATCTTTATAATCAATTGTGAAATCCACAACCTCAAGATACTTATCCAGGATCTCTTTATTATCTATAAACATTTTAAAAGACTTTTCCGGGAAACTATGGATTAATCTGGAAAAAATAAGTGAATATTTAAGATGAGTTCCGAATTCTGCCTTACAAATAGATTCATACTTATGAAGGTCTTTTAGCTTTCCTCTCTGCTGACAAATCTCAGCAAGCACGTTGGCAGCAAACTGCCCTGAGCTAATGGCATAGGCTAACCCTTCACCTGAAAAAGCGTCTACAAATCCGGCAGCATCTCCAACGAGAAGAACTCTGGAACTGACAATTCTTCTTTTAATACCACCTAGAGGGATTTTATGCCCGGACAATTTGTAATCCCCGGTAAAATCATTATTCTTCAGGAATTTAATCATTGTAGCCTTAGGATGAGGAAAATTTTTGACAATCCCAAAGACTCCGACGGAATAATAAGTTTTATGAGGGAAAATCCAGCCGTATCCGCCACTTGCAACCCCTAGCTGCAGTTCAACGCTTTTTCCCAGGCGCTCTTCAATTTCTCTTTCTTCAGCAGGAATTTCAGTAACTACGGATATCCCGTACTCTTCCCTGGTATCTGCAGGTCTAACACAGGTTTTAAGGAGTCCATGTGCCCCTTCGGCAACAATAGCAAATTTTGCCTGATAAGTTTGTTCTTTTGTAATTACTTCCACAAATTCAGTTTTTTCCGTACAGCTCAGAACCATTTCTCCAGTATGAATTTCAATTCCGGTTTCTTCCGCCTTTTTGAGCAAGAAGTCATCAAAAACAGCTCGAGATAACAGCAAAGAGATATTATGATCCTTGTGTACCTCAGTCATTTGATTTTTGAAAACACCCCTTATGCCCGTGACTTCCCATTCTATAATATCCTGAGGAAGCTCGAAGTCAAGATAAGAAATAGCATGTGTTGAAAGTCCTCCTCCACAGGGTTTGTATCTGGGAAACTTGTCTTTCTCAAGCAGTAATGTGTTTAAGCCAAGCTTTCCTGCTCTTCTTCCAGCCGATGCTCCTGAAGGCCCTCCTCCAATTATTATTAGATCATACATATCCAAACACCTTCGAGATTACCTGAGTTTGAAATTCAAAAGGGCCCAGCGCAAGTAATCCTTATAGTCAATCTTGAAATCCATAACCTCAAGATATTTGTCTAATATTTCTCTATTACCTGTAAGCAATTTGAAGGACCTTTCCGGGAAGCTATGGATTAATCTGGAAAAAATAAGTGAATATTTAAGATGAGTTCCAAACTCTGCCCGACAAAGATCCTTATATTCGTTCAGGTCTGCAGGTTTTTTGCCTTGCAGACAAATTCCTGCAATTACCTCAGCCGCAATCTGCCCTGAACGAATCGCATAGGCAAGTCCCTCACCTGAAAAAGCGTCTACAAATCCGGCAGCATCTCCACTTAGGAGAATCCTTGAACCCATCACTTTTCTTTTAATTCCTCCCCAGGGAATCTTGTGACCATGAAGTCTATACTCTCCGAAAAAGCTATTTTCCTTGAGAAAGTTAAGCATTGACTCTTTAGGATGAGGGAAGTCTTTGACAACTCCGCCTATTCCAACGGAATAATAGGTCTTATGAGGGAAAATCCAGCCGTATCCACCACCTGCAACCCCAAAATGCAGCTCAACGTTTTTTCCCAGGCGCTCTTCAATTTCTCTTTCGTCTGCAGGAACTTCAGTAACAAGGCAGATTCCATATTCCTCTTTATTATCCACGGGCCGCACACAGGTCTTAACAAGTCCCTGGGCACCTTCTGCGATTATTGCAAACTTTGCCTGGTATGTCCCCTGACTAGTATCCACTTTAACAAAGTCGAACATTTCCCTGCAGCATAGAACTTTTTCTCCGGTATGAATTTCAATTCCTGTTTCTTTTGCTTTTTCAAGAAGGAAGTTGTCAAATTCGCTTCTGGATACGAGCGTAGATACTCGACGATCCTTGTGTACGTTGACTGATTGATCTTTGAAAATAACCTTTGCCCCTGTAACTTCCCATTCAATAATATCTTGAGGAAGTTCGAAATCGAGATAAGACATCGCATGCTCCGAAAGTCCACCTCCGCAGGGCTTATATCTGGGAAAATTTTCTTTCTCAAGCAGCAGTGTCTTTATTCCAAGTCTTCCTGCCCTTCTTCCGGCCGAAGTACCGGAAGGGCCACCACCGACAATAATTACGTCATACATAGGCATCCCAAGTTAAGGAAAAATAAACAGACTAAACGATTATAAATGATTGTCTGCATTGTTTTTGAAAAATCAATGTTTTTATTGATAACATTTTCGGAATATCTTTAAATAAAGAAGACTGTTCATGCCATGTTAGATGCTTAGGTCCTGGTAGACAAGTTCATTATATGTAAAAAAATGTAAAAAGAAAACCATTATTCAAGATAAGGTAAACTAATGAAGTTGTACTTCTGATCGAAAACTTATCCTTACATCACTTATACCAAGTATTGAACAATTATGGCCATTGAAGTTGATTTTATACATCAGTATGTAAGTCCCAATAATAAAAAGAAGTAAGTAAATCCCAATAATGAAAAGAAGTAAGGAAGTAAGTAAATCCCATAAAAAAGAAGTAAGTAAGTCCCAATAATTGAAAAGGTTACAGTCTTGTATAACGATAGAGAAGCTTTTAGTATATCTTTTTCTTGTCGAAATATTCGAGCATTTCAATTACTTTCTCATAGTCCACTTTCGTATTATAACAACCATCGTTCAACAGAGGGACACCATAAGTCACAACTTTTTTCCCATTTAAAGCGCACATTCCTTTGTTTATTTCGTAATCACATGCTATTCCAAGTATACCATCTGCAGGTTTATGTTTAAGGATATTAGCAATAGCTGAAGAGCCGGTAGTTATATATAAGTCGTATCCATATTTTTTTGCATCTTTTTTTAATTGAGATACAATGCACTTCCCGCAGTCCCGGCATTGAATTCCTAAGACTGTTGACGACGCAGGGCAATCTAACGCACGCACACAATGCGGAACAATAATTATGCGATTTTTGGTTTTTGAGAAATCTGAGGCATTAGCTATGTTCTTCAAAGATACTATCCACTTATCCAGGATTCGTGGATCTGATAATTTACAGAAAAAGTATTTTATAGGCAAATAAAAAAAGTCAAGTACATTTGAAAAGAAACCTGCAAGCCATACATTCCTTTTCAGGCTAATTCGACTCACTATGAGAGCAAACATCGAGATTAAAATCGAAAAAATTATGGTAAAAAGCAGAGCTTTTCCTATAAAACTATACATCACACATCTCCATTTTTCGGATAATTTCTTCTACATCAGCTTTGGTATTGAAACAACCATCCCGAAGGAGAAGAACGCCCTGAACAGGGATAAAAGATACTTCCTGCATATCTTCTGCAAGCTCATTGTAACAGGCCACACCCAGGCAAGATTGAGGCCTGTATTCTTTGAAGATTTTTTTGACAAAGCTACTTCCAGGAATTATAAAAACCTTGAAATTGTACCTATCTGCAGCCTCATATATCTTTGAAATATCACATTTCCCACAACGTTTGCATTCATAACCATGAATAGGGTCACACCTTGCCCTGCATTCCGGGTGTCTCATACACTGAGGAAGGAACACAACCCTGTTTTTTTTTGTGCGAACAAAGCGATCCAACATTAAGGCATTTCTTAAATCTATAAGAATATCATCTACAAGATTTTCCCTGATTCTAAAAAATCTACATAATAATTTTGAAGGAGAATAGAAAAGATAAAGTGTAAACAGCACGAACCCCGGAAAGATTATCCTGCGTTTTTTAAAGGAATATGCCCCTAAGAGCAGAGCGATCCCTGTTCCTGCAAGAGCAAAAAGAACCAGATATGTGAATATTTTTCCTAGAAATTCGTAAGGAATATACATGTTCAAGGGGAGGTAAGTATCGATATTTAAGTTTTGCTATATAACAATAAAAAGAGAGAAAGAAAAGAGAATAAGAAAGCTGGAAATCCAGCCTTCATTTTCACGCTTATGTAGTGCTAAGGCCAAGAGCCTCTGCAACAAGCTCGATGACGTCCTCTACAACAATATCGGCTTTGAGAGAATCACGACCATCCGAGAGGTTCCTCTTACAGAAGGGACATGCACTCGATAGGATATCTGCATCAGTTTCAAGAGCGTCTTTAACTCTAGCTTCTCCAATTGCCACAGCAAGATCAGGCATTCCTGCCTTTACACCACCACCAGCTCCACAGCAACGCTGGAATTCTTTTGACCTTTCCATTTCAACGAATTTAACACCCGGAATGTGAGAAAGCACAAACCTTGGAGCATTAAAGACGCCAACGTGGCGGCCAAGGTGGCAGGGGTCGTGATAGGTAACCGTCTTGTTTATAGGCTTCTCCCATTTGATTTTGTCCTCTTTTATCAGGTCTGCAAGGAACTGTGTAATGTGAATAACCTCAAAAGGCAGCTCTTTGCCGAGAAGCCTGGGCCAGTCAACCTTTGCAGCACGGAAGCAGCCTGCACATGCAAAGAGAACCTTTTTGGCGCCTTTCTTCTGGATGGCTTCGACATTATGCCTTGCAGCTTCACGGGCTACATCCTCGTAATCTATCTGACCTGTTCTGATAGGGTTTGAACCACAACACCACTCTTCTTCCCCAAGCATTGCAAATTTAATGCCCAGTTTGTTAAGTACACGCGAGGTCGCAAAGGCCAGAGAAAGTTGTTTGTATCCTGCAGTACAGCCAGTGAAATAAACAATGTCTGATTTGTCTGCAATTTTAACATCGGTCGGAACCCAGGCAAGCCTGTCCTTCTGGTCAAGCATGTAGGCGTTATGATATTGCTTTATCAGTTTAGGGATCGTGCCCAGCTTTCCATAAGGCCCAATTCCCTTCTTGACAAGGTTTGTCCTCAAAGCTTCCCAGAGTTCAACAGTGTTAATGCCTGCCTCACAAACTGTTGCACAGACACCACATGTAGTACAGCCATAGACATCGTCTTTAAACTGCTCGAGTTCTGACTGAGGGATTTCCTCTGGACCAAAGATCTTTGCTTTAAATCCATAGGACTTGTTCATGTACTGCCTCCAGCGCAGGATCTTGTCTCTGGGAGCTAATCCTGGTTTCTCACCGGAAGCAGCATAAGTCGGACACCATTTTACACATTCACCGCATCGAACGCAGGAGTCAAGCTCCATGAGCTGGACTGCGGTAACGTTCTTCGTATCGATTGAAGGGGTACGTTTTGCCATATTTTTATTCGCCTCCTTTGTTTGCAAGAAGTGCAAGCGGTATGGCGATTACATGAATATATTTACTGTATGGTATAAATGCGATACAGAAGAGCAGGGAAATTATGGAATGGAAGAGAGCGGCCGGTGGTGCTGCTGAGGGGTCAAGCCCAAAGCTCCATATAAAACCTGTTCGGATTCCATCGGCGATGAAACCGGAAATAGTAACTAAGAAAACTACTCCGATCAAAACCCAATCATACATAATAGAAGCTTCCCTGACTTCAGAGACAAACAATCTTCTTACTAAAGCTATAAGAACTCCGATAAGCAGGATATACCCGAAGATATAGTTCGGAATTGAGAGAAAATCTCTAAATTCTGCGGGGGTGAATGGGAGTTCAATTCCGATTTTTTCGGTCATTTCAACTGCAAACATCATTCCTGACAGAGCAAAGAGGGTCATCCAGCCCCCAAAAATAAATATGTGCATGAACCAGCGGAAAGGACTTCTCTTGAGAATTCTCCTCTGGAAGATGATATCAAGTATAAGAACCTCCAGAATAGGCTTCCCATGATGGTGAGATTCTGCTGTTACCTGATTCCACCAGGTTTTTAAGAATGTGATTGCACTTCCTTTTTTTCCTTCCTGAGGCTCAAGACCATAGCCTGTGACTCCTGCCCCCCATTTCTGGAAGTTACCTATCAGACCATATAAGAAAATTAAAATAGCTATTGTGCTGAATATCATAATCTGGACAAACGTCATCCTTAATGCATCCGAGAGCCCAGAAAAATAAAGCATTTCCTCACTAATAATTTATTCCTCCTATGTATGGATCAAAAACTGGGAACAATACTTCTTTTACAATTGTCACGTTACAGGACATCAATGATAGTAAAGACAGAATGATAGCCGCAGCGACTGTCTACATAAGGTTAGTATAGTCTGTTAGTGTTTGTATCTATTATATTTAAACATTATCTTTATTAAACGACATATTAAAAAGCCCACTGGGTTGCAAAAATGAGTTGAGTGAAAGCAATCAAACGAGAAAGAAAAAAGTGAAAGTACGAATAATAATAGTAAAATTATAATATAATGAGTATATTAAAATCTTATAGAATTTTTCCGGACGGTAAAATAAGAAATTAAGCAGCAAAAAAAGTAAAAAGTAAAAGTGTAGGAAAAGAAAAAGTAAAATACAATTTTCAAACAAGCTTTTTCTAACAATCCTTCTAAAAAACTGCTTGCCTGCAACCCTTTTAAAAAACTGCTTACCCGCAACCCTTTTAAAAAAAGGCTTGACCGCAACCCTTTTAAAAAAAGGCTTGACCGAAAATTAATGCTAAATCTAAAACATCATGACGGCGTGATCAACCGGTGCAACGGTTGATCGAGAACCGTACTGACGTTTGAGTTTTAAATCTTATCCCTAAACCCTATAGGCGTGATCAACCGGCGCAACGGTTGATTAAGAAATATAGGCTAAAATAAAAACGCCTTTGAAAATTAACTTTTGAAAACTAAGAGAGCTTTTTACAATCCTACTTCTTCTTTGAATTTCTCAAGCCCGATCTCGTCTATAACTTCTCCGATTCTTCTTGGCCTCGGATATTTTTTGTAGAAATTGATTATCCTTTCAACAAGATCCAGTGCCTGCTCTTCGGTGAGATCTTTTGCCACTATGCTACCTAGTCTCGGACGGGGGCCTGCGCTTCCCCCTACCGATAAAGTAAAGCCCTTTGCCGTGCCCATTAGCCCTATATCCTTTATCATAGGTTCGGAACATGAATTCTGGCAGCCGGAAACCCCCATTTTAAATTTGGAAGGAAGCTGCATCCCATGGTACTTTTCATCAAGTTTTAATCCAAGCCCGACTGAGTCCTGTTTACCTCTCTTGCAAAACGTAGTTCCGGGACAAATTTTAACGCTGCGGACACAGAGTCCTATAGCAGCTCCGGGTTGTAGGTTCAGCTCTCCCCAAGCTGCATCCAGATCTTCTTCTTTTAACCCTACAATTGCAATCCTCTGGGCCGAGGTAATCTTAAGGGCAGCAGCCCCATACTTTTCTGCAATGTCAGCTATTTTTCTAAGAGTTTCCGGATATACGATTCCTCCAGGAATATGGGGAGCAATCGCATAAGTTTCACCATCTCTTTGTAGAATTGCAGCTTTTTCGGGAAGATCCCCTTTCACATACTCACGACTTACCATACTATACACTCCTCTAACGTAGTTAACTCATACTTACTTCTAGATTGTTTAGTTTAATCTTTAATTTGAATTTTCTCGATTTAATAGTTATTTTTCAAAATTTACTTGATTTGATGTCGTTTTTACAATTTTACTACTGCCTGTCTTAGATTTTAATACAATAACTTAACCTACTGGTATTGAAAATAGGAAGCAAAAGCTGAGTTCATAGATTAAAGCCGATAAATTACTGAATCAGTTAGCAGACACAGCAAGTTCTGGTTTAGTCCCCCCTAGTTCTAGTTTAGCTTCCCCTGAAATTAGACCCCAATGCAGAAGGTGAAGAATCCGATATTCCACCATTTTTCCTGATTAAAATACATCCAGAATCCAGGAAGAGTTTTCAGACCCAAACTATATTTCTCGAAATAATATAAAATCGCATGCCTGAGAGAATTCAGCTTTTTATACTTCTAAAAACTGTCATAACATTATAAATCAGGTATATTCTACAGGCTGTCATAACATTATAAATCAGGTATTAACTACATAACTGGAAATTACATTTGGCGTATATACCTGAGTTTAATATAGTCCCATGAATTTTTAAAAAATTGCAGGCTGTAATAAAATTTTAAATCTTTAGTGAATTAAC
>DAQQ01000026.1:0-6230 GCA_002508465.1 Methanosarcina sp. UBA7 | reverse complement strand
CCTGCTTTATGCCTGGCTTCATCCAGAGATGCCTTCTCAAAGAAAAGAGCAGCTTTTGTATTGCCTTCCTTTCTGGCTAATTCTGCAGCTTCAGCTTTCTCAATTTCGGCTTTACTCTCTCCTTCAAACATCATTTCCAGATTTTCAAGGGTTGTTTCTTTAACAAGTCCCAGGATTTCAGCTACCTCGGTGGCGTGCCAGGCTTCATCCATGGCGACCTGACGAAGATAAACCGCAACATCCGGAAATCCTTCCCGCTCAGCGATCTTTGACATTGCAAGATACCAGCCAACTTCAGTAGTTTCTCCTTTAAATGTGGTTTTTAAGATTTCTTCAAGAGTCATTAAATCACCGTTTCTTTTTAAAATAACCAATTTTATAGTTTAGACATAGAGTAGTCTTTGAATTTAAGTTTTAGCCACAGTTGATGTCAATACCAGAACTTGATATTATTTCGATCTCGTCTTTCTATCTCATTTTAATCTCATTTTAATCTCATCTTTCTATCTCGCCAGCGACTTAAGATTTAACATATCTGGGAGTAATGTGAGGAGGAATAACATTTCTGAACTAGAACAATGAAGAAACTACAAGGAAGAAAAAACAAAAAGCAAAAGCTAAAACAGGAAGGACTGAAATGGGAAAAAGAAATGACAATAAAACCGAAATAAACCACAAAAAGACCGAAGTATAATAAGAAAGAAGCACAATAAGAACGAAGCATAATAAGAATGAAACATAATAAAACCATTGGACACCACAATGAAGCCAGAACACATTAAAAATAATCTGCATGAAAATATATATTGATGAGAAGAAATGTACATGCTGTTGTAAATGCAAAGCTGCCTGCCCAAAAGATCCAGGTTTTATCCAATAGAAAAAAAGACAGAAGCAAAGTCTGCGTTTTAAAGGACCATCTTATTACCTGGGTTGCAGAATGTGTGTAACTGTCTGTATGGAAGGCACAACCACCCTTGTAAACTGATTTTTAAAAAAGGATTGAGAAATTTGTCACTTAAGATTCGTATAGTACTTGTAGAGCCCATGTATCAGGGAAATGTCGGATCTGTTGCACGAGCAATGAAAAACTTTGGATATACTGACCTGGTGCTTGTAAATCCCTGTAAACTCGAAGGAGAAGCAAGAGCCATGTCGTCGCATGCAAGAGATATCCTTGAAGGAGCAAGAATTGCCTCAACGATTGAAGAGGCTGTAAAAGGCGTAAACCTGATGATAGGAACTACAGGGGTGGCAAGCCTAAAAACCGGGGAACATATCCGTCTTCCGCTTTATACCTCCAGAGAACTAAAAGATAGACTGAAAGATTACAGCGGAACAATTGCAATCCTTTTCGGACGAGAAGATACCGGTTTCCGGAACGATGAGCTCAAAAGTTTTGATATGCTTTTTACAATCCCAACTTCTGAGATATATCCGATTATGAATATCTCACACGCTGTTGCAGTGGTGCTTTACGAACTCTCGGACCTGGAAGGGGGAAACAGTCCCCTTGCCGACGGACTTGATCTCCAGCTTTTATACGAACATCTGGAGGAGCTGCTGGAGGAAATCGATTATCCTCTTCATAAAAAAGATAAAACTTTTTTGATGCTGCGGAGAATTTTTGGAAGGGCAGGTTTAACTCCCAGGGAAGTTCAGACTTTGAGGGGTATAATCAGAAAAACCGAGCGAAAAATGGGATATGCATTAAACGAGCCTGAGGACCAGGAAATAGAAACTTCGGCAAGTATAGAAAAGTTCATATGAGAATAAACCTGTTTTTACATCAGAACTTGTGATACCTATTATTACTTTTTTTAAAATCCTTTTTCAGACAAAAACCGTAACGACAAATGAAAGTTTTGCCTAAAGCCAGATAGAGAATGATATGACTGAAACAGAAAG
Organism: Methanosarcina sp. UBA7; assembly: GCA_002508465.1. Classification (GTDB taxonomy): domain Archaea; phylum Halobacteriota; class Methanosarcinia; order Methanosarcinales; family Methanosarcinaceae; genus Methanosarcina. The sequence goes on along the minus strand of DAQQ01000026.1, from coordinate 4,322 downwards.
CAAGTGGGATGAAAAGCTAAAGAGGTTTTTTAAAGACTATTACTGGAATGAAATCCTCCAGCTTGCAAATGAGTATCCGGATCAGCGAAGCCTTAGCGTGGATTTTACGGATATTGAAAAATTTGATAGAGAGCTTTCAAAAGAATTTCTTGACCACCCAGAAGAACTTATAAAGGCGGCTGAAGCTGCCCTGAGAGAAATTGACCTTCCTGTAGAAAAAAGCCTGGAAGAGGCTCATGTAAGGGTAATAAAAATTCCAAACCGAATATCTATAAGGGAGTTAAGGAGCAAGCACCTCTCGCGCTTTATTGCAATCGAGGGTATGATAAGGAAAGCAACTGAGGTTAGACCGAGAATTACCAAAGCAGCTTTTGAATGCCTCAGGTGCGGATATCTTACTTTTGTGGACCAAAACAGCTTCAAGTTCGAGGAGCCATTTGCAGGTTGCGAAGGCGAGAACTGCGGAAAGAAAGGGCCCTTCAAGGTAAAGATAGAGGACTCTACCTTTATAGATGCACAGAAACTGCAAATCCAGGAGTCACCCGAAAACCTGAAAGGAGGTTCCCAGCCCCAGAGTCTTGAGGTTGACTCGGAAGACGACCTGACAGGAGATGTCACACCAGGAGACAGGGTTATAATTAACGGAGTCCTGAAATCCAGACAGCGTACTCTCAAAGATGGAAAATCTACCTTTTATGACCTTGTGTTAGAAGCAAATTCCATAGAGCACCTGGATAAGGACTATGACGAACTCGAAATAACTTCTGAAGATGAAGAAGAGATCCTTGAACTTTCCCGTGATCCTGAAATCTATGGTAAAATTGTTAGCTCTGTTGCACCTTCGATCTACGGATACGAGGACATAAAAGAGGCACTCGCCCTTCAACTGTTTTCTGGAGTTGTGAAAAACCTTCCTGACGGTTCCAGAATAAGGGGCGATATACATATTATGCTTGTAGGAGACCCTGGAATTGCAAAATCCCAGCTCTTGCGCTATGTTGTCAAACTCTCCCCAAGAGGCGTGTTTACTTCAGGAAGGAGTGCGTCAGCAAGCGGTTTGACTGCGGCTGCCGTAAAAGACGACCTCAACGACGGCAGATGGACAATCGAAGGTGGCGCCCTTGTTATGGCTGATATGGGAATTGCTGCTGTTGACGAAATGGACAAAATGAAAACCGAGGATAAAAGCGCCCTACACGAGGCAATGGAACAGCAGACGATAAGTATTGCCAAAGCGGGAATTATTGCTACACTTAAATCCAGATGTGCTCTTTTGGGAGCTGCAAATCCGAAATACGGGCGTTTTGACCGGTATGAAGGCCTTGCAGAGCAGATAAGTATGCCGCCTGCACTGCTTTCACGTTTTGACCTTATCTTTGTTTTGCTCGATACTCCTGACCATAACCTGGACACAAAAATTGCGAACCATATTCTACAGTCTCATTATGCAGGAGAACTCTTTGAGCAGCGTGAAAAACTTCCTGGGTCCCATATAACGGAAGATCTTGTCGAAGCCGAAATGGAGGTAATTGAACCCGTCATACAGCCTGAAATAATGAGAAAATACGTTGCATATGCCCGGAAAAACGTGTTTCCTGTAATGGAGGAAGATGCAAGGATTTATCTTATAAAATTCTATACGGACCTCAGAAAAACCGGAGAGAGCAAAAACACTCCTGTACCCGTAACTGCCAGACAGCTTGAAGCACTTGTTCGCCTCTCGGAAGCAAGCGCAAGAGTCCGCCTTAGCAATACAGTCACACTTGAAGACGCAAAAAGAACTATCCGAATTACTATGAATTGCCTGAAAAATGTAGGTGTTGACCCTGAGACCGGAGCCCTTGATGCAGATATACTTGCATCTGGCACAAGTATGAGCCAGAGAAACAAGATAAAAATCCTCAGAGATATAATTAAAAAGGTAAGTGAAAAACATCCGGGAGCTAAAGCCCCTCTCGAAGAGGTCTATGCAGTAGCTGAAAGCGAACACGGGATTGATAGAGTTCATGCTGAAGAGAACATTAAGAAAATGAAGCAAAGGGGAGACCTGCTTTCTCCAGATCAAAACCATATAAGACTTGTTTAAGCTGGGGCAAAACAAAGCGCTAAAAATTCCAGGATATATTTCCAGATCTCGGGAAGTTGAAAAACATCTACATAGCGATTATGTGAGGACGGTTAAGCTGTAAATACTAAAAGGGCAATACTATTTAAAAGGGAGAATATGTATATAAAGATATATAAAAATGGGGAGCATNNCCGTAGTGGAGATCAGCAGGGCCTTTTATGAAGGGGAATACGTTTCCGAAGAAGAACTCCAGAAAGCCCTTGAAGAAGCTACGACTGCAAATCTCTTTGGGGAAAAGACAGTCAAATTTGCTATAAAATGCGGATTAATCGATCAGGGTTCCGTAATAATAATTGACGGCGTACCTCATGCCCAGATCTTCAGGGTTTAATTCAATTGCTTAATAATCCTTTAGAAGTTGAGTCAGCAAAAGCCAAACCAGTGGCTTTCAGGGCTGATTATATACCGGAACAGAACAACATATGTATAAAATAAAATACAGATTGTGATACAGTGACTGAGAATATTGACGAAGCCGGAATCAGAATGCTGACAGAAGAGGAACTGATCTCCGCAGTTGTGGAAAAACATAGACGGTTTCTGGAAGAAAATAAAAAGGAGTTTAGAGAACTGGACAGCAGTTTAAACCAGGTCGAAGAAAATATAAAAAATGCAAAGAACTTCAGAACCCGGATGGAAGAGCGAAAGGAAGTCCTCAAGGAAAAACGCCAGCAATTCTACCATCAGACCGAAGCACTCCTTGAAAAAGAAATCTTCCCAAAACTGGACCCGATTACTGCAAGCAGACTCAGGGAAGAGCTTAAAAAACTCAAAGGGCAGATCGAACCTGACGAGGAACAGAAACTTAAAGATTTATTTATGCAAAACCTGCGTGAAACTATTCTGGCAGCTGGACTTGGAGAAACTGTTCTCTTGCAAGCGAATGCCAGAATGGAGGANNTAGAGGATGACAGCAGCAAAAGTGAAGAGATTTCTAAAAGCAAATCCCAGCATAAGTGGCTTAGCACCAGAATAAAAAACCATGAAGAAGCACTGAGCTACTGGGAAAAATTAAAAGTATAACCCTTTTTCGAAAACATACGGGTGATAGTACATGACCAACGACGTTTCAAGCACAGAAATTGCAACGGCCGACCTTTCAAACCTTAACGAACGGGAGCTGAAGGGCAAGGTAAACGAGCTAAGGAGCAGGATAGAGAAAAGCGAAAGGCAGTTGGCATCGATTTTTAGGGAACTGAAGATTAACAGGACCGATATCGACGAGCTAAAAGAAAAGAGAGACTCTCTGAACAAACAGGTTAAGGAAAAGGTTGCAAAAGCACAGGAACTAAGAGACAAGCGGGACGAGATTAACAAAGAAATCGGTGAGTACAAAGGAAAAAGAAGTAATGTGAACTTAAAGACGCAAGAACTGTTTTCAGGAATTGCCGGACTCAAGGAACAGCGGGACGAATACAATAAATGTTCCCATGGAAGTGTGGAATCTCTCACAAAGGCTTATGAAGCCGAACTTGACGCTTTTCTTAATAAAGAACTGCCTCTCGCAGTGGAAATCAAAATCTTCCAGAAACTGACTGACATAAGTAAACGCCTGCAAGCTGCAAATAAGGCAAATGAACTGCATGCGCAAATCCAGGAAAGTTATAAAGAGTCAAAAGGAATACATAAGAGAGGAGACGAACTCCATGAAAAAATCCAGGGCCTCTCAGACCAATCTCAGGCTTGCCACCTGGAAATGCTAGATAATTTCAAATTAGCGGATGAGATCCGCAAAGAAGCAAATACATACCATGCCCAGCTTACGGATAAAATCACAAATATAAATACGATTAAAGAAAAAATTGACCCGCTTAAGACCAGCATTGCTAATAACCGGAAGGAAATCTCTTTATATTTAGAAAGGTTAAAAGATCTGCAGCTTACGAAAGAAGAACACAAAGTAAGCCAGAAACATAACGATGCCCGTGAAAAACTTCAGAAAAACGCTCGTATGAGCCTTGAAGATCTTAAGCTCCTTATCGAGAAAGGGGACGTTAAATTCTCCAATGATTAAAAATTCGTGAAATTCAGAGACCGGAGACAAAAATCAGTTTCATTGAAAATGTCCCCGGTTTACTCCATCTAAATAGTTTTCCTTTATATCTACAAAAAATTTTCGGCATTGTTAACTAATTATAGCCATCTCTTTATTTTTATGTTTCATCAATAGGATAACAGAGTACTTTAACATTTC
>DAQQ01000263.1:0-8552 GCA_002508465.1 Methanosarcina sp. UBA7 | reverse complement strand
GTAACTGGATAGTGAAACAAGAGGGTAACTGGATAGTAAAACAAGAGAGTAGCTGGATAACGAGAAGAGAGTAAGGAGCCGTGTCAGTTGAATAGGTTTTTATCTTATGTGGAGCTTGAAAGAAAAGCGGAAACTTTTCCGGCAGAATCTGACGCTTACATCGGAAAGTGATCTAATGAGGACAATTGACTGGAAGGAAGAGTCCAACTCTGTGGTGCTGGTAGATCAGACCCTTCTCCCTAAAGAGTACAGGATAATAGAATGCAAAACCCTGAGTTCTCTCTGTGAGGCTATAAAATCTCTCAGGATAAGAGGCGCGCCTGCTCTAGGTGCAGCAGGAGGTTTCGGGATTGCCCTTGCAGCTTTCCTGAGTGAGGCTAGAGATTTCGAAACAATAATAAGAGACCTTAAGATTGCGGGAAAGACCCTTAAGTCAACTCGCCCTACAGCAGTAAACCTTAGCTGGGGTGTGGACAGAGTTCTGAAAGCGGTTTCGGATGCCTTTGATGTTCAAGGTGTCCTAGAAATTGCCCTTCAGGAAGCCAGGGACATTGCAGAAGAAGACGTAGTCACCAACAAGTTGATAGGTGAATCAGGGGCAGAACTCCTGAAGGACGGAGATGCCGTACTTACACACTGCAATGCAGGTAGGCTAGCCTGCGTGGATTGGGGTACAGCCCTTGGGGTTGTGCGTTCGGCAATTGCTGAAGGCAAAAAGATCAAGGTTATTGCCTGTGAAACAAGACCATTGAATCAGGGAAGCAGGATCACTGCGTGGGAGCTGATGCAGGATAAGATTCCAGTAACCCTTATTTCGGATTCGATGGCTGGATGGGTAATGCAGCAGGGACTTGTAGACAGTGTGCTTGTAGGAGCTGATAGGATTACCCAGGATGTCGTTTTCAACAAAATAGGTACCTATTCTCTTTCAATTCTTGCAAAAGAGCATGGTATTCCCTTTTACGTAGCAGTCCCCACCTCTACTTTCGATTTCAATGGCTGGGAAGGCAGTGTAAAGATAGAGATGCGAGACCCGGATGAGTTACGCTTTTTCGGATCTGAACAGCTTGCTCCAAAAGACGTGGAAGTTTTCAATCCTGCTTTTGACGCAACTCCCATGGAAAATATAACTGCTATAATTACTGAGAAAGGAGTATTTTATCCACCTTTTCTGCTGGACGAAGTACTTGTCTGAGAATTGCCTGTTTCAAGAGTGACAAATTCCCTTCAACTTCTTTGAGTCCTGGCTATCAAGAAGTTTCTCTGCTGGGTTTATATATCAGAACTGTAAATTAGTGATAATTACCAAATTTAAGAGGAGATTTAACAGTTATTCAATGTTAATTACAATTTTATAGCTAATTAGCAAATTAAATATTAGGTAGCAAATCTAATAGTTTATTAACAAATTTGATAATTAATTAACAGTCCAATATCTAATAGTAAATTTAATAGCTAATAGCAAATTTAATAGCTAATAGCAAATTTAATAGCTAATAGCAAATTTAATAGCTAATTAACAGCTATGTTAAATTTTCTAGTTCTTAACTGTTAACTTCCATATAGTCTTTAATTATCAGCCAGAAAGCCTATTATAGGTAAGTAAAGGTATGAATTATATCCCAATCAATGCGCTCACACAGGTGTTAATACATGGCTAAAAAATCAGGTTCGGGGCTCCAGTCTTCTGCAGGGCTCATGCGCTATTATGAAGCAGATAAAAATGCAGTTCAAATCCAGCCCAAGATAGTGCTTATTATCGGTGCCATTGCTGGCATTGCAGTATTATTCTTAAGTGCTGTAAATGGTTTCTGGCCGTAATTGCAATTTTTTCGGCAGGGTTTCCTTGAGCAGGCAGAATTCAGGAAAAAAAGAAACTAAACGCAGGGCTTCTTCAGGGACTAGAATCTCCAAGCCCACAATTTTTCTTCTGGGTTTTCTTCTCATACTTGTGGGTATTTTTGGAGTCCTGTATAATCCTTCCAACTCTACAAGCTCTACGGCTCCCTGGAAGGTTTCGGATGCAGGCATTCTATCTTTTCCAGAGCGAGAAAAGCCAGTATTTACATCCCAGAAAATCGAAGATGTATATGCCCCTGAAAACTCGGATACTTTAAAACTTCTGTCTTTTGAAAGTAAAGGAGAAAAAGTCAAGGCTCTTTTAAGAGTTCCTGCAAATTCCTCTTCTTCTCCTGGCCTGGTTCTACTTCCTGGGGCAGGTGTCAGCAAAGAAGCCGAACAAGGTCTGGCTGCTGAACTTTCTAAAATGGGATATGCAACTCTCACTCTTGACCAGCGCAACCTGGGCGGCATAAATACGGAAAGAGACCTTGAACTTTTCAAAACCAGCCTTGAGCCCGTGGAATATACCATGGTTTATGATGCTCTTAAAGCTTCAGATGTGCTTGCGGCCCAGCCTGAAATTAATCCGAAAAAGCTTGCAATCATCGGGGAAAGTAATGGTGGAAGATTTGCAATTCTTGCCTGTGCTCTTAACCCTTCCCTTAAAGGAGTTATTGGAATCAGCACCTCAGGGTACGGCACTGAAGAAATTGATTCTTCCCTTGCAGATGATACTGAAGCTTACCGTTTTTATCGTTCAATTGACCCGGATACCTATCTCTCTAACCTGCCGCCTGCGAAATTCATGCTGATTCATTCTTTTAATGATCCGGTAATCTCCTACGACCTGGCGCTTCGGACTTTCTACCTTGCAAAAGAGCCAAAAGCAATGTATAACGTTACTGAAACAACACACGGATATACGGCCTCAATGCGTCCCTATCTTGAAAAAGAACTTGCCTTTCTTTTGAAGTAAATAACACGGGCTTAATGCCCAGCTGAACTTATTGAAACAAGAGTATCTTGCATATGAAAAGTATTTTGGGTATGAAAACTTCTCATCCGCTCTCAAGCCTTCGGGAAATTCATGGAATAGGTGAACGGGTAGCCGATAGGCTGACTGAGCATTTCGGAACTGAGGAAGCTGCTCTTCAGGCTATTTGCGAGGGTGATATAGCTTCGCTTTCTGAGGTCAACGGGATTAGCCGCAATTTTGCTCTTTCCCTTGCCAGATATGCCAGATCCAGAACTGAAGGCTGCTCAATTTCCGATTTTCTCAGAACAAAAGAAGCTCTGGATCTTTATTCCCGCCTGCTTGAGCTGATAAAAAGTTTTGCCCATACGACGCATGCCAGGAACAAACTAAACCTTTTTTATCCATTACCTGCTTCGCGCATGGATCTTATCCGAGAGAGACAGGCTTTCATAAAAGAGTATCTTGAACTGGGAAATACCTTCCCTGAGAATTCCGAATTTCTAAAATTGCTTACAAGAGTCAGTGAACTCAGGCCAGTGTCCGGGAACCTCAGAGTCAGAGACCGGATAATTTTATGCGGAGATTCAAAAGCCTTTGAAGCAGCCAGAGTAAAGTTCCAGGACTTTCTGCCTGTCCAGGCTGTAGAAAATCTATCGGAATTTGTAGATCTAGCAAGAGGTTACTCCAATGTAATTGTTTTTGATGACACTTATCTCGGCTTTGATTTACCCGAAGGCATTGAACCCGAATACCTCCAGGACCTTTCTAAAACTGAATTCTGGCGGGTCTTGCCTGAAAAAGAACTGGCATTTTTTGCGCGGAACCTGAATTGCATCCGTTCATGCCTGAGTATTGTATCAGCTCTTCGCTCAGGGAATTTTGAGATTTTTGAAGAATTTTCAAAAGAAAAGCTTGACGTACTCGAGACCGCTCTCTCAAAGCTTGGTGAAGATGGAAAACCCGTTGAAGGTTTTGATCCTGAACTTGACAGGCTTGGAGCAGCCCTTAAAAACCTGGATCCTTCATTGACTTCGGCTCTGAACGAAGCTAACCAGCGCATGAATCGAACCCTTGAGGCAAGTTCCCTTACTCTTAGAGGGCAGGAACTCGTCAGGCTTGTAAGCGGAGGAATGGAGATTAAAGACCTGCTTACAAAGGAACTTAATAAAATCTATAAAACTGAGATTGAAGCAATCAAAGAAGAACTTGCTGAAAAACTAGGGCTTCAAAAGCAAGAAAAACTAATGCTTGACTCACTCTTTCCTGATGAAATCTCCTACCCTCTCTACGCAGATCAACTCCAGTTACAGCTTCTCAGGCAAAAGTTGAATAATAGCCTTGAGAAAACACGGCTTGCCCGAAAAAGGGAACTTGCAAAAACGCTTTCAGATTTTCACCAGTTTATAGAAAAACTTGTCAGGAAAGTCCTGGATTTTGACCTGGGTTTTTCAATTGCCTGTTTCTCAACAAAATTCCGGCTTAATCTTCCCACATTGACTCCTGAAGCTGGAATAGGTTTTATAGGCGGAGAAAATCTTTTTTTAAAAGCCCGATATGGAGAAATTGATCCTGTCAGTTATTCTATCGGAAAAACTGGATTTTCCCCAGCAGGTATGGAAAACAGAGTTGTACTTTTGAGTGGAGTAAACTCCGGAGGTAAGACCTCACTACTCGAACTCCTTGCCCAATGCGTAATTCTTGGGTATATGGGTTTTCCGGTTCCTGCAAAAAAACTTGAACTCGGGCCTGTAGAAGAATTCTACTACTTCGGAAAATCAAAAGGAACTCTCGATGCAGGAGCTTTTGAGACTACACTCAAGCAATTCTCAGTGCTCTCCGAAGCCTCAGAAAAACTGGTACTTGCGGACGAACTGGAATCCATCACTGAGCCTGGAGCTTCTGCACGAATTATAGCAGGAATTCTTGAATATCTATCCAGAAATGAACAGAGTCTTGGGGTTTTTGTTTCCCATCTTTCAGAACTCATCCTTGAAAATACCGGAACTGAAGTAAGAGTTGATGGGATTGAGGCAGATGGTCTCGATTCCCATCTGGAACTAATTGTAAACCGGAACCCTGTATACAACCGTATTGCTCGAAGCACTCCAGAGCTGATTGTGGAACGGCTGTTCAGAAAGACCACTGGAAAAGAGCAGGAGTTTTACTCTCATTTAAAAGATAAATTTAAAACCAGCTCAAAAGCAACTTTTAAATAAACTTTAGTATATTATTTAAAAAATATTAATAAAGAATTTACTTAGAAGTTTCTGACCTTTTCTGGCAATCTTCCATTACTTTTTTTCTTTTTTATCTGGGGCATCTTTTTTTGTCTTTGTCAGCAATTGGTTTCAAGAGATAATATTATAAATCTTTAGTTCTATATACTAATAAATAGTAATGAGTCAGCAGAGATTCCTTAGATTCCTGAAATCCGGCCGATACAAAAGTTTATATATGTTTTGGTGTCAATGCATGTCCGATAACTTAATATGGAGATTGTGCTCCTCCTCTGCAAAAGGACTCAAAACTCTAATCGGCTAACAGGGTTGATGTTATCAAGGAAAAATTTCTTAAGGCTAACTATACTATCTTAAGGCTAACTGTACTAAGTTGTTTGAGTGAACCCGGGGGATATCTTCTTTTCAACCCAGTAAAACCGGGTGCCAATCAGGTAATGAAATTGAACATGAGCTCTACAGAGATCCTATCTTCAGATCTTTTATTATTTTTAAAGACTAGTTTGAATAAGTGCAAAACCCAGGTCACGCGTGATAGCAATGGAGCGGAACTTCCCCATTCAGTGTGCAGATTTTGATAGGCTGATTATGGATAATGTTAAAGGAACTCGGGTAGAAGTTTCCGGTATGCCTGACCTCAGCGATCCATGTTTATACACGGACCGCGAGTATAGCTGGCTTCAGTTCAATGACAGGGTACTCGAAGAGGCTTTTGATGATCGCAATCCTCTGCTTGAAAGAGTTAAGTTTCTTTCTATCTTTGGAAGTAACCTTGATGAATTTTTCATGGTCCGGGTTTCAGGCGTCCAGAAGAGAATAATGGAAGCTTCGAAAGATGACCGGACAGATGAGCTTGCACAGGAACAACTTCGCATCATCCGGGAAGAGCTTCTCAGGCAGCTTCCTCTCAATGACAGTTGCTGGAACAAAATGCTTGAGCCTGCTCTCAGGGAAAAAGGAATTAAAGTCCTTAATTACTTTGAGCTTTCTAAAAAAGAAAGAGAAAAATTGAGAGATTATTTTGAGAGAAATATTTTCCCTTTACTTACTCCTCTCGGTTTTGATTCAGGACATCCTTTCCCTCATATTTCCAACCTCAGCCTTAACCTTGCAGTATTAATTGATGATCCAGATTTTGGGGAACGTTTTGCCAGGGTCAAGATCCCTCCGATGTTTATGCGACTAATAGTTGTTCCTGAAGGTGACCAGGAGAGAATAACTTCCAGTCTGGAAGAGCTGAAAAACGGTCATTTTGTCTGGCTTGAACAACTTATCGCTGCAAACCTTGACCTTCTGTTTCCCGGGCAGCGAATCCTGGGAGCTTATCCTTTCAGGATTACACGCGATGCAGACCTTGGGTTTGATGAGGATGGAGACAAAGACCTTCTGACCGCTGTAAAACAGAGAGTCGGCAGGAACTACTTCGGGTCTGTTGTCAGACTTGAGACCGATTATACTATGCCAACAAAAGTCTCGGATATCCTCCTTAAAAATCTGGAACTTTCCCCTTCCCTTATGTTCAGGTCTGCGGCTCCTCTGGGACTATCAAATCTCATCAAACTTGCACAGATCAACCGTCCTGAACTTAAGTATGAGCATTTCGAGCCTAAAAAGCATTCTCAGTTAGCGAACAGGGAGCAAATTTTTGCAACTCTGAAAAAAAGAGATATTTTTCTCTATCATCCCTATGACAGTTTCGAATCCGTAATCGATTTCGTGGAAGAGTCTGCTGACGATCCTGATGTTTTGGCAATTAAAATGACCCTGTACAGGGTGGATGACAATTCCAGAATAATTCAGGCTCTTATGAAGGCTGCTGACCGTAGAAAGCAAGTAGCGGTTCTAGTGGAGCTTAAAGCCCGTTTCGATGAGGAGAACAATATAGGCTGGGCAAAAGAACTTGAGCGCAAAGGAGTTCATGTAGCTTATGGCTTCCCAGGGCGTAAGACTCATGCCAAGATGTGCCTGGTTGTCAGGGCCGAAAAAGAAGGTATCAGGTATTACGTGCACATGAGCACAGGAAATTATAACGCCGTCACAGGAAAGCTATATACCGATATGGGCTACCTGACAAGTGACCCATGCATAGGCAAGGATGTCTCTGACCTTTTTAATGCCCTTACCGGATATTCACGAAAGGACCATTATATCAAACTCCTTGTAGCTCCCCAGACTCTAAGGCACCAGATTTTAGAGCGAATCAGGCGTGAAATTGACCTGCATGAGAAGTATGGAAATGGGCACCTGATCTTTAAAATGAATTCTCTTGTGGACTACCAGTGCATCCGGGAACTTTATAGAGCTTCTCAGGCCGGAGTGAAAATTGACCTCCTTGTTCGGGGAATCTGCTGCCTCAGGCCAGGTATTATTGGTCTCAGTGAAAATATCAGGGTTACCTCGATAGTTGGCCGTTTTCTTGAACATTCCAGGATATATTATTTTAGAAACGGAGGAAAAGAAGAGATCCTTATGGGAAGCGCAGATCTTATGCCGCGCAACCTGGACAACAGGGTAGAAGTTCTCTTTCCGATATCTACCGAGTATATTCCTGTCGTCAGGGACGTAATCCTTGGCACTCATCTTAAAGATAACGTAAAAGCCCGCTTGCTGCTCCCTAACGGCAAGACTGAAAGGATCTACCCGCAACCTGAAGAAGAAGAACTGGATTCTCAGTCATGGATGCTTGAGAATAGCAGAAGCTGGGATTTAAGTTCTAAGAAAGATTGAAAAGAGAATCTCTTCTTAGAATCTCTTCTTTTTCTTTTTGTTCCTTTGTTACTCTTTATCTGGTTGTTTCTGTGAGTTATTGATCAATTCCAAAAAGCAAACACATCACTAACATTGACTCAATTATAAAATTAGTCTGTTGTTTATAGGTTTCAATAATCCACGCATTATTTCAAATTAAAATTATAAAGAAAGAGATTTTCAAATCTTTTTCTTCATCACAAAGTACTCTACAAGAATCAAGAAAAGGGGCAGAGAAATTGCCAGAATTATTTTGGCTTTCCCCAGAGGATTTTTAGTTTTGTCATCCGTTTTTGCACTTCCGTTGACGGCACTCTTGTTTGTTTCACCATTCCAGTCTCTCAACACTCCCTCTTCTGCTAATCCATTGCCTTCCAATACATTTTTCTCCTCTGAATAACTGGTTATTGCAAAGCAGGAAAATCCAGGCGTTTTCGATTTAAAATACACGTAACTCGCATCTTCTTTAACTTTTTCTGTAGCCAGGGTCTCCCAGCCTTTATTATACCATTGAAGAGTTACCTGTGACTGGCTAATATTATTTTCTTCAAGCCATGATTTTTCAACTTTGAATTCTATAAATCCATTTTCAAAATAATTGGCGACTCCTGCTCCGTTATTTCCTACCCAAATATTCACATATTTATATACTTTCCCAGGAGGGACTCCTGAGACAAAAGTAGATTTATCTTTGAGCATTTCTACAGTTGTGACTGTCCTCTTTAATGTCTTTATTGGGTCGAACTCGA
>DAQQ01000110.1:0-3838 GCA_002508465.1 Methanosarcina sp. UBA7 | reverse complement strand
TTTATCTAACTGTCAAACTCAGGATATATGGCTTTTTTGTTTGAGCCGATAGTGGATATAAGTATTCTAAGTGAATGAATCAAAATTTTGATCGAGAAATTAGTTTGTTTTCTTTTCAATTCTTTATTCACTTTTTCGGTCAGCTGGGTCTCTTTATCATCCCAAAATAGACTAAATAGGAACTAAACCAAGTCGGAGAAGGAAAAAATCCGTAACTGGTGAGAATGAATTGATCTCATAAAATAATTATGGGTTTATTCTATGGTTTTGTTTTTTCAGCACTTTCTTTTTGCCACCTATAATGGATTCCACGCTTTGAATGCCAGCTTTCTGGACCGTATTTACTAATTAAGTCCAGATGATAGTCCAAATTCGGATGAACGGACTTCAAATAATCAAGTTTAGTACAGCTACATCGATCGCTGCATTCCCAGCATCCTAGGTGTCCTTTACCTTGCACACAATTCCTAATCTCACAGACAGGTTTTCCACCTCCTTCTCTGCAAGGTATGGAGCATTTTAATGATTCGATTTCCTTAAGTACCTTTATAAACACCGGATAATCTTCAAAGGCAAGATTTTTTTCAGCTTTAAGCTTTGCATACTCATCAAACTGAAGATAGGAAAGCTTTTCTTCAAGCTTATGAGCAAGATTAAACAGATCCTTGTTAGAAGGGATGCAATCGATACAACATAACCCACACCAGGCTGTGAACTTTTTTTCATTCATCTTTTTACCTCAAGAAGCACCTGTTAAGCTCAAATATGCTATCAAATATATTTTACAAGCATTCCTCTTTATAATAAAACTTCATGAAACCTGATAGTTTTCAAATGAAGACCAAAGTCTTGTAAATATTTAAAGTATATATTATTACCCGAATTTGACAGAAAAATAAAAATTAAAATGAAAAAAGGAGCTTCATGCTCCGGTTTTCCCCCTACATTTGATGTTTCTGTGCATTGTTCTCGATTTTTTGCTATTTTCATTTTTCCGAAAAATTCTGCGTCAATACTATACGTTTTTTGTAGGAAAATACTTTATCAATTTATAAATTCTGTCAAATTTGGGTTATTAATAAGTTCGACTTTTATAGATCAACAGATTGATAAAGTGGAATAGCTTCAATTGAGTTCAGCGATACCAAATAATTAGCCTGAGAAAATTAGTGCTCAGGTGTTATCCTTAAACTTCTTTTGGTTAGCTGTATAGGAAATGATTTGTAATGTCAAGCAAGACAACGTTCGAAATAGAAGACAAGTGTCTTCCCCCTTTCTTCGTGAAGCAGAATATTTCCATTGAAAAAGGAGATGGAATTTATGTATGGGACGAAGAAGGAAAGATGTATATTGATTTCACGGCAGGTTGGGGTGTAACATGTATCGGTCATGCAAACCCGGTCATCACTGAAGCTTTGATTGACCAGGGAAGAAAGATAATTCAAAACCCCAATTCGGGACTTACATATTCTCCTGCACGTGCACGTCTACTTTCCTTAATCGCAGAAATCCTGCCTTCCAATCTTACAAGAGTATTCTTCACGAACAGCGGAGCTGAAGCAAATGATGCTGCCATTAAACTGGCTCGAAAGGTGACAGGAAGGCCTGACATAATTTCTACATATCAAAGCTTTCACGGACGTACGATCAGTACAACATCTGCCACAGGTCAACCCAAGCATAGGGATAGGTATAGTCCTCTGATGCCTAATTATCGGTTCGTTCCCTATGATGACCTGGAGGTTATGAAATGTTATCTGGATGAGAATGTTGCTGCAGTAATTCTTGAACCTATTCAGGGAGAAGGCGGAGTTCACATACCTTCAGAAGGGTACCTGAAAGAGGTAAGCAACCTGTGTAAGAAGAACGGAAGTTTGCTGATCGTTGATGAAATTCAAACCGGATTTTTCAGAACAGGGCCAGCTTTTGTTACAGGTTCCTGCGGTGTGAAAGCAGACTTTATGACAATGGCAAAAGGAATTGCAGGTGGTTTCCCGTTTGGTGCTTTTGCTTTGTCCGAGAATGTAGCAAAGAAGCTCGAAATCGGTGATCACGGAGGTACATATTGTGGCAACCCTCTTGGTTGTGCTGTTTCATACGCAGTGATAAAATATCTAATAGATAACAATATTTCCAAAAATGTAGAAGAAATGAGTTGTCTTGCCCTGAAAAGAATGAATTCATGGCCGAAAATTTACGGGAACATAATTGCCGACATACGTGGAAAGGGGCTTCTTATTATGGTCGAATTCCAGAGCGAAGACATTGCTACAAATGTCAAAAATGAGTGTCTGGCAAGAGGTTTGTTTGTCACTCAAACTCAGGGTAATGGAATAAGGATATTTCCAGCATTAAATATCAAGAAGGACGAATTGGAAAAAGGTCTTCTGATTATCGAGGATATAGTTAAGGAAATTAGCCTTCCCTTCTAATTGTTCCATTATACCTGCCTAAACCAGTTTAATATGAAAAATGACCTAAAGGTACGTTAAACCGGATGGATTCGGGATTTAAAAAGTGAACATTAAGAAAACCGATTCAAGTTCAACCGATTCAAGTTCAACCGATACAGGTTCAACGAATATATGTTCAACTGAGATAGGTTCTTGAGGTTTGTGTCGAAAATCCTGAAACATCCAGAAGTCTTAAGACCTATTCAGTTAAGGTGGATAACGATAAAAAGCTCATTAACACCCATTACTGGCTTTTTTTAATCCCTTAATCAGTTCCTCGACATTGTCGACTAATTCCAGTCCAGTGTTTTTTCCAGTTCCGGAATAAATAAGCTTCGTGCCAGAACCAGTTTTCCTTAATAGGGTTACATTGATACTAGAGTGTAGAGACTCATTAACCTTTGCTGTCATATCTCCCAGCTTTGGTGCAGGGAGCTCGATGCCTTCAGACCTGTCCGCATCGATCTCAAGACGGTATTTCTTGTTTTCCAGCCGGATCCGAATGTTATTGTCGGTAACATCGAGCCCAGTGACCTTTGCCCCTGAATATGTCGTAAATTTGTACAATTTTTTGTCATATAAAAAGCCGAAGATGTAACCTGTGAAATAATTGCCGAGCCAGGGTATCTTTGCGATCGAGCCTGAGAGTGATATGCCATTACGATCAAAATGGTTAGTCTGCATCCATATCCAGGAGGAAGGCATTGAAACGCCCCAATCCTTCTCTATATAGCCCCTTCCACCGTTGAGATCTTTCCTTATGCCGTTAACCTCAATGAACCCTTCAACAGCGTGATCCATGCTCAATATGCCGTGATAGCATTCCATGCCCGGCACAAATGCATACCAGCCCATTACCCCAGGTGACAGCAGTTTCACGGGCCAGGGATAGGCGTCCTTGAAGCTAATACAGGCAATGATCCGATCTCCGCCTTGCTCTAGATTGAGACTCATATCACTAGTGCTGAAAAAAGATTCACCAATAGTAAGCTCGAACTTTTTATCTCCGGCCTTCACGTCATCGAGCGAATACCTGAAATAACTCATTTTCTGCGCTCTTGCGTCCAGAAACATGATAAAGGCATGTGACTTTGAGGGGTCCCTGGCTATGGAGACTCCAGGAATAACAGCATAAGCGTTCTTCTCACTGTAATCCACCATCTTGAAATACCAGCCCTCGAAAAAATCTTTCTTTTTTCTCTGGCCATGGAAGATTTCCGGCTTCCAGATATCGAGCATCATATATGATTAGAGGACTATCATTTAGAACTTTATGGATAATCCATGCTTTCGCCTGCCTGAAAAGCAAGATCTATGGGTAGAGTCTGGTTTAGGAGATAGTTTAATTTTTAGGTCATCCTCTTTTATTTCAGTCGAATACCCCG
>DAQQ01000284.1:0-7915 GCA_002508465.1 Methanosarcina sp. UBA7 | reverse complement strand
AAACCTGATCTCTAAATCGGACTTAATGCTTAACTCCTGAAAAGTAACTTAATAAGTCCTGTGACAAATTCCCGGATATAAGATACTGCAGGGCCTTTTGGGCATACAGTATAACAATGATATTACTCTGAATTATTTCAGATTTGCAGGATTTTATTGCTGCAGAAATAATACAAACCCCTTAAATAATAAAAACGGACGTAATAAAACTACTTATAATAATAAAAAAATAAAATTCGATTAAATCTTTGAAAATGTGGAGCATAATACATATGGATCTGGAAGATACCCTTCTTATGATGCCTGGTCCCGTAACTGTTACACCCAGAGTCCTTAGAGCCATGTCAAAACCGATGATCAACCACCGGAGTTCGGAATTCGCCGGAATTTATACTGATTGCAGAGAAATTCTTTCCAGCGTTTTCCAGACAAACAATGATATTTTCGTGCTCAGTGGTTCGGGAACGGCGGGAATGGAAGCTGCTGTCGGGTCTCTGGCTGGAAACGGGGATAAAGTCATTGCCATAGAAAATGGAAAATTTGGAGAAAGATTTAAAGATGTTGCAGCTATCTATTCGGAAGTAGTTCCCGTTGTATTTGATTGGGGTTTTCCGATTGACCTTGAAATCGTCAAGGAAAAACTCGAGGAAGGAGCAAAAGCCATCACTCTCGTTCACAATGAGACGTCTACAGGCATCCTTAACCCGGCTGCAGAGATTGGTAAACTTGCCAAAAAGCACAACGCTCTCTTTATTATGGACGGCGTGACCTCCCTTGGAGGAGATGATGTAAAGGTCGATGAATGGGGAGTTGACATTGCAGTTGTAGGTTCACAGAAGTGCCTTGCAGCCCCTCCCGGACTTTCAGTCGTTTCCGTAAGTGAAAAGGCTTTTGAGGTTATGAAGGACGTAACAAAAAGGCCTTACTACAATGACCTTCTGGCATATAAAAAGAGTGGGGACAAGCCCAGACCAGAAACACCTTATACTCCTGCAATTCCTCTGTTCTACGCACTTCAGGAAGCTTTACATATCGTAAAAGAGGAAGGAATGGAGGCAAGGATTAAGAGACACAGGACCTTTTCCGAAGCCGTAAGAGCGGCAGTTGCCGAGCTGAATATCGAGATGTTCCCCCAGCTTAACGAGTACAGCCAGTACTCCAATACGGTCTCTGCCATGAAAGCTCCAGCAGGCATTGATGGTGAGGATATAAAGAACGATATGAAGAAGCGCGGCGTAATCATTGCAGGCGGGCAGGAACGTCTTAAAAGCAAGATTTTCAGAATAGGTAGCATGGGAAATGTCACTGCGAGGGATGTGCTTTCAACCATCCAGCAGCTGGAAATTGTACTTAACAAGCGTGGTTACATTGACAGCCTGGGAGCAGGTACAGAAGCTGCAACCAGGATTATTGAAAGGGCCTGAGCAGGATAAAATTATAGATTTACTATAGATTTACTATATATCTACCAATCCTTCTTCAGGAAAAACCGGAAAAGATTTTAATCTTGAAATTCCGATCGGATTCACATGCCCACAATAGGAATTGCAGATACCACATTCGCACGCTATAATATGGGGCGTGCGGCAATTGACGAGATACAAAAAAATGTATCTGTAAAAATTAAAAGAGTAACCGTGCCTGGGATAAAGGACCTTCCGGTCGCAGCCAAAAAACTTATTGAAGAAGATGGATGCGATATCGTTATGGCCCTTGGCATGCCCGGAGCTAAGGAACAAGACAAAATATGTGCTCATGAAGCTTCTCAGGGCCTTATTATGGCCCAGCTTATGACCAATACCCATATTATTGAGGTCTTTGTCCATGAAAACGAAGGAAAGGATGAGAAGGAACTTGCTTTCCTTATGGATAGAAGGACCCGGGAGCACGCTTTAAATGTAATAAAGCTGCTCTTCAAGCCTGAAAAGTTAATTCGAGAAGCCGGTACCGGTCAAAGGCAAGGCTTTGAAGACGCAGGCCCATTAAGAACATGAAGCAATTTATGTAAAAACAAAGATTGGAGACCTTATCAGATGACTATCAGCCTAGGATTTGTTGTAGCTGAATTTAACAGGGATCTGACCTATCAGATGGAACTGCTTGGAAGAGAACACGCGGAGTTCCTGGGGGCAACAGTTAAAGAGACCATTCTTGTCCCAGGGGTCTTTGACATGCCCCTTGCGATCAAGAAGCTTTGCCAGAGGGATGACATCGATGCCGTGGTTACTATAGGATCTGTAATTGAAGGTGAGACTGACCATGATCAGGTGGTTATGCAGCACGCTGCAAGGAAGATCATGGATCTTTCTCTTGAGTTCAATAAGCCGGTAACTCTCGGAATTCCTGGCCCAGGTATGACCCGCATGGCGGCTCATGAACGTGTGGACTATGCAAAGCGGGCCGTCGAAGCCGCAGTGAAGCTTGTGCGGCGGCTGTGAATCTTATAATCTCTAAATAAACTAGAAAATGTATAAACCAGGACCATCCCTATGTCATCCGCAAGGCTCAAGCGTGTAGAAGAATCCGCAACGATAAGGATCTCCAATATTGCGACCAGAATGATTAAAGAGGGTACAGACGTAATCAATTTCAGCCTTGGTGAACCTGATTTCAATACCCCTAAGAATATCTGCGATGCTGCGGCAAAGGCTATGTATGGGGGAAAAACTCACTATGCTCCTTCTGGAGGTATCCCTGAACTAAGGGCAGCCATTGCCGAAAAATTGAGGACGGAAAACAACCTCGATGTAACTGAGACAGGTGTTCTTGTCACCCCAGGAGCAAAACAGGGAATTTTTGAGGTAATGATGGGCGTTCTCGATGATGGGGACCAGGCTCTCCTGTTTAACCCTGCATGGGTAACTTATGATGCATGTATACGTTTTGCAGGCGCGGAAACCGTCTGGGTTCCGACAGTTCCTGAGAAAGGTTTTATTCCTGACAATTTTGAAGAGTACATCACTGATAAAACCAAGCTCATTGTTGTAAACAGTCCGGGAAATCCGACAGGTGGAGTATTCGGGAAAAAGGCTTTACAATGTATCGCGGATCTCGCAATTGACCATGACCTCATAGTGGTCTCAGATGAGATTTATGAGAAAATTATCTATGACAGGGAGCATATCAGCATTGGCAGTTTTGATGGGATGCAGGAGAGAACTGTCACAGTAAACGGTTTTTCCAAGGCATATGCCATGACAGGCTGGAGACTCGGCTACCTGACTGCTCCTCCTGAGATTCTCAAACTTCTACTTAAAATTCAGTCTCATTCCGTAAGCAGTGCGACTACATTTGTTCAGTATGGTGGACTTGAAGCCCTTCAGGGTCCTCAGGACAGCGTTAAAGCAATGGTTGACCGTTTCAAAGTGCGCCGTGATGTCCTTATTGACGGCCTGAACAAAATGGGGCTTGAATGTAAAAAGCCCGATGGAGCTTTCTATGCTTTTGCTAATGTCAGTGAGTATGGAAACGGGACCCAGGTGGCAGAACAACTGCTGAAAGAAGCTCAGGTGGCAGTTACGCCTGGAATTGCTTTTGGTTCGTCTGGCGAGGATTTTATCAGGATTTCCTATGCAACATCTATTGACCGAATCAGGGAAGCTCTTGAGAGACTTGAAAAAGTATTTTCCTGAAATAAATCCAATAAATTATCTTTCTGAAAAGAGGTATAAATAAAGAATAACAGGTATCAATCGAATATGAAATGGTAGGGGAAGATTTACATTTACCCATACCGTTTAAGTACCTCTTTTATGATTGCACCTGTGCTGCAAAGTGGGCATTCTTTCGAAAGTGGAACTCTTACCACATTTGCAGGAAGCCCTCTTTTGTCAAGTTCTTTTTCCAGAATTTCGGCGTCAAAACGCTGGTCGTAACCCAGGGCAATTATATCTGGCCTGATTTGCTTCAGAGGTTCAAACATATCTTTTTCGCTACCAAGAAGCGCCTTGTCTACGATCCCAAGTGCACTTACCATCTCCAGCCGCTGCTCCTCGGGCACAATTGGTTTTGGCTTGTGAGTTACATTTGAATCTCTTGCAACAATAACGAAAAGTTCATCTCCCAGATCTCTGGCCTGGTTCAGAAAATAAATATGTCCGGGGTGGAGAAGGTCAAAAGTCCCGGTAGCTAGTATACGTGTCAACAGATCACCTGGCCTCGGGTATATCCTGTAAGCATAAGAAACTTACTGAAATTAACGTGCCTGGAACCTGAGAAAAACTCGAATTGTTCAAACTGTATACCGCATGAACTGTTATAATCTACTTATAGTTCGACTCAGTATTAAAAGAGTTTTCCAATTATCGCAAGTAATATATATAGCCCATAATTATGAATATTATTTATTGGACTAAGGGCATAAACCTGAAAATCTGAAAACAAATCAAGTTTAATCACAGCTTTTTGCGTCTTCGGGCAGGGCTATTACCGTTAACATTATCACAAGTAATATATAATTATAGTAAATATTACAATCCACATAATTCTGCAAAAAGAGGAGACCCCTTAATGGTTAAAAAATCGGTTCATGAGATTAATAGAAAAATTGAAGATGGAAGCGTCAATGTAGTGACAGCTGAAGAAATGGTCACAATTGTTGAGGAACTTGGCGCGGAAGAAGCTGCTAAAGAGGTAGATGTAGTTACTACAGGCACATTCGGAGCTATGTGTTCATCCGGCTTAATGCTTAACCTGGGGCATTCCGAGCCTCCCATAAAAATCCAAAAAATCTGGTTCAACAATGTAGAAGCATATAGCGGACTGGCAGCCGTAGACGCTTACCTGGGGGCTGCCCAGATCTCAGATACGCGAGGAATCCAGTATGGTGGGGCTCATGTTATTGAAGACCTCCTGAGGGGCAAAGAAATCGATGTTCATGCCACTTCGTATGGGACAGACTGTTACCCGAGGAAAGTACTTGACACGATAATTACTCTTGAAGACCTTAATGAAGCCATTCTTCTTAACCCTAGAAACGCTTACCAGAAATATGCAGCAGCAACCAATAGTTCCAAAAGGATCCTGAACACTTATATGGGCGAACTTTTACCTAATTTTGGAAACGTAACATATTCCGGGGCAGGTGTACTCTCTCCTCTCTCAAATGACCCGAATTATGAAACTGTAGGCACGGGAACAAGGATTTTTATGGGAGGAGCCCAGGGTTACGTTATAGGGAACGGAACTCAGCATTCTCCATCCTCCGGTTTTGGAACTCTCATGCTTAAAGGTAACCTGAAGGAGATGAACCCTGACTACTTGAGAGCTGCTTCCTTTACCGGATACGGAGCCACTCTTTACATGGGAATCGGAATCCCCATCCCTATTCTTAACGAAAAACTTGCTGCAGCAACTGCAGTCCGTGATGAGGATATCGTAACCACGATTCAGGATTATGCTGTGGGAAGCCGGGACAAGCCGGTTATTAGAAAGGTAAATTATGCTGAACTGAGGTCAGGCTCGGTACAGATTAACGGAAAAGATGTGCCCACTTCTTCCCTCTCCAGTTTTAAGAACGCGAGAAAGATCGCAAATGAATTAAAGGAATGGGTTAAGCATGGGAAATTCTTTATCAGCATGCCTGTGGAAAGACTGTGTGCTGAGGGGTTTGCCAAACCCATGAAAGAGACCCAGGCCGTACCTCTGGTAAAAGATGTGATGTCAAGTTTTATTGTGACAATCAAAAGAGATCAAACTGTCCAGGACGCTGCAAAGAAGATCTGGGATAATTCTTTCAACCATCTGGCTGTGACTTCGGACACTGGCGAACTGGTTGGGATCCTGACCGCCTGGGATATCTCGAAAGCCGTTGCAGAAAACTGCTTTGATTCGGTAGAGAGTGTTATGACGAAAAAGGTGCTGACCTGTGCTCCGAACGAGCCCGTGGACCTTGCAGCAAGGCGGCTGGATCGTTACGGTGTATCTGCAATGCCAGTAATTGACGCTCAGAGGCAGGTTCTCGGAATAATAACAAGTGATAATATCAGCAAACTCCTTGCAAGGAGGTACTGAACGTGAAAATCAAGATTACCATTCCTACCGACAGAATCCATAACCCTATCATTTCCGAGTCAATAGTCGAAACAGGTATCCTGATTAATATAATGGTTGCAAATATAGACTCAACCTATGGGGAACTGATAGCGGATGTGAACGATCTAAGGTTCGATAAAATCAAAAATGCTCTGGAATCGAGAGGAGCTATAGTTTCCATTCTAGACCAGCCTATTCACAGGGATGAGGAAGAATGTATCAATTGTGGAGCCTGTATTTCAGTCTGCCCTATGAATGTGTATTCTTTTGACAACTCCTGGAGTGTTCAGTTAGATGAAAAGAAATGCATCCAGTGTGGTGTATGCATTAAGATGTGTCCGCATGGGGCTTTGAAATTGGGAGAGTGAAGAAAGTAGACCGAATTACAACTATTTCCTTACAATAATTTGTTTATTTCTCCTTCCCTTTTTTCCTTATTTCTTTTCCTCTTTTCTTTTTTCCTTATTTCTTTTCCTCTTTTTTTTCCTTATTTCTTTTCCTCTTTTCTTTTTTTCCTTATTTCTCCTTCCCTTTTTTCTTTTCCTCTTTTCTTTTTTCATTTCTTTCCCTCTTTTTTCTCCCCTTTCTTTTTCTTCTTCCCTTTTCCTCAATTTTTCCTTATTTTTAGTTTTTTTGTTTTCTTGTCTTCAGTGCTTTTTGTTCCACTTAACTGTATATCCAGGTTTAGATGTGGATACTGATTTCTACTTTGAAACTCCCGTTATTTATACATTGAAACAAATAATTACAATGTATCTTATAGAAAAGCGGATAGACATTAAATGAGAAGGTATCAGAACTGATAGCAGTTTCTCAAACACTTTCTCAAGGTCTCTTCGCTAATCTTTTCCCTCTTTTATATTCTTGGGGAAAAGTAATTCGAACTTTTATCTATAACGAAAGAAAAAGATGATGACAACAATTCTTACAGTCATTAAATAGGGGGTATGTTATGAAGATCCTTGTACTCTACTCAGGCGAACTTGGTAAAAAAGTTATCCAGAACCTGATTAATCCTGGAAATTTCTGCGTGTCCTGTGGGGAACTCTGCAACCATTGCAGGCAGGCAAGAAAGTCATATGCGAACTTGATCGTAGGAATTCATGAATTTCCTCAAGACCTGCCCTCGTTTATAGAAGAGCCCGAACAGTACATGCCTCCAAAACTTCCGGAATGTGACCTTATACTTGCTATTGGCATCCACCCAGACCTTCTTACTGCCCTTCCGGACGTTGTGAAGAAAACGAAGGCAAAAGCCGTAATCGCACCTGTTGAAGACTTTAAGAAAACTCCTGCAGGGATACTTGAACAGCTTAAAAAAGAGCTTGAAGCTATTGGAGTTGAGTTTGAAGGTCCAAAGCCTTTTTGTGCTCTTGATAAAACGGGAAAGCCCGTTATAGATGCATTTGTTGACCTTGGTTTCGGAAGGCCCGTGCTCAGAATTGAAATGAGCCCTGATGGAAAGATGTTTACTGGTGCAGGTGTTCTCAGGGACGCCCCATGTGGCTCTACCTGGTTTGTGGCAAAAAAGCTCGGCTGGACTGACACTGCCGAATATAAGGAAACCATCTCAGGTGCTCATCACTCCTATCCCTGTACTGCTAGCATGGACAAAGACCCTCAACTCGGGGACACTATCCTTCACAAGGCCGGGTATATTATCAGGGAAGCCGTTGAAGATGGAATGGAATGTGCAAAAAAGGAAAAAGCCCAATTGTCTGCAGTGTGCGGGGATGAAATCTCAAGTTCTAGCTTCTGAAAGCGCTACTCTGAGAAATTTTCCAAAAATATTTCTCAAAAATATGTTCTGACTAAAAAACCGAAGTTCCTTATCCTGAACCCGATAGAAATATTATAAACGTGAACTATCGTTTTTCAGCTA
>DAQQ01000036.1:0-14793 GCA_002508465.1 Methanosarcina sp. UBA7 | reverse complement strand
ACAGTTACCAATGCTAAAGGCAGCAACACGGCAACAGAAACAGATTATATAAAAGTGATATCAAAACCTGCTGCAAACTTTACCAGCAGTGTTACGTTTGGAAAAGCACCACTTAATGTTGTTTTTGCTGATACAAGTACAGGTACAGCTTCTAGCTGGATCTGGGAGTTTGGAGATGGTTCAAAATCATTCGTTCAGAATCCGACTCATAAATATTCCAAGGCAGGAACATATACTGTTAACTTAACAGTAAAGAATGCTGCAGGACGTAACACGGTAACAAAAACAGAACATATAAAAGTGACAGCAAAACCTGCTGCAAACTTCACCAGCAGTGCTACGTCAGGAAAAGCACCATTAAACGTTAAATTTACTGACACAAGCACAGGAACACCTGCTACATGGAAATGGGATTTTGGAGATGGAACAAGTTCAACCCAGCAGAATCCAGTTCATAAGTATTCTAAGGCAGGAACATATACTGTTATTTTAACAGTAAAGAATGCTGCAGGCAGTAATACGGTAACAAAAACAGATTATATAAAAGTGACAGCAAAACCTGTTGCTGAATTCTCTGCAACTCCTACCTCAGGAAAAATGCCGTTGACGGTTGCCTTTACTGACACTAGCACAGGTTCGCCAACTAAATGGAAATGGAGTTTTGGAGATGGTGCATCGTCTACAATCCAGAATCCAAAGCATAAGTATTCAAAAGCAGGGAGTTATACAGTGACATTGACGGCGACAAATGCTGCAGGCAGCAGTACGACAACAAAAACAGATTATGTAAAAATAACTGCATAAAAGTGACAACAAAACATAATCTGGGTTTTCTGAAACTGAATAAACCTTGGGTTGAAAAACGATAAAAAGATCAGGGCTAAAGAGAGGAGTGGGGGAATTATTTATCTATCGTTTAACCGTACAACTTTTGGCTTTGTAGAAACCTTATTGTAAAGGCTCATGAAATAATTTGAAACAAACTTCTAATTGAATAATGTTTAATATAAATAATATTTCTAAAATGTACTAGGTTACAGATATTATGTTACTAACTTTTATATTTGTGTTAATTAAGATGAATATAAATTAATATGTTCTTAATATTTTCAAACAATTTAAATACTTTGTGTTATTTTATTCTTTTTTGAAGTGGCTGAACTATAATAGATGTTTCTCTTAACAAGGAAACATTGTCTTCAAAGAGAGTCAGATATCTGGCCTTTACAAACTGAAAATAAATAAAAGTTGAACTTTGAGAAATTTGTCCATGCCACTTTTAAAAAGTTTTGTTCTTAATCTCTAATAGAAATCTAAATTTTACAGAGGATGTGAATTTTTAAAAGGTAGAATTTGGTCTGATAAACAATTCGTGATTATAGACCCAAATTTTAAATTTTATGGCAAAAGGGTTTTAATTTTTAGTTTTTTTAGTTTTTCTCTCTATGTAAAAAATGAAATTGTGAGATTAAAATCCTGAACAGCCGCCTTAAACCTTTCCAAAGCGGGTCGCAATGGAGGAGTTATGGGCTTTAAAAAAGTAGGTGAATTCAGACTGACCAGAACAACACCAAGAGTAGTTTTCATTAAAATCGACGAGCAAATTTGTGTGAACCTGTGTTCCTCGTGTTGGCGGTTGATTGTGCTTTTACATTTATTGAAAGGCTAGAACCGGAATTCCAGGTATCTCCAAAATAAACGAATTCAACTGATTTTGGCAGGCTGAATAGTTGCCTCTAACTAAGTATAGGAGGAATAATGACGAATAAAAAACCAATTCCAACATTATTACTACTAATTCTAAGCATCGGAGTCTGCCTCACTTTGCTTGCAGGCACCGTAGCTGCTGACGACTGGGTTGGTGGCCTTCCGCTGACAACCGTTCAGACCGGAACAGTGACCGGTGGCCTGTACATCTCCGGGAACCCTCCATCAGCGACTTACACTAACGTTGTGGACAGAACTTTTACCCTCCCGACAGCTGCCGTGGCGGGGTCAGGCAGGATCAAATGGGCCAGGCTCTACGTTTCCAGCTACTGCGGACACATGCAGGATGCAAAAGCTATCACCTACACTACCAAGGTTGACTGGAATAACGACGGAACCTGGGACAACAACTGGACAGAAACTGACTCAGGTCAGCCTTTTATTTATATGCAGGGCGGGGACTACGGTGGCGGTGGCAATGACAACAGCAAGTTTTTCGGCCACGGTACCGGTGAACCCTATTTGATGCTCAACGAACACACAAACCGTGTGACGAGTGACTACTTGAGCTGGTATAATGTAACGAACCTGATTCAGGTGGATGAACCCACAATCAAGGTGAATGTAGACGCCACGGGTTCCTACGATGGCCGGATAAAGATGGTCGAGCTCGTCGTCGCATACGACGATCCTTCTTCAACAACAGAAACGCTGTACTGGGTCAACGAGGGGCACGATGCCTGCACTTACTATACTGAGGAAAATGAAGACACTGTTGCCGTTGGAACCACCATGTTTAACACAGACGGGATTTCAGGCATTAGCTCAGCCACACTCATTGCCGACTACATGGCAAGTAACAATGGGTACTATGGCTTTCCAACAACAGATAATGATTTTGTTGCATCTACAAAGACCGGATCGTTTACAAACATAGGGCTTGACCGTGTCGCTGATACACAGGGTCTTTACTCAGGGATTGATTCCTGGAATGTAACATCATCCATTTCCGGCAGCAGTTCCGCATTTGCCTATGCCAGGTACCTGCCGGGTACAGGTACCGCAGCATTCTACAAAATCCCCCTCGCGTTCCTGGTGGTAAAAAAACCGCTTCAATCAACCTCTGCACCCGATGCCGAGTTCACTGCCAACGTGACCAGTGGAACGGTTCCTCTCACGGTTCAATTTAACGAAAACTCAACTGGTTCCCCTACTTCCTGGCAGTGGGATTTCAATAACGATGGAACTGTTGACAGTACCGAGCAGAATCCGATATATACCTATAGTACGGCAGGAACCTACGCTGTTAACCTCACGGTTTCCAATGCAAAAGGAAGCAACTCTGAGGTAAAGACCGAATACATAACCGCAACTTCATCAGCGACAAATGACCTCAGTATATCAGGTATCGTCAATACGGTTCCAGGCTCTGCGGTTTTTGCCAAAGAACCAAATACCATAAACATTCTCAACATTATGAACACCGGAACTGACAGCCTTTCTAATATTTCGGTAGCACTTTATGCGAGTGATGTATCCAATGGAACGGTTCCGGTAAACACGACAACAATCGCATCCCTTGCAAGCGGAGGAAAGGCTACAATAAGCCTGATTGACCCGACTATCCGCAGCCTTGAAGGCGGCACCTTAACCTACACTGCAGTTGTTGACCCTGATAACCTGATCGCTGAAACCAACGAGGCAAACAATAACAAGAGCAGTGCGTCCAAACCGCTCAGATATAACGGTTATAAAGGCAAAGGCATCTACTGGGAAGGCGGCAGCAACATCACCACCAAACATACCTATGACCTTCCGGGTAACCTTCTTTACTCCACGCAGCCTGATACTGCTTACAAAGCTGTTGGTTGGAGTGACAGGACCGAAACCTGGACTGCTGCTGATCTTTCGATCCCCAGCGGTTCCACAATAGAAAAAGTCTTCCTTTATTTCGCCTATAACTGGGACCAAACTCCTGGCGGATATCCGTGGTTGAATCTTAACTTTAACGGAAACACAATTGAGAATGGAAATCTCTCAACAGGAAACGGAATTCTCTACAGGGACTGGAGCAATTTTGGTGGGTATGCTGATTATGAATATGGTCTCTGCGTCTACGATGTAACTGACAAGTTCAACGAGACCGGAAACAGCCTTGTAACGAACCCTTACGATAGTTCTTACAACAAAGTAGCACTGTATCCAAGTACTCTTGTTGTGATCTATCGGAACTCTAACGAAACCAGGAAGCAGATCTTCATCAATGAAGAGTGCGACGAACTTGGCGTATCTGAGTCCAGTTACGGAACAACTCCCAAAGAGGCTACAGCATATGTTCCTTTCACTGGCATGTCCATTGACAAGAGCAAGGTAGCAAATGCTACGATGTACAGTTTCGCCGGAAGTGCCGGGCCCGATGAAGGAAACCTGCTATTCAACGGAAACTCCGTGGCAACAAGTGCATGGATGGGAAGTTCCAATTCAGCAAGCCCTCTAGTCTTTGATATGAAAAATTACATTAATGAAACAGGAAACGAAGCCGGAATCCAGGGAACAACAAGCGGAGGCATGGATGCGCTTCAACAGATCCTTGTCGTTGAATACCAGAAAGAACAAGAAGCTACACCAGTAGCCGCTTTTTCCGCAAATGCGACAAACGGTACAGCACCTCTAACGGTTCAGTTTACAGATGCTTCAACTGGCACTGTTTCTTCCTATTCATGGGACTTTGATAACGATGGAACTGTGGACAGCACCGAGCAGAACCCTTCGTATACTTACGGTAATGCAGGCACGTACACTGTCAACCTCACAGTAACCGGACCTGGTGGAAGCGATTCTGAGGTAAAAACAGGTTATGTTAAAGTCACTGGTTCATCTCCAGGAAAGCCAGTAGCTGCTTTTTCAGCCTCTCCTGCTTCAGGAAAAACACCGTTAACGGTTACCTTTACTGACACAAGTACGGGAACACCGACTAAATGGAAATGGAGTTTTGGAGACGGAACAACTTCAACTCAGCAGAATCCAAAGTATAAGTATTCTAAAGCCGGAAAGTATACGGTAGCACTTACAGTTACCAATGCTAAAGGCAGTAACACGGTAACAAAAACAGACTATATAAAAGTGATAGAAAAACCTGCTGCAAACTTTACCAGCAGTGTTACGTCTGGAAAAGCACCATTGAACGTTAAATTTACTGACACAAGTACAGGTACAGCTTCTGGCTGGATCTGGGAGTTTGGAGATGGTTCAAAATCATTCGTTCAGAATCCGACTCATAAGTATTCCAAGGCAGGAACATATACTGTTAACTTGACAGTAAAGAACGCTGCAGGACGTAACACAGTAACAAAAACAGAACATATAAAAGTGACATCAAGACCTGCTGCAAACTTCACCAGCAGTGTTACATCAGGAAAAACACCATTAAATGTTAAATTTACTGACACAAGTACAGGTACACCTGCTTCATGGAAATGGGATTTTGGAGATGGAACAAGTTCAACCCAGCAGAATCCGACTCATAAGTATTCCAAAGCAGGAACATATACTGTTATTTTAACAGTAAAGAATGCTGTAGGCAGCAACACGGTAACAAAAACAGATTATATAAAGGTGACAGCAAAACCGGTTGCTGAATTCTCTGCAACTCCTGCTTCAGGAAAAATGCCGTTGACGGTTGCTTTTACTGACACTAGTACAGGCTTACCAACTAAATGGAAATGGAACTTTGGAGACGGTGCATCGTCCACAGTCCAGAGTCCAAAGCATAAGTATTCAAAAATAGGGAGTTATACAGTAACATTGACAGCAACAAATGCCGCAGGCAGTAATACGGTAACAAAAACAGATTGTATAAAAGTGACAACAAATACAAAATAAGAGATATAATCTGAAAGCAAATACACCCTTAAATTGAAAAACGATAAAAAAGATCAGAACTAAAGAGGAGTGGGGGTAATTGATCAACTCTATTTACATTCTCTTCTTTTTCTTCTTTCTTTTTCTTCTTTCTTTTTACTTTTGTACGAATTGTTTCCTTTATTTCGCTTTTTCAATCTCGCAACTCCGGACAATGATCCCGGAGGAAAGATTTCAATTCGGAGACTGTTAATATTGGAGGAACATTAATTCCCTGTTTTTGAAGGTCAAAGCAAAGCCTTGAAAGGAGGGGAGGGATAATTCCAGCTTCATTCAGTTTATCCGTGCTTAAGAATACTTTTGCTGCTGGTCCGTCCAGCAAGACTCTCCCCTGTTTCATCACTACAATCCTTTCAGCATACTCGGCTACAAGCTCCATGTCATGTGTTATGAGAATAACCGTTTTCCCAAGTTTTTTCAGTTCCTTGATCTTATCGAGGAACTTCAGTATGTGTCCTTTGTCCTGCCCTGTTGTAGGTTCGTCCAGGACAAGAAGGTCCGGCTCGAGGGCAAGAATGGAAGCTACTGCCAGGCGCTGTCGTTGCCCTCTTGAGAGAGAGTGGGGGTGCCTATTTTTATAAGCCGAAAGTTCCATCGTTTCCAGGGATTCGTTTACCAGTTTTTCAATTTCCTTTTTGGGAATACCCATGTTCTCGAGTCCAAAACGAACTTCTTTAAATACACTGTCCATAAATATCTGCGAATCTGGATTCTGGAAAAGGTACCCAACTTTTTTTGATAACTGAGCTGTCGAATACCTCTCTATATCTTTTCCATTAAGAAGGATTCTTCCACCGGAAGGCCTGTAAAATCCTATTAAGTGGCCTGCTAGAGTTGTCTTTCCAGCTCCGTTGTGTCCAAGAAGAGCAAGAAACTCTCCACTTTTGATATCCAGATTAATATCCTTGAGGATTTCCGAACCATCTTCAAACCTGTAGCAGAGGTTCTCTATTCGTACAAAGGGTAAATTTTCCTCTGAGGGTAAAAGAGAACTGCAAGTTTCAATAGAACTAGAAGTTTCAATAGAACTAGAAGTTTCAACAGAGCTGGAAGTTTCAATGGAACTGGAAGTTTCGATAGAACAACTGGAAGTTTCAATAGAACTGAAAGTTTCAGTAGGACTGGAGGTTTCATGTATTTGCTCTATCTGGCTTTCAAATTGGCTTGCAGGTATTTGCAGGAGTTTAGCAAGCCTATTCAGAACGTTTTCATAGGATAGGACTATTGAAGCTTCGGAATCCATTCCCAGCAGATGAGCAATTTCAGTAAGTTGAGGGGGATGAATTCCGAGTTTTTTAAGTGTTTCTTCTTCACGGCACAGGATTTCGGAAGGTTTTCCATCAAAGATAAATCTGCCTTTGTCCATAACAAGCATACGGTCTGCTATTTCGAAAACCGAGTCAAGTTTGTGTTCTATTAGAATAAAGGTTGTCTGCTTTTCCTCTTTTAGTCTTTTTAGTAGCTCAAGAACCTCCTGAGTGCCTGTAGGGTCAAGATCCGATGTTGGTTCATCAAGAACTAGGATTTCAGGCTCCATTGCTAGATTTCCTCCTATTGCAGTCCTCTGTTTTTCTCCCCCTGAGAGTGTGAAAATAAAGTGATTGCTAAGTTTCTCCAGTCTAACTGCTTTAAGAGCTTTTTCTACGCGGGATAGTACCTCAGTTCTGGACAAGCCCAAATTTTCAGGCCCAAAAGAAATGTCTTCAGCTACTGTCATACAAAATAATTGGGTTTCCGGGTTCTGGAACACCATTCCAACTTCAAGAGCCAGCTTCCTGATCTTTTCATTTTTAAGATCTTTTCCCTGAAGTAAAACACGCCCGGAAAAACTTCCTCCTGATATTTCTGGAATCAGCCTGTTAAAGCAGCGGACAAGAGTACTTTTCCCACAACCGCTGGGACCCACAAGTAGCACAAATTCCCCTTTTTTAAGTTCAAGATTTACGTCCGAAAGTACTTGGGAATCTGAGTGAGGGTAGCTGTATGTGAGGTTTTCAAGCTTGATATGTGCAGTTCCCAAGCCAACTGAAACTTTTTCAGATAAGGAATCCATACTATCTGCCTCTTGATTATACCTTTAAGCTTAAATTTATTATAGAAAGTAAGAAATAGTTTAATTATAATTTATTTTTGTGTGAATAATTTTCATGGAGGGTCCATGTTTGAAAAGTCTTTTTCGCTATGAACAAAAAGATAGCCTGCTTCACAGGCTTGACCCGAGAGTTAAATTGTTCTGGCTCTTTGGAATATCGGTGCTAAGTGTTGTGTTCGGGACTCCGGATCTATTGGCAATATTATTCATATCAACTTTACCTTTCTGGTTCATGTTAAAACCCTCAAAAAGCAGGATAAAGGCAATAATTATTATCTTCATGAGTGTTCTATTGAGTTTTACAATATCGCAGGCTCTTTTTTATTATTGGGCTAAAGATCCGTTGTTTACTCTCGTTCCATCGTCTTTCCCATTAGTGGGACCTCTTACAGGAGGAATCTATTTTTATGCAGACGGAGCCGTCTATGGACTATATCAGTCTTTCCGCGTTATGGCTTCTCTAAGTGCTGCTATGCTTGTTATTGCCACAACTCATCCCGGAATGCTTATCGATGCATTTGTTCGCTTTTTTGAAATTCGGATCGCAGGGAAAAGTTATAGAATAGGTATTCCATATGAAATTGCATTTATGGTATCCTCTGCGGTCAGCTTTGCTCCTACAATGCTCGAAGAAAGCGGCATAATCCTGAACGCAATGCAAGCAAGAGGGCTTGAGCTTAAAGGTGACATCCGCAGAAAAGC
The DNA here is from genome assembly GCA_002508465.1 of Methanosarcina sp. UBA7. Classification (GTDB taxonomy): domain Archaea; phylum Halobacteriota; class Methanosarcinia; order Methanosarcinales; family Methanosarcinaceae; genus Methanosarcina. The sequence continues at coordinate 6,371 of DAQQ01000036.1, read as the reverse complement.
AAAGGCCCTGAAATATATCCTTGTTCCTCTTGTAGTTAATATACTCCGGGCAGGAAGAAAACTTGCCATTGCTGCCGACACACGAGGCTTTCGAGCAAACAGGCACAGGACCTATGTAAACGAACTCAAATTAAAAAGGAATGATTATATCTTCTTGATATATACAATCCTTTTAACGTCAGGTGGACTTTATCTGAGCTACATTGGTTTCGGGGGTACCGTACCTGTTTGATGAAGAATACCTGAAGAATAGGGAGCAAAGTCTCTTTCAACCCTTTTTCTGTCTATGCCCTGCAACCAGTTTACCTACAGTTAAAAAGGCAAGGGCATAATCAAATCCAAATCCTGGGGTCTTGCTCGCTTCATTTCCGGAAGTCTCCTGAGTTTCGCCGGTTTCATCTGATTTTCCGGAAGTTTCTTCAGAAGCCTGTGCTGCTTCTTCTGCCTGTGGATCTTTTTCAATCACTAAGAAGGCCCCTGAAGGTACCACATAGTCTCCTATGGCCTGGAAAAGGATGCTATTTTCTCCAGGTTTCAGGTAGCTTGTGATATCCCTCATATCGGTATCAAGGTCAGGATAAGGTTCTCCATCAGTAATCCCGGGAAATTTTTGATCGTTTATCAGGAGAGCGTTATCATTCCAGTTTCCGGATTGAGCAATCGTCCAGAGGGTTGCACTGCGGACAGGGAGCTGCAAGGTAGGCTTGAGCATTTCACATATTGTCTCATTAGAGGTCGCATAATAAAGCGGGTTGCCATTCTCATCCACCTGAGAATTGAGTTCGTCAGCTCCTTCATTAATCCAGTACTCGATGTCTTTTCCTTTAGGGTCCGTATAAACTATTAGCAAACCTACACCGTCAATACAAACAAAAGATGCATCAGGGCCTTTGTTTTCAATCTCAGTGCTGCAAGCACCCGAACCGTTTACAAGATCAGTTATGTTATAAGCCCAGGTGCCTGTGGGATAATCATAGATGCCCCAGCCTTTCCTGTCACTGTATTCTTTTTCAGGTGTAAGTTCTTTTCCGTTAAATCTCACTTTCATCTCAGGGTACCTGCCAGTGACACCTTCGGCACTCCAGGTCCAGTAATTATAAAGCCTTGCGAATTTTACTGTCGATCCTTCGGGAAGATCGATGTTATGTGTTACGGAGTATACGTCTCCGGGATAGACCTTCCCACTGTAATAACTGCTTCCAACACTATAATAGAGACCTCCGTTAATCGAGTCATGTATGTATGTTTCAAGTGGCTTATCTGCTATGTATCCATTTTTCTCGGGGGTCTGGGCCAGGACAGGCATGGAAAGCAAACAGCATAGTCCTGCTATCACGCAAAGTAACCTTACCAGCCGGTTAAATTTATTTCCTTCCTGGCTGAGTCTTATTCTTCTTATTTTATGTTCGCTATTTGCCTTATGATCTTCATTTATTCCCCAAATTTTCCTCATTTTATATATCTTCTTTTGATCTCCTTTTTGATTTCTTTTTTGATCTCCTTTTTGATTTCTTTTTTGATCTCCTTTTTGATCTACTTTTCTAGTCTTCATATCCTATCTTTCCACCTGCAAGATTTGCCATTATTTCCGCTATTCTGCATTTTCATCTTCCTTTCTTAGCTATCTTTCATTTCAGTTTCACATAGATCCTGCTCATTTCTCAGCTATCTTTACTATTTCAGTTTCACATAGATCCTGCTCATCTACTGTTTCTATCATGGGCTCGAGTAAAATCTGAATCCATATCCTCCTTATCATAAGTTTACTCCAAGTTTGAGGTTCCATTGGACTATTTCAAAACGGGCTTGTAAGGCTCCTTCAAAATATAGACATCGATTCGAATGCATGGAAGATTGTTTAAAATGAAATATTGTTTAAAATGGAATCTCGTTTAGAGTTAAATATTATTTAAAACGAAACACCGTTTGATTCTTCCCATGTTCTTAATATTATGACTTAGTAGATAGCTAATAACTTTGAGTATATAATTTTTATTAAAAAATCACTAATCAATATGTTAATATGGCAACAATTAGTATTATTTTTAAGTTATTGTGATTTTATGCCAAAACCAAAATTAAAGTCTAAAAATTAAAAATAAAGATCATTAATCCTTTAAAAATAATAAAAATTCAATATTGAGTTTAATTTACTTTTTATGGTATTAAAAAAATCAATTTATCAAAATAAAGTATATTTGTTGTTGGAAATTTAACAATTTTTGCAGGTTAAGTTTGAATGTAAATATTGATTACAATAACCTTTATTAAAATTAGCTATTATTATAATTATTCATACAAAATAGAAAAGTAGTAATATTTAATAATCTTTAAGTTTTTGTAATTATCCAATTATGAGACAACTTTGTCATATTAATTCTACGAACTTAAAGAAATCTACCCAAAAATGAAATCAGAAACTTACCAGGCTTCTCTCAAAGTTGAGACTTTACTCTGGTGTGAAAGTGAGCGGATATGAAAACAGGAATTACGAAAATAGTTATATTGTTTGTCTTTTTGCTCTCATTGCTAATTTCAATTCCTCTTACAGGAGCCAGCTACTCTTTTGAAGGTATACCTCTAACTCCGGATGCTCAGGGTACTTTCCGAGGAGAAGTATACATAGACGGAGGGCACGGACTTACATTTCCACCCTATTCCCAAAACTTTAACGTTCCGGATGGTACTGTCCGCTGGGCTCGCCTGTATGTTGGAGTTTGGGGGGGCACGGAAAATTATGAAGGATGGCTTCGGCCTGAGTTTAACGGGCAAAAGCTTGAGCAGTTACCGCTTGCTGGTGTTAATGACGAAAGCAAAAATGTATACTGTGCAGGCCATGGAGTTTACTGGGTTTCTTATGATGTGAGCAATGTTACAAAAAACGGTGAAAATATTGTGAACATCCTTACGAGCAAGGGAGAGCCAGGAAACAAGCTGGATGGAAGAGTTTACGGTGCGGTTCTTGCTGCGGGATGTGAGAACGAAAAAGCACCTGAAGTTTCCTACCAGCTCCTGAGCGGAAACGTAAATCTTCACGGGAAAGGCTGGAGCGGTACCCTGGCAAATTCCAGTGACCGAGTAAGTGTCAATTTCAACTGCGGACAGGCTTTGAGCAGCAAGGATGCTGCAAATCTTTCGGTAGTATATCTTACAGGGTCCAAAGGACTGCCTGATTATCTCGAATTTAACGGAAAGACTCTTGGAACCTCACCCAGGAACCTCTCTGAAAAGTATGGAGAAAAAGTTAGAGACATTGCTGATGAGACAAGTAATGATGCATCCGGAAATGAAGGTTCTCCTTCCAGATATTTTGATATAGAAAGTTTTGATGTGCTTGATTATTTGCAGGATAATAACTCAGCAACCTTTGTGAGGGGAATTGACCTGAATGGGGATGGGGATATTGATGACAAGGAAGGAGAGGACTACCTGCATCCTGTCCTTGCAGCCCTGGTTTTGAGCTCAAAGGATAAGGCATCTGTTCTTCCTGACTTTTATCCTGAGATGAATATCTCTGAAGAAGAGCTGGTCGATGGAATGCCGGCAAAAATCTCTTTCACAATAAACAATCCTGGGGGAATTTATGATCAGAACTGCACTATGAGCTTCAGGGTAGATGGAAGTAAAGTTTCAACTTTCCCAGTCCATATGGAAGCTTCCGGAGTGTATAGTTCTTCTTTTTCATGGTCTGCAATCAAAGGAAAGCACCTGCTTGAACTCTCTTTAGACCCGGAAAATAATATACAAGAGTCAGACAAGAAAAATAATGTTTGTGCACTAAATGTAAGTGTCAAGTCAAAGCCAGAACTTTCGGTTTCCCTTGGAGATCCTGTAAAAATAGAGGCACAGAAAGAAGTCGCATCTTCCTCTATAGTTTTTCTTTCTTTCCTCTCGATTTTAGGATTCCGGAGAAAAAAACCATATCTACTACTTTTACTTGCGGTACTTATAATACTGGCTTTAAGTGGCTGTATTGAGGAATCCCATGTAGCGGAAAAAACTGCCTACTCTATCCCGGTAAAGATTATTAATAACGGAGAAGCTTCAGCTCGGAACTTCGATGTAAATATCTCTCTTGATGGAAAAAGTGCCACTGTATTGAATATCCCGGAAATTGCAGGCCAAAAAACAATCGTGAACGATATACGGGTTGAAACCGTGGGTGGGGAGCACACCTTAAGAGCGAAAGTCGACGAGCATAACCATATTGTTGAGTCGGATGAGGATAATAATGAATTTGAAGCCAGTTGCAATTTTGCTTAATCTCCTGCTGCTCACAATCCCAGTTTCAGCCTCGTATGCCGGAGATAAACCCTTGCAGACTGTCATCCATGATGAGCACCATGGAGGCCTTGATTTTTCTCTCGGAGATAGTAAATATAGTGGTGAGCTTACATACAACAAAAGTTATATGGTTAACTTTAGTGTTAATCCTCCTGCAGGGAGTTCTATTAAGGTTGCAAAAGCTTACGTTTACTGGGTCTGGAGCAAAAAAGATCTGGAAGGCATATATCCGCAATTCAATGCTTCCCTTACAAGCTCAGGAACTACTGTACTCCTGCCTGAAGGGCACATGTATACGGATACTAAGGGATTTGTGTCAAGGTACGATTACTTCTCGGGGATGAACTCATGTGACCTTAGCGGGAAGATTTCCAAACCCGGAAGTTATTCTATCTCACTGGCAAACACGGACAAAAACGGAAGTACCTTTTGCGTACAGGGTATCGGGCTTCTCCTCGTCTACGAGGACCCGAAATCACCGATTATCGAGTACTGGATTGGTGAAGGTTGTGATATGCTGTATGCTGATTATGGAATTACTCCGGAAGTAGCAACAACAACTACTTATTTTAAAGGTGATATTAACCTCGATAATGTTACGGATGCACGCTTGATAACTGTTTCACCTTCAGGAGGATACAGCTCGGGCAGAGAAGCCAGGAATAAGCTTTTTTTTAATGAGAAGACCAGTAGTATTCCGGTCCTTGGAGATATTATCCAGCTTCTGTTCGGAAGTGGTAAAAGCTGGGAGAATGTTTACCAGACAAATGAGACTGTCCAGGTAGCTCTTGATGAGAAACCGGTAGCAGATTATCTAGAACCGGCTGAGAATTTTGCTAGCATTCAGGACAAAGGAGATTATCTTCTGGCAACAAATGCGATACTTGTGCTTAAGTTTAAAGAGTCCGAATCCTCTGAAAAGAGGAGTAGCTAACGTCTTGTAGGAAAGGGATAATAAATGAATATTGTTGAAACCAGAGACCTGTCAAAGTTTTATACTTTTGATTCCGGAATGTGTGTAGAGGCTCTCAGGGGAGTAAATGTGGAAATTGAAGAAGGGGAATTTGTTTCCTTTATGGGTGCTTCTGGGTCCGGCAAGTCTACTCTACTTAACATTATTGGCTGCCTTGACCAGCCTACTTCTGGCAGTGTTTTTATAGAAGGTACCGAAGTTGACTACAGAAATTCTTCTCACCTTGTCCGACTCCACAGACAGACGATAGGTTTTGTATTCCAGGCTTTCAATTTAATATCTACAATGAACGCCCTTGAAAACGTCTGCTATCCGATGCATTTTAACCGGATCAGCAGCTCCCAACAAAAACAGAGAGCAACTGAGCTTCTTGACCTGGTTGAGCTTGGAGATAGAATACATCACCTGCCCTCGGAATTATCCGGAGGAGAACAGCAAAGAGTAGCCATAGCCAGGGCTCTTGCAAATAACCCCAGGCTTATTCTGGCCGACGAACCTACCGGAAACCTTGATTCGGTTACTGGGAAAAAAATCACAAATCTCATGAAAGATATAAATAGAGAACAGAAGATTAGTTTTGTCGTTGCAACCCACTCCCCTGAGATGGCCAGAGTTGCAGATAAGGTTGTGAAGTTAAGTGATGGTGAACTCATTTCCTGAGAGTTTTAATGAGAGTTTTAATTATAGAAAAGCTTCTTTTAACTGCAAGGTACTTGAGGTTTGTTCAAGGGCAATCTCAAAACTTTTAAAATTTATAAATAAGTTTTGTACCCTTTTTTTGAAATAATTTCCAAAAAGATTCTTATCTCCAACTTTAATGACATGTTATGAAACTTAAAGAGAGTAGAGTCTTCTACTTTTATCCATCATTCTTCAGATACTAGTTTTACTTACCCTCAATCTTTTCATTTATCTGTTCATTCACTTTTTTTGCTGGATCTCACTACTTGTATAATGGATTAATAAGAAGTACCGCTGACTTTTCGTGAAAACAAACAGTATATGCAAAAAGTTATATATCTTTACATCTAACTACATATGTAGCTAATACACTACATATGTTGTAAATCAGATATTTACGGTTAATTGTAGGTTACAAACAAGAAAAATATGC
>DAQQ01000039.1:0-5014 GCA_002508465.1 Methanosarcina sp. UBA7 | reverse complement strand
TTATATAACTGTCAAAGTCAGGTTCTAAAACTCAAAACTGTGTCTATGAATACAAATTCAAGTCAAAACTCATATAAGTTGAGTACTACGCTAAACAACAAGAAGGAAAAAACATGATTAATGTTGAGTATATAGAAGGTTCACAAGAGGTATTGTATTTAATACAACCTCTGTGGGAGAGACTTAAAGATTATCATCAAAATAAATCGAAATATTTTGCAGATAATCATGCGAATAAAAGATTTCAAGATAGAATTAACGAATTAACAGATGATTCAAAAATTGGTATGAAAGTTAACTTAGTGAAAGACAAAGACACAGGGAAATATATTGGATACTGTATTAGCACAATTAACAAAGAAATGATAGGGGAAATAGACTCACTGTATGTGGAAAAAGAATATCGCAAACAAGGGATTGGAAGCAAATTGATGGAAAGATCCCTGGAGTGGCTGGATAAAAATAAGGTAAAATCAAAAATAATCGCCGTAGGAGATGGAAATGAAAACGTAATTGATTTTTATAATCATTATGGCTTCCAGGTAAGAAAAATAATTTTAGGACAAGTTTCGAACGCTTAATGATCTTTAATTGTTCCATCCTTAATCTGGAGCACCCTCGAACACTCCTTTGCGACTTCAGGGTCGTGCGTCACAACAAGAATTGTCTGCCCTTTTTCACTCAATTCTTTAAAAACTCGCACAATTGAGTCTCTGGTTTTACTGTCCACCTCACCTGTAGGTTCGTCAGCCAGGATAACGGCAGGTTTATTCGCAAGTGCCCTGGCAATAGAGACCCTCTGCTGTTCACCTCCAGATAATTCCGAAGGCTTATGGGAAAGCCGGTCTCCAAGTCCAAGTTCTTCAAGCAGTGCCTTTGCCCTTTCTTCCCTTTCTTTTTTAGGCACCCTGGAAAAACGCATTGAAAGCTCCACATTTTCAAGCGCAGAAAGTGTAGGGATAAGGTTATAGTGCTGGAAAATAAAACCGATTTTTTCTCTTCTCATGCGTGGAAGCTGTTTTTCAGGCACAGAAGTAAGGTCTGTCCCGTCAAGAATGATTTTTCCGTCAGTCGCTTTTTCAAGTGTACCTATAAGGGCCAGGAGAGTGGATTTTCCAGAACCGGAGGGTCCCATTATCGCAAGAAGTTCACCTTTTCTTACGGTTATGCAGGCGCAGCGAAGGGCATGGACAGGGATTTTACCCTGAGAATAGGTTTTGGAAAGGTTTTCAACCTGCATTATGATTTTCTGGCCTTTGTTTTCCAAATTGAGAGTAGATTCATCCTTTTCCAGCTTTCCCAGAGTTTCAAACATTTCTTTTTCAATTCCCATTTCAGGCATGTTTTAAAGCCTCCATAGGGCTCATCTTCGAAGCCCTGTAAGCAGGATAAAGCCCGGAAAGAGCCCCTATCAACAAGGCGAAGAGCATGGCAATTACAAGAAGCCTGGGCGTTATCAGGAAAAGCACTATCCTCGTATTCGCAAGCCACGCATTCATAATATAGACGGCAACGGAACCTACCAGAATTCCGAGGATTCCGCCGAAAAGGCCCATAAATGAAGCTTCTCCAAGCGTGAGGAGCAAAATATCCCTCGTTTCGGCCCCAATTGCTTTTAAAATCCCGAACTCTCTTGTCCTTTCGGCAACGGACATGAGCATCGTGTTCATCACGCAGAGCCCGCCTATGATTGCTGCAAGAAGTCCTGAACTGATGGTGATTACGCTGAAAATCATGAAGGACTGCCTTGCCTGCACCTCAAGCTCCCCAGGAGAAAGGGTGCTTGTACCTTTAACGCTTAACTCTATGCGTTTGGAGAGCACTTCGGCATCTACCTGTTCATCAGGCACTGCAAAGATATAGGAAACCGAATTTCCCACATTGTAGAGGTTTTGCGCGGTTTCAAGAGGTATAATAACTGCATTGTCAAAAATAGAGCCTGTGTAATCCAGAATTCCTACAACGGTGAAGTACTTGTCATGGATCTCAAACTTGCTCCCTATCTGAAGTTTATATTCCCTCTGTATGTTGCTTCCGACAACAACATTATAGGAATCACCTGGATTGAGAAAACGGCCTGCTTTCAGGTCCACAGGATAAAGGGCAACGCTGGATTTTTCCGGGGGAACGCCAAGGATCTGCTTCCCGGTCATTCCCATTTTGTCCTCATCAAAAGTGGTCATTAAGAGTCCATACGCATCTTTCACCCCTGCCACCCGAAGGACGTCGCTTACCTTATCTTCCGTGAGTCCCCCTCCAAAAACTCCGCTTTCGGAAAAGACACGGATTTTATCGCTGGTTACACTCATGGAGCGCTCAAAGGTCTGGTGGAAATTTTCTGACATCGCACCCATAACTATAACTGCAAAGATTCCAAGTGCAATTCCACAGACTGTCAGTGCACTCCTGACCTTCCTGTTCATTATATTTCGGATGATAAGGTCAAACATGATGATCCTGCATTCAAGTATTACGTAGACTTAAGCTATCAAAGCTTTAAAGGGTTCAAGACTTTCAGTTACTGTTATTCTCTTTTTCTTACAAACAAAGTTCTAACGCAGAAAAAAATTCCAAAAATTGTGAAAAAACCAGGAGCAGGGGATTCTTCGGCAGGACTTGCTTGGGCAACGGGTTCAAAAACCCTGAGAACCGTTTCATGGCTATCCAGAATTTCTCCTTCGGAATTTAGCACATAAATCTTTACATTATAATCTCCCTTCGGGACTCCCTGCCAGATTATACCTACCGTGTCTTCTTTTCCCGAAGTCAGGAGATCTGCGGTCTCCTCAAAAAGCTGAACTTTCCCCTCTTCAGGCATCAGCACAACCCTCACAATTCCGTCAAAAGGTACCTGGGATTTTCCGACAACAGTAACACTTGCTCCGTATTCATCCACATCGATATCCCGATCAATAATTTCCACCTTTTCTTCGGCTCTAAAATTCGAGATATAGGCTGCAGTGACATCAGGAGAGTGGGAATGGACCTTCAAAAATGCAGTGTAGTTTTTATCTTTCTCGAGCAGTAAAGGCCAGTAGCTTACATTATAATAAGTGCTTGTAATAGGGATATTTTTCTGCTTTTCAGAATACAAGATTTCCGTGCCCGATAGAAGTTTCAGGTCAAGGTCGATCATACCGGGCTCAGGAGCCTGTATAGTTTTTAAATTCGCAGAGCTTGTAAGACTCATTAAAACTGAAGCTTTCTCAGAATCTGCAGAAAAGTCAACAAGTTTAAGCTTTGAAAGGATGGGATTTCGGGAAGAAAACGAAAGTTCTCTCGAACTACTGCTTTGACTCCCGTTTTTCACAAGAACCTGTGCTTTATAAGAGTCCCTATCTTTTCCAAAATTGTCCTCAATTTTCCAGAACAGGACTTTTGTAATTTCCTGCCCTTTCTTAACAGGCCCTAGAAGAAAAGTTTCTGATTTCAGCAGTTTATTCTCCGAATTCAAAGTAAAAACAAGAGAGACATTTTCAAGAGGTTGCTCAAACCTGACTGTAGCATCCGAGAGTTCGCAGTCTGAGAAAAAATCCGTGATAACGGCATCTTCCTGTCTTTCCATCTCACGGTCTGTCCCATTTACTACTGCGAAAACAGGACTAAGCTCAGCACAGAAGATGATCAGGAATAAAAGAACGAAAAAAAAGCAGAAAATAAACTCTCTATGTCTAAAAGAACCTAACTCTCTATGTCTAAAAGAACTTATTTCTTCAGGCAAGCTCAAGCCCGGCTCCTCCTCTCTTTCAGAAATTTCAGGATAGAAACTTAAGGAAGCCAGCTGTTCAGGAGTTCTTATAAACCAGCCCTTCAGGAGTTTTAAACTCTAAACCGGCATTCCAATATTTTTCTATTATTGGGATATATGTTGGAACCTCTATGTTTAAGTTTTCATTTTTTTGTAAAAATAAAGATTTTAAATCCAGTTTTTTTCTGACCTTGTTTTACCTGGTTATTAAAGCTGTCCGAGCCTTATCTCAGTTGATTTGAGCCTTAGATCTTTGTCGTAATCCAGGTTCCGCAGGATATGGGAGACTTTTTAATTGTTTCTCCATTGAGAACTTCTTCAAGCATTGCGGGGTTTCGAGCATCCATGACAAGAGCGTCGAGTTTACAGCGTTCGATAATTTTTGCGGCTACAGGGTCAACAGGAGATTTGGAGCCTGCTTTCATCTCTATTGCCATGACTATGTTTATGAGTTTTTCAGGAGAGATTTTATCGTATTTTATTGCCGAAGGGTCACAGTTAGGATCCGAGGAGTAAACTCCATCAATAGATGTTGCAATTGCCAGCAGGTCCGCCCGCAGGAACTCCGCAAGAATTGCAGCAACGGCATCCGTGGTCTGGCCAGGAGTAACTCCTCCCATAACAACTACCTTTCCGGGACGGATAGCCTTTGAGGCCTCAAGATAATTGGCAGGAATTTCCGGACAAGAATCGGGTCCAAGGGCTGCAGCAAGGAGGCGTGCATTCAGGCGAGTAATTTCAATGCCTATGTAATCGCAGGTTACTTCATCGGCTCCAACTGCCCTTGCAGTATCGATGTAGTTCCGTGCCGCTTCGCCTCCTCCGGCTACCACAAGCAGAGTATGCTTTTTCGAGAGCTTACGGAGAACATCCGCGTATTTTAAAAAACGTTCGGGATCAAGATTTTTTGCGAGAATTGAACCGCCTAATGAGAGTACTATGAGCATGATGATCTCTACACATTAACAATTCGGATTTTTAAATGTATCGCTGAACATTTTTTGTTAAAGTTACCAAAAATCCCTTATGTACTTCAATACCTCATAAGAGTCAAGAACAAATTGCCATAAAGTATTTATAATACGTAATATTACAGCATAACTGACTAATCAGTCAATCGTAGAGATAATACATGAAAGAACAAGTAAAAGATAAAAGAGCAGCCATTCTGAAAGCAGCCCTGAAACTCTTCACCGAAAGAGGTTTCCATGGTACATCCACTGCTCAGATTTCAAAAGATGCAGGTGTAGCCACAGGCACGCTTTT
>DAQQ01000256.1:0-8850 GCA_002508465.1 Methanosarcina sp. UBA7 | reverse complement strand
CTGAATTTGAAAGGCTGGTGAATGAATGACTTCTGTACTCATTAAATGTCCTCACTGCGGGTACAAATATTATACAGATATAGAAAAAATTGTTGAAGATGGGAAAACTGTTGCAGTACGCTTTGGTTTATCTGATGCTAAAAAATTATTCAGCCGAAGAACTCCAAAAAGCATGTTCATAGATCTTACCTGTCCCGATTCTAATTGTAAAAAAGCATTCGAGTGGGAAGTAAAGGTATGAATGAAGGAGAAATTGAAAGCGGGGCTGGTGAAGAAGAGATTCCTTTTGTTCCCGTTGAGCTCAATCCTTTTTGGAAGAAAAACGCTGAAAAACTTGTTGGAGAATCCATTTCGGCTGTAGAAGATACGGCAAAACAGTTTGTTGTCATTACTGGGTTGCTTCAAGGGATTTATTTTCACGCTATTGCATTTTCAGATATTAAGGGAGCAGATGGATATTCGGTTTTGATATATCTGGCTCCGCTTGTACTGTGGTTACTGAGTTTGATTTTTGCTGTGATGGTGCTCTTCAGGAAAAGGTATGAGATTAACATCAATTCCACCAGCAATTCAAAGGAAGTATTTGAGGATATGGTGAAAATTAAGTACAGATACATCCGTACTTCAGGTTTTTTCCTGATTTTTAGTTTTGTAGCTCTTGCTGCTGCTTTTTTACATTACCTGGATATGTTTTAATTTTTTCAGATGTTTTATTCCTTTTCTTTTACGGGGAGTTTTTCAGAAAAATATATTTAGTATGTGTTTTAATTATCCGAAAGCCTGTTTGCGAACAAATAAATATACAGAACCTTTTACAGGTAGCCTAAGAGATAAAAATGACCGAACTTAAGAAAACGATTTCCTTCACTCGGGGTATGGGGCTTGCAATCTGCATGCTTATAGGTACAGGCATTCTTGCACTGCCAGGCCTGGCACTTGATGCAGGCACTGTCTATGAAGCAATCCTTGGCTGGTTCCTTATAGCGATTGTCGCAGTCCCTCTTATCGAAGTCTGCTCCAGCCTTGGCCTTAAATTTCCTTCAACAGCCGGACTTGCAGGTTATGCTGAAAAGGCTGTTGGGCCCTGGGGAGGATATGCGGTTTCTTACCTTGTAGGAGGCTCTTTCTTTTTCGGGCTTCCTGCAGTTGCCCTTATTGGCAGCGAATATATGAAGCAGCTTTTCCAGTTGTCTGAGGCAGGAGCAGCCCTTTTTGCAATCCTGCTTGTAACCCTGATGTTTCTTTCGAACCTGGCAGGGATGAAGGTTATCTCTTTGATCAATTACGCAGCTCTGGTTGTCCTTTTTCTGCTAATAGGCCTGCTTATTGTCTTTAACCTTGATTTCCTGAACGCAGGCTTCGGGATTGCCAGCGAAGCTCTTAGCGGTAACGTGCATATAGACCTGCATAACACCTGGAAAGTTGCAGCTCTCCTTTTTTGGGCTTTTCTGGGCTGGGAAAACCTTTCTTTTTCTCTGGGGGAAATAAAAGACCCTGAAAAAAACGTACCTCGCCTTTACTGGCTAAGTTTTGCCCTTGTAACCTCAATCTACCTTGTACTTGCCTTAATCAGCACGGGAGCCAGTGTTTCAGGTGCTTCTCTTCAGGGGGCAGCAGGGCTTTCCGGCCTTGTGCTTTTTACGCCAGGAGGAAAACTGCTCATCTGGCTCATGATAATAGTTATTGCAGCAAATGCCTGTTCATGGGATTTTACTGCAAGCCGCCTGCTCTATGCCGGAGGCAGGACAGGAATTTTTCCTGAGGTTTTCGGAAAGCTTTCAAAAAGGAATATTCCCGTATCCAGCCTGGTTGGGCTGTATGTACTTTCAATTTTCCTAATTATTGGAAGTTATGTCCTCAAAATTCCCGTATCAGCTATGATGATGCTTGTAAATCAGAACTTCGTTTTCCTCTACGCCTTCATTATAATTGCCTACTGGAAAACCGAAAACGGCTGGAAGAAATGGATTTTTTCGGCTCTTTCACTCGTGTCCTTGAGTTTTTTAGTCTCAGGGTTTACCTGGAAAATAGCTTATCCGATCTTTTTGATAGGCTTTGGATACTACAGGTTTCTCAGGAGCGCAGGTGAAATTTCTACGCCCAAAATTCCTGCAACCGAAAACGAAATTGTACGCCGTGAAGATGGTTCGGGAAATCTCTAATCTGGCCAAGTATTGAATTAAAAATTTGAAGGGAAACTTATAAATTATATGCGTTTTTAAATAATAAAACAGTTTACTGGCAATTCTTTAAGTCTCGTAGGGACGTGTTTATGTGTTATCGATAACTGTTAAAGACTCACCTGGAAAAGGTAGAGGCGTGTTTGCACAGCGGAATTTTAAAAAAGGCGAGGTAATAGAAACCTGTCCTGTCATAGTTTTACCCGCTGAAGAGATAGACTCACTTGAGCTTACCCAGCTCTATAATTACTATTTCGCCTGGGGTCCTGATTCAAAAGATGCAGCTATTGCCCTGGGTTATGGTTCTCTTTATAACCATTCGTACAACCCGAATGCAAGGTACTGCAAAGACTTCGAGAACAGCCTATTAAGATACATCTGCATAAGAGATATTCAGGAAGAAGAAGAAATCACAATAAACTATAACTGTGATCCTGAAGACAAAAGCCCGGTCTGGTTTGATCTTGCAGAGCAAGAGGAACTTGAGATTACCCAAAAGGTTTGAAAGTTGGCGCTTTTTGAGATATAGGAGACATTTTCCGTCTTTAAAATTATTACAGACTTTTTTAGCCTTTTTTAGCCTTTTTTAGCCTTTTTTAGCCCTTCTTGGTTTTTTGGGCATTTTGGGTTTATCTTTTCAAGCTATTATCTTTCAATTTTCACTTGGATTCATCCGGTACTATTTATCTGGTACGAGCACGAAGGTTATATTTCTTCAGTACTTTATATTGAGAAACTGACCTTGCTGGATTTAATTCCTGACTTAATCGGAGGCCTGAAGTTCTTCTTAATTAATACACTGAAGGGGTTGGAAGTTGGAAAACGCGATATTCACTGTTTTTCGGTTAAGCCTGTTTGAGACCTTCTATGTCACAGGTTCTCTGATTCTTGTAGGAATGATACTCGGCCTTCTTGAGAACCGAGCTAACTTTTACGTACAGAGGACTTTTGGCAGGAAAGGAATTCTGGTTACAGCCTGGATAGGTACTCCAATTCACGAACTCGGCCACCTGCTAATGTGCTATGTATTCAGGCACAAAATAACGAAACTCAAGCTGTTTTCCCGTAAGGAAAAAGACGGAACCCTTGGATATGTCAATCACAGCTGGAATTCTAAAAGCCTCTACCAGAACATAGGAAACTTTTTCATAGGCATGGGTCCGATCTTCAGCGGTACAGCTGCTCTTATCATTGGAATGCACCTGCTGCTGCCGGATTCTTTTGCAAGGGTTGCCGACTACCTTACCCTTGATCCCGCCCAGCCTGATCAGTATATTTTGACAAAAATCTTCACCCTTACTGCAGGTCTCTTTCAAAGCGTATTTTCGGTAGAAAACCTGTTTTCTCTCAATTTCTGGATTTATTTTGCCCTGGCAATTGCAGTCTCCTCACATATAGCCCTGAGCAAAGAAGACCTTAAAGGAGCAGGCAGGGGTTTTGTAACCATATTCTTTTTCATTTTGCTGATAAATTTGGTTGCTTTTGTTTTCAATGCTGATTTTTCCGGTCTTTTTGCGGAAATACTGGCTCTAAACGTATATTTTGTAGCTTTTTCAATGATTTCGATTGTTTTTTCTTTAATCAGGCTGGTTTTAAGTGTTTTTGCATATTATCTAATTTAAAAATTCCTCTAAAAATTTCTTAACTGTGTCTACCCTAAAAACCCATGCTGCTTTCCTGTCATCTTTTCAATCTCAATCTTAATTACACACAGCCTGTTAACTTTCCATTCTTCAAACTCAAAAGGCCCTTTTTTTCCATAGTGCTCGGAAAGGATGGTAAGCCCTTCTACTTTTTCATCATAATCCTCAACAAACCATGCCTGTCCATTCCCTACAACACTTCGGTAGCGAACGTTGTATTTACAAATATCTTCGGCAGTGACGACTTCAGCCTCGACATCGGCTTCGAAAGCGACTCTGGGATTCCTGTTAAGGATATCGATCTTCTTACCTTTGCAGGAACAGTGGAGATAAATTTTATTATCTTTGTATCCGAAAGCCATTGGGATAATGTAGGGTTCGTCTGAGTCCGAGAGAGCGAGACGAAGGAACTTTGCCTTTGAGAAAATCTCTTCTATCTGCTGCTGATCCTGGATTAAGTCTTTACTTCCCATTTTTTCACCTTAAAGAAACTCATTTGCTGTAAAAACGCTAAAAATCTGTAATGAATATTTACTCTTGTAATAAAAGTCATTTCCTGTCTGAATTTATATATTAACCAGTTATTTTGCACCCAAATAGTATAGTTTCGCTCGGAACTATTATATACCTCACAAGCCTATAGAGATCGGGTTAGTTCCATTTGCAACGATTTTCAGAATGGTTTTTATTAAAAAACAAGCCGCTCAGATCATAAAATATGAAGGATAAGTTATGGAAAATTCACGAGAAACAAACTTAAGAGAAACAGACCCAAGAGAAATATTAGGTCCGATTGCCTACATCTACAGGAGCCATCTGGCGTACATGGTAAAGGAACTCGAAGCTTACAGGGTCGGAAGCGGACAGTTTGAGTTTTTACTATTATTATACTACAAAGACGGAGTATCCCAGGAAACTCTTGCAAAGGAACTGAAAGTTAGCAAAGCAACAAGTGCCAGAGCAATTCAGAGTCTGGAAGAAGAAGGTTATGTTTACAGAGAAAGAGACGAAACTGACCTTCGAGCTTACAGGGTTTACCTGACTGATAAAGGAAAGGAAATGAGAGATATAATCTTTAAGAAGTTGACTGCTTTTACAGATATTCTCTTTTCGGGTTTTACCTTTGAAGAAAAAGAAATTTTCAGGCTTCTAATTCATAAAGCTGCGATTAAACTTTTTGAGCCTGGGTTT
Source organism: Methanosarcina sp. UBA7 (assembly GCA_002508465.1). Lineage (GTDB taxonomy): Archaea > Halobacteriota > Methanosarcinia > Methanosarcinales > Methanosarcinaceae > Methanosarcina. The sequence continues at coordinate 3,836 of DAQQ01000256.1, read as the reverse complement.
GAGCCTCCATCGGATAGGTCAGATGATTGAGGTAAAAAGCGACCGAGGTAAAAACGATGGAGATTAAAATATGGATGAAAAAAGTGCGTTTCTTGGTACAGAGAACATAAGGAAGCTCCTGTTTAAGCTTTCGACTCCCATTGTCATCGGAATGCTGGTTCAGGCCATTTATAACGTAGTAGATACCTTTTTCGTGGGAATGGTCTACGGAGCAGATGACGTCCAGGCCATAGGCGGACTTTCAATAGCTTTTCCGATCCAGATGATGGTGATGGCTTTTGGAATTATGCTCGGGACAGGAGGTTCTTCAATAATATCACGTGCCCTTGGTGCCCGAGAAAATGAAAAAGCCGAAAGAATACTTGGAAATGTTTTTTCCCTAAGTTTGATATTAAGCGTACTTATAGCCATTCCCTGCCTTTTGTATCTTGATCCGATATTGAAGGTTTTCGGAGCAACTGCTGGAGTCCTGCCCTATGCCAGAGATTATCTTAAATATATAATACTGGGAGGGACGGTCTTTGTCTTTGGGGTGGCTGTCCAAAACATTGTCCGATCTGAAGGAAATGCTCGCCTTGCAATGAATGCTATGCTTGTAGGAGGTGGCCTCAATATCTTCCTTGACCCGTTTTTTATGTTTGGTTTCGGAATGGGTGTAAAAGGGGCTGCAATTGCAACTGTAATATCACAGGCCATAGCTTCGGTCTGGCTCCTGCTGTATTACCTCAAAGGAAAAGGAGCTGTTCGTTTCAGGTCAGAAACTTTGAAACCTGATTTGGAGATTGTTAAGGAAATTGTGGCCATAGGCATTGGGTCTTTTGTAATGCAGTGCTCTAGCAGTTTCATGATGATTTTCGTGTTTAATGCACTTGCAACTTATGGAGGAGATGGCGCAATTGCCGTTTTTGGTGTAATAATAAAGGTTAACTCTTTCATTTTCATGTCCCTTTTAGGTATGGGCTTTGGCCTGCAGCCGATTGTTGGATTTAATTATGGAGCAAAAAAATATGGAAGAATAGCAGAGGCTGTGAAATTATCGCTTGCAGCGACAACGGCTATTGGAACACTTGGACTGCTGATCATTTTACTCTTCAAAGAACAGATTCTCGGATTATTCAGTGCAGATCCGCAGTATCTGGAAATTGGAAAAAGTGCTATAACAATTATGCTTCTGGGGATGCCTCTGATAGGCATGAATGTTATCACATCAATCCTGTTCCAGGCCTTAGGAAAAGCCAGGCCAGCCTTTCTTCTTTCAGTTAGTCGGCAGCTTCTTTTCCTTATCCCTCTTGTTACCCTGCTCCCAAGGTTCTATCAACTCAATGGAGTTTGGGTGGCTTTTCCGATATCGGACTTTCTGGCGTTTCTGCTTTCCGGGTTCCTGCTTCTCAGGGTCTATAAAGTTTCCAAAGAATATAATGAGTCTTTAAAAACAGCCACAGGATCTGAAACTGCAGATCAAATATCTTCCATCTAACATCTCATAAAGATGTTCAGACCATACCGCAAGACTGTTAACGAAAGCAATATAATATGCATAAAAATATAATTGGATTTATGTTCATTAAAAAAGCTTAGCTCAGATACGACTGAGCTTTTAGAGGGTGAGTATGACACTTAGTGAAATACTAGATTCTTTTAAAACAAAACTTAACCCTTCGAAATTTATAGACTCACTCGAAAAAAAGGCGAGTTTCTATGATGAATCTCAAAATGATTCCGAGGGAAATTCTTTGGAGGAGAATCTGAAAAATAACCCATATCTTAATTCTGGAAATAGTTCTGGAAATAATTCTGCTGAAAGCTCTAATGGTATAAGGTTATCAAAAAATAAAGACGAGCCTCTTATCAAACTGACCGATGTCTGGAAAATCTATCAGATGGGGGAGGTCGAGTTTGCAGCTCTTAAAGGAATAAACCTGGAAATTTACGAAGGGGAATTTTTGATAATTCTCGGACCTAGCGGAAGTGGGAAGAGTACGATGATGAACCTGCTTGGCTGCCTGGATATACCATCAAAAGGCACTGTTTCCCTAAATTCAAAAGACATCTCAGAGCTTGACGAATCTGAACTTGCCATAATCCGAGGAAAAATGATTGGTTTCATATTCCAGAGTTTCAACCTCCTTCCCACTCTGAGCACGGAAGAAAACGTGCTTTTACCTATGGAATTCCAGGAAGAAAATAGACAAACTGCCCGACAAAAAGCCTCTTATTTGCTCGATATTGTCGGACTCTCAAATAAAAAAGGAAATCTTCCCTCCCAGCTTTCAGGAGGACAGAGACAGAGAGTTGCAATAGCTCGTTCCCTGGCTGTAAATCCGCCTATAATACTTGCGGATGAGCCAACAGGAAATCTGGACACGAAGACAGGGGACTACATCCTGGATTTTCTGGGCGAACTGCACACAAGAGAAGGCAAGACGATCATCATTGTTACCCATGACCTTGAACTTGTAAAATATGCAACAAGAATCGTGTACATAAGAGACGGTGAGATTGAAAAAATCGAAAAACGTCAGAAAAATGAACATGAGGGATTAAAATGAAAAAGCTTTCTTTGATAACATTAATGCTGTTGTTCTCTTCTGCATTTATATGCCTTGGAGTCGGAACAGCACTCGGCGCAGCAAATGTTGATATAAATTCCTCGTCTATGCAGACAAATTTAACTAACCAAAGCTCTGGTATGTACCTGGGGGCTGACACGTCACTTAACGCATCAAATGGGAATATAAGTTCTTCATCTGTGCAGGAAAACGTAACTAATCAAAAATCGAATACGGTTAGAACCGGAACAACACTTAGTGCATCAAATGGAAACATAAATTCTGCAACTGTACAGGTAAGTGTGACTAATCAAAGCCCTGACGCTGCGCGACCTGGAGAACCTGTTGAACTTACACTCAGTGTGCAGAATATAGGAAACGATGACCTCAAAGACATAAAGGTGGCACTCAATCCGGAATATCCTTTCAGTAAACTTTCCGGAGAAGACCTTGAAAAGAGCATCTCCTATCTAAATGCGAGACAGGATGATGATGATGCTGGAGTCCTGAAATTCAAACTCATGACTGATGCCAACGCGTCGGAAGGCACTTATGATCTTGATATTGTCACCACTTATAAGAGTGGGTCCAGATCTTCAGAAAGGACTTACACTACTACAAAAACAATTCAGTTAGAGGTTCAGGGTAAAGAATATGCTCAGGTTGTGACCGTAAGTAAGGCTGACATTGATATCGCAAAGGAAGAACCTCTTGAATTTATTGTGACAAACACGGGAACTTCCCCGCTGAAAAACCTGGTTTTCTCATGGAATGATCCGAAAGGCGTGGTTTTGCCTGTATACTCCGACAACACAAAACATATTAAGTATCTGGAAGCGGGTCAATCCGTAAAAGTCGACTATACCGTAATGGCAGATGTAAGCGCTACTCCAGGACTTTATACTTTGAACGTGAACCTCTCGTATGAAAATTCGGACTCCAATTCAAAAAATATTCAGACCACAGCAGGACTTTTTGTAGGAGGAACAACGGATTTCGATGTTTCATTTTCTGAAAGTAGTGCTGGAGAGACTTCCTTTTCAGTTGCAAATGTAGGTAATAACATAGCGTATGCCGTGAAAGTATCCATTCCAGATCAAGACGGGTACAAAGTCTCAGGAAGTTCGTCAACAATTGTAGGAAATCTGGAGAAAGGAGATTACACGATTGCTTCATTTGATGTTTCGAATTCACAGGGTGGTGCAGGAGGAAACACAACCGGAAATGGCCCAGGAACACCTCCAGATTCTTCGCAAGCTGGTGATAACAATGCAAGCTCAAATTCTA
>DAQQ01000236.1:0-3449 GCA_002508465.1 Methanosarcina sp. UBA7 | reverse complement strand
CCTTCTCTTTTTTATTGAACGCGTCTAAATTTAAATTCGAAAGAAGATTTGGCAAAACAATTTTATCTCTTTTCGTTTACAGGAGATTCAAAACTCCTGATATCCCGAAAAATAAAAATTTAAAGAAAAAGTCTCTCGACCTCCTCAGCAAGTTTGTTTACTCTCTGAATCACATTTTCAGGTACTTCATGCTTACGCATGAGCTCAGTTCTCTCAGCTATAGTAATCCTGCTCGTTCCTTTAACAAGATTATCGGCATGGGCAACTATTTTTTCCTCAAGGCTTCGTGGGAAATAATCATCTGCCGGAAGCCCTAAACCTCTTGCTTCTTCTTTAGAGATTCCTGCTCCAATATGTCTTTTTATTATTTCGGAAATCTCAGGATCGATTCCCTTGACCGTGGCTAGCCTATACCCTTCTACCGCATGAGCGATTTTATGAGTTTTACACCTCCCTAAATCGTGAAGAAGAGCTCCAACTTCCACCAGTTCCAGGTTTACATTATGCCCTGATGCTTTTGCTTTATTTGCAATCTCAACTGCGAGTGATGCGACTTCCTTACAGTGTTCTATCACATTTGAAGCGCATCCGGTTTCCTCAAGCAGCTTTATTGCTTCGACTCGGGTAGTCAAGACAGATCACTTATACTGAACTGAGAGCATCTACACGCTTTTTCAGAACATCAATAAAATGGGAGTTATCGTAAAAAACCAGGTCTTCTCCACACATGGGGCAGAGAAACTCGGTTTCCGTAGCTTCGTCAAAAAGAAGGCGAACACAACCCTGAGGGCACATATAGAAAACATTGTTTTCTTCGAACTCAAGGCGAGTCTTCAGGTTGCGGAGCAGTTTTTTCTTCTCCTTCATAAGCTGGTGCTCTATGTCAGAAAAATCCAGGCGCCAGAGGTATGTTAACCACCCACTGTTAGAATCTCTTTCCCTACGACATATTGCAAATTTGTTTTCGTTTAATATGAAGAGAGTTCTCCTCACGGTATTCAACAGAACCTCGGTCTTTGCCGCAATTTCTTCATCCGTAACCTCGCCTTCAGGCATTCTTTCAATCATTTGTAGCCCTTCTTCCCCTACAAGGCTAAGGAGGTATCCTCTAATTACCTTGTCATGTATATCGACCAATATGTTCACCTCGCAAATGCCAGTATGAATTGGACATACCAGTATTAAAATTTACATTCCCCTTTTTTGGAAACATTTCATGGAAATATCTCTTACCAGAAATATTTCTTACCAGAAAAATTGAACTTTCTTAACCTTCAATTTTTGTATACTCTAGGCAAATCTAAGGTACCTTCAATTTTTGTATGGTTTTCAATAAAAGCCCTTATCCTGTTTGCCCCTTTTTCAAGCGATAGAACTGCCTCTTCCCTGGTAGAGGTACGCGCAAAAAGGGAAGTAAGAGGCCCATCAGGCTCTACAACAGTTCCCTGGGAGGGAACGTCAGCGCCTTTTTCCCTCAGAATGAGCTCCATGAGTTTTTGATCTATAAAAAGTTCTCGATCCGAGTAGATTACCCCTCGCGCAGCAAAACCTTTGGCTTTTGGTTTCTCAGGAAGTTCTCCTTTAAAGCAGCCAGCATGAGCTTCAAAAAGGTTGATGTTCATCGCCATCTCGATAGTGTCAAGACTTCCCTGGAACCTCGGGTTTATTTCAAGTACTACAGGGCCTTTTTTTGAAGCCAGAAAATCCACTCCGTTTGAGCCCAGAAGCCTGAACTCAAGCATAAGTTCTTCAGCAAGGGCTTCCATTTCATCAGCCTGTTCATTCCTGAAAGGAGTTATGTTTCCGCAATAAACAAAGGGTAGCCGTGAAAGCCAGGGTATTCCTATAAGCTGTTCATTAACAGCTACTGACAGAGCTTCGTTCTTTGTAGAAAGCAAGGAAACACTTGAAGGTATTCCTTCCAGAAACTCCTGAATAACAACAGTTTCTTCCTTAAGCTCTGGATTCAGCCCGTGTAATTCCTCAATGATAGCTAAAAGCTCCTGTTTACTCCTGGCGATTCGGTTGAAGACTCCTCCTCCACCTGAAACTGGTTTAATCATAACCGGGTATTCCACTGCATCCAGTTCTTCCGGAGAATAGCAGCGTGGATGAGGGATTCCAAGAGCTTCAAGCTTTTTTGAGAGATAAAGTTTGTCTGATGCCTTCTGCATCGCATCCGGACTGCTGGCAAGTACAGGGCAAGAAAAATCTTTATGGTCAAGCATTTCCAGTCCCGAACCCGGGACAAGTGCATCAAACTCAAGTCCAAATTCAGCCATCTGAGCCTTTATCCTGGAAGTCTTAAGCTGGTGCAGTTCCTGTATGGTTCTACACTCAAGAAATGCCGATGCATAGGCGCATTCACGCAGGTCAAAATCACAGAAAGCGTCTATAGAACAGACCGTATAGCCAGCTCGACTTGCAGAGCAAACAATATTTCGGGTGTCAAATCCGATTACAAGGATATTCTGCATGTTTCCTCTTTCCGGACCATTCATTTCGCCTGCGGGATCTCGGAGTGCGACAGCGCAAAGATTCCATACGGGGTCTTCAGAACAGGAATTTCACTTCCTGATTCTGCATTGAACGACATCGGTTTCTTTATGGCTACCGTCTCATAAGTTTCAGGGTCAAGCACCAGAATCGCATTGTCTTCAATTGAGACCAGCACTGTTAAAACCGAATTCCCCATATTGCCTATTTTCTCTGCTCCTTTTAATTCTTCAGGAGTTGAGATAAATCTTGAGCCGTCCTCAAGAGAGGTTCCGTTAACTTTTTTTCCTGAGCTTTTGATATGAATAATCTTTCCTCTAAACCTTATCACATCCCCAGGCCTGAATTCTGGAAGACGCACAGAGAAAGTTACTCTGTANNNTGATTAAACGGCAGACCTGCCTGCTGGCATTCATAGAACCCATGTAAAGGTCTACCCCTTCCTTTTGCTCCACTACCTCACTTATAAACGCAAGCCGGTCACCTTTCTTTCTCATGCTGTCCATAGATTCCCTGGCGATGACCATACAGCGTTTTTTCTCTTCTTCGGTAGGAAATCTGCCTGCTGCCCTGATCTGGATAATCGCTTCAAAGTACCCTCCGGACTCTCTGCTGCACATATCACAAGCTGTCCGCTGAATCCTGACCTCAGTCTCAGCTTCTGCATGCACCGGCTCTTCCCTTACAACCGCATCGACTTCGGCTCTCACACGATATATATAAGGCGTAATCTCTCTGGGTTCAAGATAAACTTCCACGTCTCCGGCTTCGTTGTGGATAAAAAGAGCATCTTCTACGGCCTTTAGTACCACATCTTCAATGTTACCAATATCTTCCCACCGGCTTCTATGGAAGTATGCTCCGCAAGCTGAACATATCCTTACATGGAGTACATGGGGCAATTCAATCAGTTTGAAGGTCTCAAAAAAGCAGTCCTTGCAAACTGAATCAAA
>DAQQ01000118.1:0-20353 GCA_002508465.1 Methanosarcina sp. UBA7 | reverse complement strand
TGCAGTCAAGCTTCTGGGAAACCCCTTCGGCAAAAGCGACGTGTTTTTCTGAGACCGGTACAATCCTGACCTGGGTAGGTGAAAGCCACACAGGCAGCATAGGAACCTTTCCTTCTTCGGTTTCCATTGCAGCTTTTTCGAGAAGGGCATAAATGCAGCGTTCGATTGCCCCGCTTGGAGAGCAGTGAAGCACGGTAGGCCTTTCCAGTTTACCATCAGGGTTTACGTAGGAAATATCATACCTTTCGGCATTTTCGACATCAATCTGGACTGTGGAAAGTGCACTTGCCTTAGCAAGAGCATCTACGAAGTTAAACTCGAACTTGAGTACGAAGTAGAAGAAACGGGTGTCCCACATCTCAATAAGCACGGGCTTTTTGACGGTCCTTGCCATATTGACTATAAGCTCTTTATTTGACTCGTAAAAGTCCCTGGTAAAGCGGATGGCCACCTCATAATCCTTAATGTGGATTCCTATGTTATCAAGCACATCTATGCAGAGGTCGTACTGCTTTTTGAACTGGTCTACAGCCTGGTCCATGTCTGCGCAAAGGCTGTGCATATCAGGCATAGTAAAGGCCCTGAGCCTTCTCAAGCCCACAAGTTCTCCCCGCTGTTCCTTTCTGAAGCTGTAGCGGGTCATTTCGATCATCCGAAGAGGCAGGTTTTTGTAGGAAATCGTCATGTCGTGGTTTATGAGGAACTGCCCGAAACATGCTGCAAAACGCAGGAACATCTGCCGTTTGTCTGACTCAATGGAGTACTGCCTTGCAGGGAACCTGTCCAGATATTTCTTCAGGGTAGGGTGGTTCATGTCATACATGATAGGAGTTTCGACTTCCATTGCCCCGAAGTCGGTTGCGACATCAAGTACATAATTTTCAAGGAGAGATTTTACAAGCCTTCCTTTAGGGTAATACCGCATATTTCCTGAGTCCGACCCTGGTTCGTAATCTGCAAGCTCAAGTCTGCGCATAAGCTCCACATGAGGAGGAGCACGCTCAACAGCTCTACTCTTGGAAATTTCATAGTCTACAAACTGCTGAAGTTTGGGGTAAGGCGTAAGGTCGAAATTCTCAATTTCGTGAAGTTCTCCATCAGGGGTAAGGATACGCCAGTAGGACTTTGCCGTACTTTCGGCTTTGAGAGCCTCGGAAACTACTTCTTTTTCCCCACATACCTCGACTTTGCCTGCTGCTTTTGCAGTTTCTTCTGGGCGTATGCTCCTCGAGAGTTCGGAAAGAGGATGCCCTTTACAGCTGATACTAAAAGCCTTATACCACCCGAAAGGAGCACGTTTGACCTCGTATTTACCTGAGAGTGCGGTCTCTATGCCTTTTAGTACCTGTACTGCAACTTTCGGAGAAGAAAGGTCAGAACTTAAGTGAGCGTAAGGATAGAGCATTATACGGTTGGTTTTGACCTGGGTAGCTACCTTTTCAATTTCGGAAACCGTCTTTTCTATAGTTCCCTCAGGATTTGCCTCATCTACACTTTCAACAGCCATAAAAGCGGTAAGTGCCTCCTCAAGCCTTCCGGACTTTAAGGACTCTTCAATTTTTTCAGCAACTGGAGTTTGTTTTTTGGTTTCGTATTCAATATAATCAGAGTGAATGAGCAATAATTGCATTCTATCACCTGTGTTCGGTTATCTTCGGTGTGGAATTTGTTCCGAATTTATTTCGGTGCGGATTTATTCCTAACTTATTTATATTTGAGTTTTTTCCGAGTGATTTTCGGTTTTTTTAATTTCTCCCAAACTAGCTTCGGTCTTTAATTTCTCCCGAATTAGCCTCGGTTTGGAACTTATCCGAATCGATTTCGTTTGAATCAAATAGTTGATTTATATAAGATTGACCTCGGTCTGTGCCGTCAATAGATCTTGATTAAAGAGGTAAAGAAGAATATATGACAGTCCTAATATCCTTCAACGATATAAAATAATCCCTTTCGATTGATACTTTTGGGCATATCCTGGAGTTTTCCAGGATATGTGATGTTTTTCCGTACATTTCTGAGTTTAACTCCGGTAACTACTTTTCCGAACCAGCCTTATGGGGATGTCCCTGATTCGTGAGATCTGCGCAGGTATCAACAAATTCGGGATGGCTGTGCTCCTGATAAACCCTGTAAGCCGCAACCAATGCCCCAAGAAGAATAGGGGCTGCAAAAAATCCTGCAATCCCTCCGACAAAAGCTCCTCCCAGGAAGGCAAGCATAAGCAGCATAGGGTGAATTTTGGATTGCAAGCTGGTCAGGTAGGGCCTGAGAATCAGTTCAGGGGGACCGTAGATAATGAGTGAGGATACTATAAAGAAAGTTGCTGCGCTTTTAAACCCGAACTCAAGGTACCGCATTAAAGCTAGAGGCAACAGCACCATGTACCCGGCAAAAAGAGGAATTATTGAAGCTATGAAGATAAGAGTTGCCAGGGCAAGTACATGGGGAAACCCAAAAGCATAGAAAACAAGAACCGAGGTTACGCTTACTATTAAAGCAGCGTAGGCATTGCCTATGAAAACGCCTTTAAGGATGATATCAAGATGATGTGCGTAACGGTTTACAACTCCTTTGTATTCCTTTGGGACCACACCAAGAAACGCGCAGTAAAGCCGATCTCCATCAGCGAGTATAAAATAGCAGAAAATGATCGAGATAACAAAATTGATGAAAAATAGACCGATACTTTGAGCATATGAAAGGAGCCCTATGCTGCCTACTGCAGGGAGCAGCGAGGTAAAGAGGTCCCAAATGGCGGAATTAATGCCTTCTATTATTTTTTCCGGAATGTTGAGGGAGTTTATGAAATTCAGAATTGCTGCAGCAACTGCTGTTTGATGTTCGATAACCCAGGAGATCTGGTTAAGGATTTCAACAATGCCTGCTCCTACAATGAATACTATAGGGATGAATATGCACATACTGGCAACAAGAGCTCCTATTTTTCTGTGCTTTTTGAATTTTACCCGGATAGGCCTGGCAATGTAAGCAAAGACTATGCCCAGTACAATCCCGTCTGCAAGGGGCAGCAGAATTAGAAATGAAAAGTATAGAAGCAGCGCTACCGCCAGGGCCGCTCCAATCTTCCAGCGGTTGGCTATGATTTGGCTTACTCCATCAGGATTTTGGTTCAATCTCATTTTTTAGTTTCCGTTTAAATGGATGAATTAATACAGGTTTAAGTCAAACATACGATTTGAAGTCAAATGTACGGATTTAAGTCAAATATACGGGTTGAAGTCAAATGAACGGGTTTAAAATGTATGGATTTAAAGTCAAATATACATTTAAAGTCAAATATGCAAGTCTAAATCAATTATACGGGTTTTAAAGTCAAATATGTTAGTTTAAATCAATTATACTGGTTTAAATTAGATATATAGGTTTAAATCAAGTTTATGAAAATATAATAAAAATGTGAGATCTAAACTTAATCAGGAAATGCAATATCTAAATATATTTAGGAACTATTTAAAAATATCACAGAGATTGGAAGTTCAGTCTTCTGGTGAATCATACCTTTAGCTTTTGATTCAGGTCAGGTACAAGTTTATCAAGGTATCTGGTTACCACACAGGATTCCGTACATTTTCCACATCTGATACAGGCTTCGCTTACATGCGGTGTTTTTCCTTCAAGAGAAGCTGCCCCAACAGGACAGGCTTTTACACAGATTCCGCAACCGGTACAGCGGGAAAGTCTTGTAAACTGCTTTGCAGCTTCCTTAAGTAGAAAAGTTGCTTTTTCCTTTGTTTCCGAACTTGCAAGCAGATTTCCATTCGAAAAAAACTTTACGGTCCCTGTTGCGGTTTTGACCAGCAACATTCCCAGGTCTTCTGCATAAACCGTGTTTCCAAGGACATTGATGAAACCTGCGGCTTCTTTTTCCCTTATGCCTTTCACGGCTGCCTCTATTGAATAACCACCTGCCCTGCATGGAGAAATTCCTGACACGACTTCAATCTCGAAGTCTTCGGTTTTTTCTCTGGCAAGCACGGAAATTCCTAACTCTTCAGCCAGTTTCAGCATCTTTGGAGGCAGTTCTTTCCAGCGCCAGAACCCATGCTCTATGAATTTTTCAGAAAGCCCTCTGGACTTTGCCCATTCCAGCAGAAAAGCGTTCCACTTTGCGTACATTTCAGGGTGCAGGTCTTTTACTCTTTCATATTCAGCAGCGAGGGCAGAGGGACAAAGCCAGCAGCCTACCCTTTCGAAGCCAAGGTCATAAAGAGGACTGTAGGAAAGCTGTCTCCAGTGTATGTAAAGCCAGACCTCAATTGCCTTCCAATCTCTTATAGGAAAGATATTGAGCTGGGCAGGGACAAAAGGATTTGTCTCACTTGCTGCAATCCTTGCCCTTGAGAAAGATTCGTGCTTACGCTTACCGTCAATTGTCAGATAAGCCACGCCAGTTATCTCTTTTTGAGAAGAAGCTCCTTTCTCTGTCTCGAAGTCCCCTGCTGATGCCAGCTTGCAGACCTTGCAGCACCAGCGAAAATCCTTTGCAGGAGGCCCGAATTTTCCTACCTGCTCCCGGAAAGCAGAACCTGCATTTGCTTCGGTAAGTGAAATTTCCTTTTCCCGGCAAAAGTTCCGTACAAACTCTACAGTTTCCGGAAACTCAATCCCTGTGTTCAGGAAAAAAGCTTTAAGTTCTCTTTGCTTAAGGGAAGCCTGTGCCAGGTCAAGCGCCACAAGGCTGTCTTTTCCGCCGCTGAAGGAGACATAGACAGGCAGGTTTTTGTATTCTTTCCTGGAAATAATCCCGCGGATTGTATTTATTGCGTTTTTTCCAAGAATCTGGAGGTGTTTTTTGTTTGCTTCAATGCATGCTGCAAGATCGGGAGTCTCAGGATGAAGTGATGCTTCACTGCTGTCTACCTTTCTGATCCTGAGAACTTTTGTTCCGGCTCCGGTTAAAGATCCCAATTCGGTCAGGTCCTCATGCTCAGGTAGGGTTTTCAGGTTAGGAAAGTCTTCACCTTTAATATAGGAAACTCCATAGCCTGTTAGACTACCTGCGGTAACAAGCAGAAAGTCTCCTGCTTTTATATTGCTGTCAAAAGTTTCAATAGATTCTGCTGAAATACTTTTTCCGTTAAGGTGCCGGTTTGTTTTTTTAAGTCTGGCTGTTCTGCCTTGAGCATGTTTCAGGAGAATTTTTGCACCCTGGAGGGAAGGTTCAAAACTGTAGTCCATTTTCGAGAGCTCAAACCGGAGAATTCCGAAAATAAAGCCGTCTACAAGCACCTCATCGGTTTTGTCCTCACCAGGGATTTTGTTTAGAAGAATAAGCCTTTCCCCAAGGGGATTACAGCCAAAAGCCGAATAAAGCTGCCTGTCCAGGACTTCCCGCTCGTAAGGAGAACAAAAACGGACGTCTGCAGGTTGTGAAAGCTTAAGGACTTTTCCTCTGCTGCCGCATCTTCCGCATTCTTCTCCTATCAGGGGCAGGTTACATTTTTCACACCAGAAAATCTGATCGTCTTCATACTCGAAGCGCTGGGAATTATTTTTCCTGTAAGAAACAGAGTCAAATTTTTTTTCAGAGCCAACGCTCTTGTTAAATGCATGTTTTCCTTTGGAAGACTTTTCTTTAAAACCTGTAGATTTGTTTTTTACCCTGCTTTGCTGAATCTGAGAATCTCTTTTATCCGAAGTTCGGAAGGTTTTATTATCCGAGATTCTGGAAGTTTTATTATCTGAAGTTCGAAAATCCTTTTGATCAGTAATTTGAAAACTTCTTTTGTCTTGAGTCCGGACTTTTTTTGTGCCCTGGTTACCTCTATCTGTTTTCTGTGGGCCCGAAGCCTGGAGTTTTTCTTTTTTCTGTTGCATGAAAATCCTGGTTAGTAGTTTGAAGAATCGTTAAATATTTGATCTTTCAGTTGTATGGTTCAGTCGCACGTTGAATGTATTTATCGATATTTAGTGTTATTCCTTGATACATGAGGGGTGATATGATGGAATCATACGCTAATTCTTAAGATTTGACTTTAAATTGTTGGGCAAAATCATTAAAGAGAGTAACTATTCAGCCTATTTAAAACAGCATCAATAGCCATCTTTACTAAAGTTCAATTGACAAATTTCTGTAACTTGATTTTCTTATACTGTTGACGATTGAGTGCGTTTCTTCCTTCTCCATACATTATTTTTTGGATTCCACTATTTTATTAGAATCAATATCAATAGGCATGTTTTGATGGGCTGAATAGTTACTAAAGAGATTAAATATGTTTTATCCCAAAATTATTTTACTTTTCCAATTTTTTTGTTCTATTTATATATCGAGTCTATCCCAAAAGACACTTTACTCTTAATCGTTGGGAATTCTCAGAGTTGTTTTCATGATCATGAGCTTGATTAATTATTCAAAATACAATATCCAAGAAGCAAATTTCAAGTTTTGGGACGAACTCATCGTATATAATTGATTCACCATCTTACTCCAACTTCGAACTTATTTTATTTTTATCATATATTTTTACAATATATCATGATTTTTCGACTCTTCATTGAATATAGATAATGTAAGTCTACTTACTCCTTCTTCAGTGATTAATCCATATAGGATTTACGTAGTTGAACTGGAAAATCAGCATCATTAGACTATTAACTATCTAAAATTGGACTTTAATCCTCAGTCTTTGTCACAATTGATTTTATTCCTCACTTGCGTAAGTTTTGCCATATGTATCATTAAGATACTCTCCTACTTTTGTATCCACTAATTCAAGTGTTTGATTGTCTTCTTCTGTAATATTATCAGGATATCGACTCCATATATCTGCCATAGACTGTTTCATAGCTTTCTTTTCTTGATCAGAAGCGTTGCAATTATCAATATACTGAAATAAGGTTTTCTGCTCTTCTTTATCTACAGTAAGCAAATACCAGTAAGGGCCATTATTTTCTGTGATTGGATCTGCAGGAACCGATGGTTCTTGTTCTGCAACCAATTCAGCTTCTGACCCATCTATGTCCTCAGCTTTTGACCCATTCATGTCCTTTTTTACTTTTTCAAAACTCAAGACTGACACAAAAATTAAACTTAGAATTAATAATACTATGAGTAATGTGCTAGTTTTTAACTTTTGCTTACCTTTCATTCTTCCAATCACCAAAATAAATATTTATTTTTAGTTTGCTTGATGAGTTTAGAATTCATCCAGTAGATACATAGATTTTCCATTTGACTTCCTAATATGATCATGAATTTTTGCATATTACTGTAATTTGTGATACTGTATGTTTTTAGATCAGCAGAGCTTATATCCATTTAAAATCGTTATAACAGGACTAACATTGGTAATTGCTATTAAGAGTATATTAAAATTTTGAAAAAATACTAATTTAAATTTATGTTACTTCTTACGTTTTCTGAAGCTTCCACTTAATAATAAAAGTAGTGAGAAGATTAACTTCTCATATGTTTCACAAGCCCATTGTTGTATTTTTCACCAGCAATCAGACAATTCCGTGTATGCCTAACAAGATTAGAATCTGATTTAAATTTCTTTGGGTTATAGTATATATTATAAAGTATATACTTCGAATATTGATTAGTATAAGTTGCCAAGCTTACTGCAGACTTTGAAGGGTCTGTTATTTTATAATAGCTAGTAGTGCTACGTACACTGTTATTAAATTTATAGCTTTTATTCCAGTTGTCAGCACATAATCTTCGTAAGCGTAATAGATCCATCGGTTTTTACTTTTAGATGCTATCCAAAAAGTCATGTGCCAAAAATGCTAAAAAGGGACAAATATCCTACTAATTTACTTTATAGTGATTGTAAAGATGAAAAATCAAAGGCAATTTGACGAAATTTATGAATACTGTCAATTAATCTTTGACAAAAAATTGGAATTTTTAACTAAATTTAATTTATACTATCAAACTAAGGATGTATTAAAGGAATACCACAAATTATTTATCAATATATCAAGATTGTGAGGTTTAAAAAGCTTCAGCAGTCCAAAAAATTGTTTAATTCAAATTCTAATTAGTTTGGAGATCAATTAAAAACTCAGCAGCTCAAGGAGTTAACTCTATTAAAGAAGGGAAACCTGACCGACAAAGAACTCTTTTTATCAAGAAAGAGATTACTATAAAATATAAAAATTATTATCAGTAATAAAGCTTACATATATAAAATGGATATCACTGCATCCGGTATCATTGTATTCACAATCACTCCACTTATATATAAATATTGTAATTTTAACTATGACTATGAATTATGAGTATATTAAGCTTCCTACTATTGTAAGGGCTTATTCTCGGGGTTAACGCTGTATGAAATACGATGTCGTTGTAGTTGGAGCCGGTCCTGTGGGATCCACTGCAGCTCGCTATGCAGCCCTCAATGGGGCAAAGGTTCTCCTGCTTGAAGAGCATGCTTTCATAGGGTCGCCTGTAAGCTGTACCGGACTTTTGAGCACCAGAGCGGTTGCAGAATGCGAACTCAAGCCTTCTGACGAATTTGTGTTCAATTCTGTGCGAGGAGCTTTCGTATATGCTCCGGACGGGCAGTGCTTGCCAATTGATGGAAAGCAGACCAAAGCGTATGTGGTCTCACGGAAAAATTTCGACCGCACCCTTGCAGTAATGGCTGTGGAAGAAGGTGTGGAACTTTCTCTCAGAACAAGGGCTGTTGGGCTCGAAAAACCGAACCTGGAAACCGAGAAGGAGGGAAAGCAAGATTCTACGGTAAAACTCAGGGTACTGAAAAACGGCAAGCCTGAAACAATCCATACATCCGCCGTGATAGGAGCAGATGGAGTAAAAAGCCGGATAGCCAGCTACGCAGGGCTTAAAAAACCTTCCCGCATACTTCCGGGTATCCAGATCGAAGCTCCTTATGCCTCGGACGACAGCGACTTTGTTGAACTCTTTCCGGGTTCTGTTGCTCCTGGCTTTTTTGCCTGGACTGTGCCTGTTAATGAAAAGGTTTCGAGAATTGCGCTTGCTCTTGAACCTGGGCTTGCCTGGAAAAATGGCCAGAAAAACTGCTCTCCTCTTTCCTATCTTGAGAAATTCCTTCGCTCTAACTCTCATGTAAAAGCGAGATACTCAGGAGGAATGCTTGATTTTGTAGTAGGGGGAATCCCTATTGGCCCCCAGGAAAAAACGGTGTCGGATGGAATTATTCTGGTTGGCGATGCGGCAGGGCAGACAAAACCTACATCAGGAGGAGGGATCTATACCGGGGCCTTCGCGGCAAAGATCGCTGGAAAGGTTGCTGCACAGGCTGCCCTTGAGGGAGATACCTCGGCAAAGAGGCTTTCCGAATATGACCAGCTCTGGCGTAAGGGTCTTGGAAGAGAGCTTGAAATAGGCATGAAAATTCACGACTACATCGGCAAGCTGGAAGACAGGCAATTCAATGACCTTATAGGTTCGCTAAATACCCCTTCGATTCTCGACACGATTACCGAATACGGAGATATGGATCACCCTTCTATCCTTCTAAGAAAGCTCATGTTTTCAGGAAATTCCTTAAGACTCATGAAAGCTTTTGGAACATTCTTAAAGACACTCTTTTAACATGCTTGTGGCCCCTTAAAATCAAGGCTTTTTTATTTTTGCTGGTTCCAGATGAAAAAGACAGAATAGGTCTGGACAGGGATGTTTGAAGTTAATCCTTGAAAATGGTTGGTGTATGTTATAAATCCTCTTCATTCATCTTGTTTCTTTTAAAGTTAAGAATTTTTCTGATAATTATTTTCTTTGACCCGACCCAGAGCTCCTCATTTTCAGGGTAATTTTCCTTTACATACTCAGAAAGCTCAATTATGTCCATATTGTCAAGTTTTCTTTTGAGTAGATTGAGATCCTCTATAAAAACACCTTCCTTATAAGTTTACGCTTCAGTCTGGATTTCATTATTGGCATATTATTCAAAATTTTTTCAAAATATTTTAACCGATCTATTTGTTCTAATTTTTACTCAAATTTTTACCTAAATATTTTTACCCAAATATTTTTGCCTAAATATTTTTATCTAATAATTTTATTATAGTAAATATATTAAATATTTATTCTTTAATCTTTTATCGGAGACAAAGGCCTCTCAGATATCTTTGTAAACCTTTCGAGACTTACAAATTAGTAAATGTTAGGTATTTTATAAATACCCATAGTTGTGTAAGTTGTTTGTATAAGCGTCATAAATCTTTATCCAAACATATACAATTAATTTAGTACAAATTAGCAAAATATTAATATGTTATAAAATTTAAGATAATCTCAAGATAGTGCTTAAAAGATAGTTTTGAGGTTTGAACTCTACATAAATAAACAATAAAATTACTAGGAAATTTATTAACGAATGAGCAGAGATTCAGGAATTGATAGTTCTGACATAAATCGGAACAACATTATGGGCATGGAAAATGAAGAAAACTGGATGACTGAATATCTTCTAAATAGCCCTGGCCCTGTCCTGCGAATAGGGGTAGAAGGGACGGTTTTTTACGCAAATAAAGCAGGAAAATCCTTGCTTGAGGCTCTTAATAGCAGGATTGGAAAAAAAGCACCTGATGAAATCCTGAAGATTGCCCGAAGAGTAGCAGTCCAAAAGAAACCCTCACGAACTGAACTGAAAGCAGGCGAGAAAACTTATTCACTTATTTTTACTCCTTTACCTGCCTACAAAAGTGCAGTTATCTCTGGATTTGAGATCACTTCCTTCAAACAAGCCGAAGAAAAACTACTCTTAAGAAAAAGAGAGCATGAAGTGCTTTCCCAAATTTCCAGTTTCTCTCTCAAAGTCCAGGATTTTCGGGTTCTGCTTGATCAAGTCTTGCCTCTGGTTGCAGCAGCTCTTGACGTAGAGTACTGCTGCGTCCTGAAACTCTTGCCTGATGGAAACTTTATGTTTGAGACAGGGATTGGCTGGAAGCCAGAAAATGCATGCAGGATTATTAAAAAAGATTCAGCTTCAAGAGCTGGCTATACTGTACTTTCAAGCCAGCCTATCCTGTTAGAAAAACTTGATAGGCAGAATTCCTTCAGAACAATGGGCCTTGAGGACTACCCGAGTATAATTAGTGGAATAAGTTTGCTCATAGGAAGTACTGAAAAACCGTATGGAGTGCTGACAGCTCACAGCACGAGAAAGAATAAATTTACCAAAGAAGATACTCTTTTCCTGAATACCGTTGCAATAGTTCTTTCATTTACAGTTCAAAGAAAAGAAGTGGAAGACGCACTCAGAGACAAGGTGAATTTTCTGGAAACTCTGCTGGATACAATTCCGGCTCCTGTGTTTTACAAGGATCGAAAGGGCGTTTATCAGGGCTGTAACGATCTCTTTGCAAAGATGATCCTCGGAAGTTCAAAAGAAAAAGTAACCGGGCGTACTATAGATGAGCTTTCCGAAGCAGTTCCCTTAGAACTTAGTGAAGTTTACAAAAGTATGGATAGGCAGCTCTTCCAGAAAGGAGGAAGCCAGGTTTACGAGACCAAAGTAGTGTGCTCTGATAAAATCAGAAGGGACTTCATTTTTAATAAGGCCGTGTACAAAAGTTTTTGCGGGACTATAGAAGGGCTTATAGGAGTAATGCTTGATATTACAGGGCGCAAAAAAACGGAAGAGAGGCTACAAAAAAGTGAGGAAAGGTTCCGTCTTATCGCGGAACAGACAGGGCAGCTAATGTATGATATTGACCTGAGAAATGGCAGTGTCGAGTGGGCAGGAGCAGTCACTGAGCTCACAGGCTACAGCAATAAAGAAATTGCTAATCTTAATTTTTACGACTGGCTTGAACATGTACATCCCGAAGATTATAGAAGGGTGCAGCAATCATTGAAAAACTGCTGGAACACAGGAGATAGGTTCAATGAGGAATTCAGATTCAAGCGAAAGGATGGAAGTTATTTTTACGTAAAAAACAAAGGAGTATTCCTGAGAGATGAGGAAGACTGTATATGCAGGGCTCTAGGGGTAATGGTAGACGTTACTGAAATTAAACAATCTTCCCACAAATTGAGGGAAAGTGAAGAGCTCTACAGATCATTTTTACAGAATTTCAAAGGAATTTCGTTTAAACTTAATAGGAATTTTGATCTTCTCTTGCTTGAAGGAGCCCTTGATGAAATAACCGGATACACAGAAGAGGAGTTTATTTCCGGTAGAGTAAGGTTCTTTGATCTTATTGTCCCGGAAGATATGATATTGCTATATCAGATTCGGGATAAAATGATATCTTCTCAGATTTCCCCGAATTCCATTATGGAATACGACTACAGAATAAGACGGAAGGACGGAAGTGTGAAATGGGTTCATGAGTTAATCCATAATGTATGTAGCACTTCAGGAGAAACCGCATTTGTCCAGGGGTATGCCTATGACATTACTCAGAGGAAAAAAGTTGAGGAAACCCTTGAGAAAGCCGAGAAGATCGGCATGAGAGAGATCCATCATCGAATAAAAAATAACCTTCAGATAGTTTCTTCCCTGCTTAGCCTTCAAGCTGACAAGTTCAAAGATAAAGAGATTATTGAAGCTTTCAGGGAAAGCGAAAACCGTGTAGTCTCCATGTCCCTTATTCATGAAGAGCTCTATAAGTCCGAAGATTCGGCAAGTATCGATTTTGCAGCATACCTCAGGAAACTGACTGCGGAAATTCTGCACTCTTACAGAATAGGAAACGAGAAGATCAAGTTTGTCCTTGAAGTGGATAGTACACTTCTTGGAGTTGATACTGCAGTTCCACTAGGAATTATAATTAATGAACTTTTCTCAAACTCCCTTAAATATGCATTTCCAAAAGGTGTAGAAGGAGATATCAGGATTTCCCTCTTCAGAAATGAGGTTGAGTGTCAAAAACCAGGCGAAATAGGAACAAGTGAAGTAAGAACAGGCGAAGTAAGAACAAGCGAAGTAACCGTAAAGAATTTTCCACGATTGCCTTCCGGTTTTACTCTTGTCTACACGGACAATGGGGGCCGTTTTCCAGAAGAAGTGGATTTCAGAAATTCGAAAACCCTGGGCTTGCAACTTGTAAACGCTCTCGTTGAACAAATTAACGGAACAATCGAGCTTGAAAGAGGAAATGAAACAAAATACACTATCAGGTTCGAAGATAACAGGTGAACTTCAAAAAGTAAAAATTATCTGTTTAATTTTACAATTCTATTAATTTCACTGTCAAAACTGAGATCCAATTGAGTATTTTACTCTTTGTACTTGAGCTTTCTTACTTTGTTTTCTTAGCTTTATTTTCTTAACCTGGTTTTCTTGACTAGGATTTTTTTAACTTTGTTTTATTAACCTGTTTTTCTTAACTGGAGTTTCTTAACCTGGTTTTTTTAACGGATTTTTCTTTTAATATTTCCTAAAGTAGTCTTTTTTGTAGATTACAATTTTTTTCAATTCAGAATGTTTTTGTCATATAAGCTTAGAAATAGTATTCTTGTCTATCAGAGATATGACACTTTATAAGCTAAAACAAACTTTTTTTGAAAAAAAGTTTGAAATTTGGCATTGATTACATTTGATATAAATGTGGTAATAAAAGAATAAAAACACATACAGCGAGGATAGGCGAATTGTGAATGCTAATAGGAATTGATGTCGGAGGCACTACCACGGATGCAGTGCTTATCCGGAATGGAGAAGTATGCAGTACTGCCAAGGTTTCCACTGAGNNCAGCTGGAAAGAGTAGTATTCAGTACAACCGTGATAACAAATCTTATTGCCGAAGGCAAAACTGACCGTGTAGCCCTGGTATTAATTCCAGGACCCGGAGTTAACCCGGCAAGTTATACTTTTCCTGACAGTTTTTGTATAAAAGGGGCTATGGATTACAGGGGAAGGGAAATCGATCCCCTCGATGAGGTCGAGATCCGAAGAACTGTAGGTTTGATCCGGGAATCAGGGTTTTCGAGAGCAGCCATTATAAGTAAGTTCGGGCAGAGGAATTCCTCTCATGAACTCAGGGTAGAGGAGATTTTCAGAGAGGACTATCCTGGCTGTAAACTGGAACTCGGGCACAAGGTTTCGGGAAAACTGAATTTTCCAAGACGGATAGCAACTGCTATGCTTGCCTCTGCCACAAGAGAGCGTTATCAGGAATTTGTTGAGAAAATCAAGAAAGCTCTTGATGAGAGAAATATCCGGGCTCCTGTGTACATCCTGAAAGCCGATGGCGGAACTCTCCCGGTTGAAAAATCGATAGAATTTCCTGTGGAAACTATTTTTTCGGGCCCTGCCGCAAGCACGGTTGGAGCTCTTGCCCTTACTCCTGAGGGACAGACCTCAGTTGTTGTGGATATAGGAGGGACGACAACAGACCTTGCATTAATTCTGTCAGGGAAACCCCTTCTTGCTTCTAAAGGCGCAAAACTTGGAGGTTTCCTGACACATGTCCGAGCTTTTGCAGTCCGCTCGATAGCTGTGGGGGGAGACAGCGTTATAAGGATTAAATACCTCAGTCCCGGCACAAAACAGATAACAGTCGGCCCTGACAGGGCAGGCCCGGCTTATTGCATGGGAGGGAAAGAAACTACCCCTACGGATGCCCTGAAGTTTCTCGGGCTTATTGAGGTAGGAAATCCCGAACGTGCAAGTGAGGCGATCAAAGTTACAGCTTCTGAACTTGGAAAATCCGAAACTGAAACTGCATCCCTGATTGTGGATAGAGTTGCACAGATGATCACTGATGCAGTCAATGAAATGTTTTTTGAATGGGAACAGGAACCTGCTTACAGGGTATGGGAAGTACTGCAGGAGAAAAAAGCAAGGCCTGAAAACGTGGTTGGAATCGGAGGGGGTGCTAAGGGGCTTATTGCAGAGATTGCAAAAAAACTTAATGCAAACCCTGTTATTCCTGAGTATGCCGAAGTCGGAAATGCCATAGGGGCAGCCGTTGCAAGGCCCACGCTCACTCTCAACCTGCACATTGATACTGAGCAGAAAATGTACTCAGTCGCCGAAGAAGGGGAGATTGTCAGTCTAAGTACAACAAAGTTCGGGAACTTGAACAAAGTCAGGCTCGACGAGGCTGAAATCCTGGCTGCAGAACTCTTGAGAAAACGGGCGGAAGACTTTGGAATTTCCGAGTATGCGGATGAAGCTGAGATTGTTAATAGTGAGGTTTTCAATGTCGTCAACGGCTGGTATACTTCAGGGAAACTTTTTGATGTAAGTATGCAGATCCCTGCAGGCCTGATCCCGGAGTGGAAGAGGAGGGAAAAGGCATGAAACTGGGGCTTGGAAGACTCGGGGATGTACTGAAAACTGGCTCAGGGACAACCGCAGAAGGGGGAACAGAGCAGGCAGAAGGGAAGAGTAAGATCGAGACCGAAGAAGCGCGGAAGACGAAAATTGAGGAAACGAAGACTGAAACACCCAAAGGAAATGAGGAAATTATAATGGAACTAAAAAAGACCGGGTTGGAACCGAAAAAAGAACCGTTACTCCCGGCAGACCGCACTGGAGCCGAGAAGACAGGTCTTATTTTCTTCCCTGCCTTTGACTGGGCTATTTCACCGACCCATCCTGAAAGAGAAGAGCGCCTTCTTTATACCAGAGACCAGATCTTTGAAGAAGGTCTGATGGATTTGCCGGAAATAGCCGAATATAAACCTCGTCTTGCAGAGTACAGGGATATTGCCAGAGTTCACTTCTGTGTGCCTGATATAAAAGCCCAGGCTACAACTCCTCACCTGATCGCAGCAGGTAGTTGTCTGGTGCTTGGGGACGCCCTGATGAAGGCAGAGGTTAAAAATGCTTTTGCGCTTATCCGCCCGCCTGGCCATCATGCAATGACAGTAGCACATGGAAACCGGGGGTTTTGTAATATCAACAATGAAGCTATCCTTGTCGAGTACCTGAGAAAAAAGTACGGGATACGCAGGATTGCAATTGTTGATACTGATGTACACCATGGGGACGGAACTCAGGAGATTTTCTATAATGATCCTGATGTACTTTTTATCTCTTTTCATCAGGACGGAAGGACCCTTTACCCTGGCTCAGGCTTTATAAACGAACTGGGAGGCCCAAAAGCCCTTGGCAGAACGATCAATATTCCCTTGCCGCCAGGAACTCCAGATGAGAGCATACTTTACGTGCTTGATTCCCTTGTGATTCCTATTCTTAAGGATTTTAAACCAGAGCTTGTCCTGAACTCTGCGGGACAGGATAACCACTATACCGACCCTCTAGCAAATATGCGCTTTTCCGCACAGGGCTATGCAAAATTGAATGAAAAACTTGCCCCTGATATGGCCGTGCTTGAAGGAGGTTATGCAATCCAGAGTGCACTTCCTTATGTAAATACAGGTATAATCCTTGCAATGGCAGGGCTCGATTATTCCTGCGTAAAAGAACCTGACTTCAAGCCGGGAATGTTTGTCCAGGCTGCCAGGGACAGAAAGACCCTGGAAGAAGTAGTTGCAGCTCAGCTTGAAAACTGGAAAAACAGGGATAGGCTTGTAGAGGCTGAAGTGGCAAAACATGGGGACTTCTACCGCCGAAAAAAGCAGATCTTTTACGATACGGATATGATTCAAGAGTTCCAGGAAGAAACTATCCGGATGTGCCCTGACTGCCAGGGCTACAAAACCATTGACTCCCATGCTCATAGGGGCGTAGACGATACCAGGATCTTCGGGGTTTCGGTTCCAATCTACGCCTGTGAGAAATGCCAGGCCGAAGCCAGGGAAGAGTATGGGAAAAGGCTAATTCATCCGGGATATGAGTACGTTTACCTTCAAAATAAAAAACAGGATGAGTACAGGACATATAATATGAGAACAAAGAAGGAAACGGTTTATTGAGACAAAAAAAGTACTTTTGAAGTAAATAAGGGATATTAAACGTTATATAAACTTTTTTTCTTCATTTTATTTTGTTTTTTCTCTTTTTTTACTTGTTTCTTCATTTTTCTTTCTTTATTTGACTCTTCGCTGTTTTATGTGGTTGAAAATATTTATTCAGTTGCAAAATAACTAAGCCAAAAGGAGAAACATCAAGCTTGAATGTGATTTTAAGCAATGACTGTTTTAATATGTGAATTACGTGACTTCAACATTTGGGAACTAAGTGTAAATTACCCACTCGAAATAGCGAAGAGTCTTCATTTTTCTTTCTTCATTTTTCCTCTTATCTGCTATTATTTCTGCTTATATTACCTGTATCTATCATCTCACCTCTTTTTAAATGAGCGAATTGAGAATACATACATGTTTTTTATGAGATATTTTAAGAAGATAACGCTGTTTTTTAGAGAAACTTACTAAATATATTAAGTTTACTCTTAGATATCCAGATAGTCAAATACCTGGCAGGCTTGCATAAAACGGCAAAAATCCGAATTACTTGGCAGGAATGTAGCTGAAAATGTGTGTCTTATCGTTAATCCCAACAGTCAGATGAAGGCGAGAAAAAGTAAGATGTAGTCAGTGTTAACTTATTTCCTGCTTAATATAATCGGAACCGGATATTGGAGAATAAAAGGGCAAAGGGCAGAAATCAAGAGAAAATTCCGGTAAGCTATGACCTTATTTTGCGATTTTTGATTATAACATATTTTTATAAATATATTAATCAAAACCGATATGTTTATATCCTATTTGCAATTAGTTTCTAATTAATTTAATAAAGTTACATTCTTAACTTCTTTTATGTGTAGGGAGGAATTTGAAATAAACAAAATAAAACTTTTATTACTAACCTTTTTAATATTTGCGCTGGGTTCAAGTATTGGAGCAGCGGCTGAGGTTCATCCAGGAGGTTCGATCCAGGCCGCAGTGAACAGTGCAAACACTAACGGTGACACGATTATCGTATACCCGGGAACGTATAATGAAAATATTGAGATTACCAAAGCCAATAACCTTGTAATTATGTCAGCATCGGGAAATCCTGATGACACGGTAATTGCTTCCAATTCCATTAACAAAAGTGTAATCTCTGCTACAAGCAGAATGAATTTGGTAATTAAAGGACTTACTATCAGCGGAGCTGCGAACGACACATCGGGAGTCAGACTGGAAAGCTGCAGGAACTGCATCCTTGAGAATAATAAATTTTTAAATGATGGCATGGGAGTATACTTGAGATCTTCCATTAATACCACGGTGCGCAATAACGCAGCTATCAGAACAAATGAAGCTGAAAAAATAGGTAGAGGAATTAACGTTGAGAATTCCGATTTAACCACTGTTTTAAACAATACTATTTCAAATCAGAGGTATGGAATTTATTTTTCCGGATCCACGCGTAATACCGTTACAGGAAATGCTGTAAGCCAGAGTGCAGACAATGGTATAGTTTTGCAAAGCGGCTCAACTAATAGTGTCCTGGAAAGCAATACTGTCAGCTCAAGTGGAAATAAAGGTATCTATCTTAAAGAGTCAGGCAAGAGTAGCGTGAAAAATAATATCGTTTCTTCAAATGTAGGAAATGGGATTGACATTGAGTTGTCTGATGAAACTACAGTCCTGAACAACATAATTTCAGGTAACGCTAAAAACACCAATATCCATGGTTTATTCCTGAATACCTGTAAAGGTAACACTCTACAAAATAACACAATTTCAAACTGTCA
Organism: Methanosarcina sp. UBA7; assembly: GCA_002508465.1. Taxonomy (GTDB): domain Archaea; phylum Halobacteriota; class Methanosarcinia; order Methanosarcinales; family Methanosarcinaceae; genus Methanosarcina. Next base: position 1,785 of record DAQQ01000118.1, on the reverse strand, counting down.
ATACGGAGTAGCTATTAGGTACTCTGAAAATAACAAGCTGATAAATAACAATGCATATAACAATGACAGAGGTTTTTACGTATCCTACACATCCAGCGGAAACACGCTTTCAGGAAATAAAGTAACTTTAAACACTAATGGTATTATTGTGGAGCGTGGAGCCAATAATAATATTCTAGAGAATAATGAAGTAACTTCAAACTCAGCTAGCGGAATTGCGCTGGATAATGCAACCAGTAATAATATATCCAACAATAATGCATCCTTGAACAACAGAGGTATCTATTTAGTTTCGTTATCCAGTAAAAATACACTCTTAGACAATACTGTGAATTCTAACAATAATGACGGTATTGTTCTTGAGAACTCAAGTGAAAATAACCTTACCAGTAACACCGCAAATTTAAATTCCAGATATGGTATCTATATGGCTAGTTCCAATAATAGTTACCTGGTCAGCAACACATTGCAGAGTAATGTGAGAGGTATCAGCCTGCTTGGAGCAGTAAATAACATGCTTTCTAATAATATGGTTACCGATTGCACTGAATCTGGACTGTTCTTCTCGCTTTGTACCAATAATATCATTTCTAAGAACACAGTTTATAACAACAACGAAGGTATCTCCTTCGATTCTTCTGGAAACAACGAAATCTCAGGCAATAACATTAGTTCGAATGGTAATGGAATTTATATGTGTCCCAGAAGTTATCCAAACAGAGTTTACAATAACTGTTTTGAAAATATCAACAATGCAAACATTAGAAATAACGGAAGCATCTGGTATACTGAAAAAATTTTAGGTAAAAATATAATGAATGGGCCAAATATTGGAGGCAATTTCTGGGGAACTCCATCACTTATGGGTTTCTCAGATACTAACGCTGACAAGGACAACAACAGTGACGGTATTATTGATATTCCCTACGTTTCAGCCAACGGTAATGTTACGGATAACTACCCACTGATACGTATAGTACTGCCTGTCGCAAAACTCGATGTCAGTCCCACGAAGGGTTTTGTTCCTCTCACAGTTCAATTTACGGATCATTCACAGGATGCAACCTCAATAAGCTGGGACATTGATGGTGATGGAAAACCGGACAATACCAATAAGAGTTTTGTACATGTGTACGAGAAGCCGGGAACCTATAATGTCACTTTGACAGCGAGCAACAGAAATGATACTTCCTCAGCAAATGTGCAAATTATTGCAGAGGAATATAAAATTCTTCCTGTTGCAAACTTTAATGCCAATGTAACAAGCGGCTATGCTCCTCTTTCGGTTCTGCTTACCGACCTGTCACAAAACGCAACCTCAAGGAACTGGGATATTGGCAATGACGGAACTGTAGAGTCTACGGATCCAAGCATTGTTTACGTGTTCACTAACCCCGGAACTTATGCCGTTAACTTAACTGCAATCAATGAAAACGGAACTGCCTCAAAAACTGCTACAATAACCGTTACAGCAGAAAGCAGTTCAGATGATGATGACGATGATGACGGAGGCGGCCACAGTAGTGGCGGTGGTAGCGGTGGTGGCGGTGGAGGCGGTGGCTCCCCTGAACCTCAAACTAATGTCCAGGTCAAGGAACTTTCAAAGGCACAGGTTACAAACGGAAAACCTGTAGTGTTTGATTTTACAAACAATGCAACCTGTGTTGTGTATGTTAGCTTTGATGCAAAGAAGACCGCAGGCAAGATCACAACCATTGCCGAGCAGCTCAAAACAAAATCCACTCTGACTTCAGTACTGGACTCGGGTGAGGTTTATAAGTACTT
>DAQQ01000058.1:0-11103 GCA_002508465.1 Methanosarcina sp. UBA7 | reverse complement strand
TTTTTATTCCCCATGAAATTTTTTAGTTTTTACATTTGTTTTATTATTGTTAATACTTATAGTTCCCGGAGTAAGTCCACAACAAATATTACTAACCTCTCTATTATCTGGTTTCAGGTTTCAAATTAAAAGACAATAAGAAAGGTTAAAGAAAATGTTAATCCTCGACCACCCCTACGTCTCCGAATTCCTAAAAAATACCGCTGCGGAATTACAGATTCCTGTTTTAAAAAATGAAATGGCAGCCGGACTGAAGACTGAAAAAAAGCTAAACCTTCTTGAAGAAGCTGAATTTATCGAATTAATAAAAGAAAAGGGTGAGTGTACTCTTTATTCCAATTCAGAAAACTCAGTTGGCTGGATTTCGGAAAATTTGGGCTTTACAGGCCTACCTGAGAAAATCGAGCTTTTTAAGAACAAAGTTAAGTTCAGAGAGCTGCTACAAAGGCTTTACCCCGAATTATATTTCAAGAGTGTTAAATTTGAAGAACTGGACGAAATCCGGGTTGAAGAAATCGAAAAGCCGTTCATCATAAAGCCTGCTGTGGGGTTTTTCAGCCTTGGGGTGCATAAGGTTTCCACCAACGAAGAATGGGATTCGGTTTTGAAATCCATAAAGGCTGAAGTTGAAGAAATCAAAAAGCTCTACCCGGCTTCGGTTCTGAATGTGGAGAATTTCATAATAGAAGGAAATATCGAAGGAGACGAGTTTGCGGTTGATGCTTATTTCAATCGTGCAGGAAAGCCTGTAGTCCTCAATATCTTCAAACATATCTTTTCTTCGGAAAACGATGTCAGTGACAGGATATATTTCACTTCGAAAAAGGTTATAGAAACCTACAGGGAAGCCATTGAGGACCTTTTAAACGAAATAGGAAAACTGGCCGGGCTCATAAATTTTCCCCTTCATCTGGAACTTCGCATAGCTGAAGACAGACGAATCCAGCCGATTGAACTGAACCCTATGCGTTTTGCTGGCCTGTGCGTGACTGATATTGCATATTTTGCATATGGGATTAACACTTACAGGTACTTTTTGGAACAGCTTGAACCGGACTGGGACAAGGTTCTTGCTGATAAAGAGGGAAAGAGCTTCTGCCTTGTTATGCTTAACAAATCAGAAGACATCGACTTGAAAGAAGTAAAGGTTTTTAATTACGAAAAACTGCTTTCGGACTTCGAAAAACCCCTGGAACTCAGAAAAGCGGATCACGAAAAACGCGGCTACTTCGGGTACATGTTTACCGAAACCAGAGACAGCAACTGGGAAGAGATTGAAAGGATTCTGAAATCGGACCTGAGGGAGTATATTATTTTCAAGTGACTTGTCTTCTGCAACTTTGATAATAAAATTCTTGTTCTCTGTTATATCAATAAGTCTCAACCAGTTGTTTTGTTTTAATAACTTAGTTAAGATAAATAAGATAAATCCAGAGAAATTGAGATTAATTCAGGTAAATTAAGACAAATTCAGATAAATAAGATAAAATTTAATTTTTTTAATTGTATTTTTGAAAGCCATATTTGATTCAAAATCTTTTTTGATTCAAAAAGGCATCGTAAGAAATAATTCGCCAAAATATCGGTTATATTTGGCGCTGTCCTTCAGAGATTTAATTCGAATATATGAAGAAAACGAAAATTTTTTGAGAATGTATTTCAGGACAATTGTAGCATGTTAAAGGCAAAATATATAAAGGTCGATATATATTATTCATTGGGGATATATTTCCATCGTACATGCTATACGAACGGAGGTAGTGATTTTGGGGAAAACAAAGCTTTTTGGTACTATGCTTGTTATATCGATGATCATCTCATTAATGTTATTTGCTTCCGGTTGTGCACAAAAAGCACCGGAAAATGAAACTAAAAAAGTAGAGAATGAAAGCAAGAATGTAACAAAGGAAGCTGAGGGGGTACCTCAAGAAGCTGCAAATGTTGTAGAGAAAAGTGATCAAAATATCATGCAAACATTAGCCAATAAAAACTTCGTAACCCTTGTTCAGCTCATAAATGTTGCAGGACTTGAGAAGCCTCTAGCTGAAGAAGGAATTTATACTGTTTTTGCTCCAACTGATAAAGCCTTTGCCGAACTTCCGGAAGGTACGGTTCCTGCGCTTACGAATAATACTACGGAACTGAAAAAGGTCTTAACTTACCATGTTGTTGCTGGTAAGATACTGATGAAAAAAGATATTGAAAACATGACAAGTATCAAGACACTTGAAGGAGGAGAACTCACTGTCAATGTGACTGCTAATGGCATTAAGGTTGGAGGCGCAAACATAACAAAAGCCGATATCCTAGCCAACAATGGGGTAATTTATCAAATAGATAAGGTGCTAATCCCACCGCAATGAAAAGTAAATAACAGGAACGATTTAAGAAAAACGAAAAAAGTTCCTGATATCCTTTAATCTGATTTCCCTCAGATGCCCATTCAATTTTCACAATTTTTCTTGCTATCGTTTTTTTGAAAATTGTCCTACTTATTTAAGCATATGTTTTTGAAATATTCTTCACTTCCAATTTTATTCCTTCATTGAAAGCTTCTAACCTCTATTTCCGGAAGTTTCAGTTGAATAATAATTGCAAATTATTGAGCAAATGCCCAAAAACGATAGCTGGAAAAATGTTATTTTCGTCAAGACATCTGCAGAAGGTCGATTTGATCATTTAATTATCTTTTTAATTTTTAATCATTTCAATTCCAGACCCTGAAGTTTAGTTACTGAGAAAAGTAACCAAAAGATAAAAACGTAATCAAAGGGAATCCTCAAATTCACTAAAAACTGAATTATTATCCAAAGTTGATTGTGGTAGCTTGGACTTTCATTCACTGATCCAGGCCTTTGCGTCAGGAAGCTCTTCGATCTTATAGGTTCTCACTGGAAAAGGAACAATAAACTTAAAGATTTCAACGGCAGTACTCATCCAGTCTACGTCTGAGACAACTGCAATCTTTTCAAAAGCTGCAAGGTGCAGTATGCCAACCTTAGCATCCTCCAGCATGGCATTAAGGGTAAACCATTCGAGTTCCTTATCCATGTGATAAAGAATACGAACCTTCCCATACTTCTGGATTTTTTCTTCAACAGCAGGAATTAACACATTTTTGTAGTCTTCTCCAGTTACCTCTCCACTTACATTGACTGCTACGACATTTTCCGGCAAACCCTGCATAATCTCTATCATTTAACTCCCCCTTTAGTATACAATAATTGTATTGCCCCACAAAGTATTCAACTGGCTTTTCTCATAAATTGCTGTCTGACTGGCAGTTCAATAGAACTTTGTTAGCCTTTGCCATTATACTTTTGAGTTTTTAATTTATTATTTTGAATGAATATAAACTTTGACTCGAACTATTACTTTGACTCGAACTATTATATTCACTTCATATTCAAAAGATGGTGGTCACTCAATAATCAGTTAATATTATCCAGAGTACTAACACATTCGCTTTCCGCTTTCATTTTCTGATTTGTCTACACTCAATTTCCTGTAAGCGGGTAAGCTTAGAAAATGTGTGTAACTGAGCAAAAATACTCAAAGACAAAATATCAACCAACTGCCAATGCACGACTCAAAAGATGCATCACGAAAAATAAATAGGACTTAAGCGGTTGAACTGAGAAAACAATAGCATCAAACCTTTAACTTGTCCAGAATTTGAACCAAAACCCGATTGTATTAGATTCCGTACCTCAAGCACATAGTTATAATAACATTAAAAGAAAAGTTTCCAGTAGAATAGCCAGAAATCATTGAAAAAAGAAAGATAAAAACCAATCGAAACCAGTCAACAACTGTAATTTAAACTGTATATTAATGTGTGATCTGCAAGATCAGATTAAAAGCCTACAAAAGTGCAGGCGGATAATTAGGCTGGTTCGATATGTCCGTTATTCACTGGCTTCAATCAAAAATTACCTTACTATGAGGAGATCAGAACGAACATGAAACCTGCACAGAATTCCAGAAGATCTTTTCACTTTCCCCTTTTTCAGGGAATATTACCTCTCAAAGCCAAACAAATACCCCTGGAAATCACTGCAGGGATAACATTCGCAGCGTTTGCCATTCCCGAAGTCATGGGATACACTAAGATTGCAGGCATGCCTATAGTTACTGGAATCTATACAATTTTGCTTCCAATGGTAGCCTTTGCTATTTTTGGTTCATCCCGCCATCTTGTCGTTGGTGCCGATTCCGCAACTGCGGCAATTATAGCAAGCGGACTAATAACAATAGCCACGCCAGAATCTCCCCAATATGTTGCATATGCGAGTACGATCGCTCTAATCGTAGCAATCTTGCTTCTCTTTGGAGGTTTGTTCCAGCTTGGTTTTCTCGCTGACTTCCTCTCCCACACTGTTCTGATAGGATTTCTCACAGGCGTTGGTATCTATATTTCTATATCACAGTTTAGCGGGATGCTTGGGATACCTTCAGGATCAGATGGAACACCTGTGCAAATCCTATCTTTATTAAGAAACCTCTCTCTTACAAATACTCCAACACTCCTGGTCTCATTATCTGTAATCGGGGTTATTGTTCTTAGCGAAAGGATCAGGTACAAATTTCCAGGTTCACTATTCGTGATTTTTGGTACAATTGCTGCAAGCTGGATATTGAACCTTTCTTCATATGGGATTACCATCCTCGGCACAATACCAGAAGGTCTGCCGCATCTTTCTTTTCCCCAAATTTCGCTTTTGAACTTCCCCCAAATTTTTAACATATCCATGGCTTGTTTTATTATTATTCTTGCCCAGAGTGCTGCAACATCTCGTGCTTATGCTATGAAGTTTTCCGAGACTTTCAATGAAAATACAGATCTCATCGGACTGAGCCTTGCTAATGCAGTAGCAGGGATATCAGGGACTTTCGTTGTCAACGGCAGCCCAACCAAGACTGAAATGATCAAAAGTGCCGGAGGGAGAACCCAGCTTACTCAGCTCACAACGGTCTTCACTGTTCTGATAGTCCTGTTATTCTTTACCAGGCAATTTGCCTATTTACCTACAGCTGTACTCTCATCGATGGTATTCCTTATTGGTTTGCACCTTATCGACATAGAAGGGATGACTGCTCTTCACAGACAGAGGCCTGTCGAGTTCGTTGTCGCCTTGATAACAGCTATGACGGTTGTAATTATTGGCGTCGAGCAGGGAATTATTATAGCTATTGTACTCTCAATCATTGCTCACCTGCGCCACAGTTACAGGCCACTTAACCTGCTTCTTGTCCCAAAGGCCGGAGGAGCCATGAAAACAGTTCCACTCGAAAGTGGGCAGCAAGCTGTTGAAGGTCTGTTAATCTACCGGTTTGGCTCAAACCTCTACTTTGCTAACGAAGACCGCTTCACGGAAGAGATAATGGGACTTGCCAGAAAAAGTGGTTCACTTAAATGGTTTTGCATTTCTGCCACAAACATTGGAGATATCGATTTCACCTCTGCAGAGACGCTCAAAAAAGTATATGCCCAGCTCCAAAAACTAGGCATTACTCTTGTATTAAGTGAAGTATTACAGCCTGTGATGAGTGAACTGGATAGAGACGGAATAACTAAAATGATTGGTAAAGACCATATCTTTGAGTCAGTTCAGGATGTTATAGAGGTATATAAAAGATCAACAGACAGTTCGTCACACTAATTTTAAAGCTTCAATTTTTTCCTGTACCCGGAATTTCTTCACTGTAGTCCGTTTTTAAGATAATCACTTTGAAATTAGCACAACTACACTCCTTCCCTTCACGGTGTAGCTGTTCCCATTGACCTGAATTTCTTCTCCGGCTCCGGCAATTTCCTGAGGAGAAGGTATAAATGTGTCGACTGCCCTATACCAGCTTCTACCTGTACCTTTAAGTTCTGGAATCTCGAACTCAAGAGGTCCCCAGTACATGTTCATCATAACATGTATATCTTCTTCGTCCCCTGGTTCTCCCATGGTAAAAGAAAGGGCTCTTGCATAAGGGTCGTCCCAGCCTGGACTATAGAGCTTGCACCCGTGCCAGGAAATATCTTTCAGCCCACGTTCGTTTTCCTTATCTGTAAAATATCGGGGGCGAAGGATGGTAGTATGGCGTTTCCGAAAATCAATCATCAATTTCCAGAAGCGGAGCATATCACGATTTTTCTCTACTAAGTCCCAGTCAAACCAGCTGGTCTCATTGTCCTGGCAATAAGCATTGTTGTTGCCTTTCTGAGTACGTCTGACTTCATCTCCCATGCAAATCATCGGAACCCCTATGGACAGCAATAGAATTACAGCGAAATTTTTGATCTGCCTTTCCCGCAAGGTTTCGATTTCTTGATCTTCAGTCTCCCCCTCAACTCCGCAATTCCAGCTCAAATTATTGTCAATTCCATCCCTGTTATTTTCCCCGTTAGCTTCATTGTGTTTGTAGTTATAAGAAACAAGGTCGTTAAGTGTAAACCCATCATGGCACGTCACAAAATTAACACTATTGATCGGAAGCCTCGATTCGGATTCGTAAAGATCAGGGCTTCCTGCAATCCGGCTTGCAACCCTTTCTACAAGTCCGGGATCTCCTCTTACAAAGTGCCGGATCTCATCTCGATAATAACCGTTCCATTCAGCCCACCTTGGACCTGGGAAGTATCCTACCTGGTTGAGTGCAGCTGCATCCCATGCTTCAGCAATCACTTTTATATATCCGAGAGCATCGTCCAGTTCAATCTGCCATATAACAGGAGGATATTTCATAACCTTTCCATCAGTATCCAGCGAAAGGATAGAGCCTTCATCAAAACGGAAACCATCAACATGCATCTCTTTTACCCAATAGTTAAGGCAGTCAACTATCAGCTTTTGTGGAATCGGATGGTTGCAGCTTACGGTGTTTCCACAACCTGAGTAATTGCTATAGTACTGCTTGTCAGTTTCCAGGAGATAATAGATGCTGTTGTCTATACCCTTGAAAGAAAATACCGGACCCAGGTTGTCTCCTTCAGCTGTATGGTTGAAGACCACATCAAGAATTACCTCAACTCCAGCTTTGTGCAAAGCCCTGACCATGTCCCTGAATTCTTCCATATGAGCTCCATACTCAGGATTCACACAATAGCCGCTATGAGGCGCAAAAAAACATATTGGGTCATAGCCCCAGTATTGTTTTCTTCCGTCAAGGCTTGTTGCATCATCAAAATCAAAGACAGGCATTAATTCTACAGCTGTAATACCAAGTTCCTTGAGATATGGAATTTTTTCAATTACTCCTGAAAATGTACCTGGTGCTGTAACTTCCGACGTTGGAGATCTGGTAAATCCACCTACATGTAGCTCATAGATGATAGTTTCATTCAGTTCTTGCAGCCTTTTTTTTCTGTAAAGCTTTTCGCCCGTTCCAGGAGTCTCGTATATCTCCTCTGAATTTATGTGACTATTATTTCCCCACTGGTAATGGGACATATCAATTACCACGCTACGCATAGAAAAAGCAAGGTTATCTCCTGGTATGCAGGCTCTCTCTCTGTTCCAGAGTGTTTTGTTATTTCCTTTAGAATAAGGATCTATCAGGACCTTGTCTCCGTCAAAACAGTATCCTCTGGAGGGACTAAAAGGACCACCTACTCGATATGCATAGTGGACTCCAGGTTTCAGGCCACGTACATACACGTGCCAGAAGTGAAAGGTTTTATTAAGGGCAATACTTGTGGCTTCAGTGTTTTCAATATCATTGGAAATTTTAACTAAATTCTCAATATTTCCAGGATGAGTAAGTTCTCCAACTTTATCTGTGGAAAGGACAAGGGCAGGTTTCAGGTCATCATGTTTATCAAAAAGTAGAAGTTCAATGTAATCTGCATGTTCGGAATAAATAGAAAAATTCACTCCATCTTCATCAGGCGTTGCCCCAAGGGGATGAGGATATCCTCTTTCGAGGACATAGTGATACTTCTTTAAAGTTTCTTCGTAATCCGTATATAGTTCTCCTAACATTCTTTTTTGAGTCTCTAGAAACATGCCTGAAGTTCTGCAAACTATAACCCAGATAATCTTTTCAATCATTGACAGATTACCTGCTAATCTGTTTGTTTTATTTTTCTCCTCTTATGCAAATAATTTTTGCTGCCTTTGTCCCCACTCAGGTTCTCGAAAGGACCGTTTCACTAAATATTCCTTTCCAGTAGCCCTTATGAATTCATTCTATGACTTTCAATACTAATCTATAGTTTTGTCCAGATTCATCAACCAGTTTACTTTCTGTAGAAACCCGGCAAAATACTTATTTATCAGTGAAAGTTTAATTTCCTTTATAGATAGGAGCAGATGGGGTATTGGTTCTGGGAGACAATATCATAGAAGTAAATGACCTCGAATATTTTTTTGGTGAGGTAAAGGCAGTCAATAATATCAGTTTTGCAGTCCGGAGAGGGGAAATTTTCTCGTTTCTCGGACCAAATGGAGCGGGAAAGAGTACTGTAATCAATGTTCTTACTACCCTCCTGCCCATGCAGAAAGGGAGGGTAATTATTGCAGGTCACGATTTGAGAACCGAGCCTGAAAAAGTAAGGGAATCAATAGGGATTGTTTTTCAGGAGTTGACTCTTGATAGAGACATGACTGTAAGGGAGATTCTAGAATACCACGGAAGACTCTATTCTATGCCAAAAGCTCAAAGGCAGGCGCGTGTGGATGAATTACTCAATCTGGTCGAGCTTGAAGCAAAGAGAGATGTTCTGACAAGATATCTGAGCGGTGGAATGAAGCGCAGGCTTGAGATTGCAAGAGGATTGATGACCCGTCCGAAAGTGCTTTTCATGGATGAGCCTACAATCGGGCTTGACCCTCAGACAAGAATAAGAATCTGGGATTATGTGCGGGACATAAACCGGCAGGGCACAACCATTTTCCTGACAACTCATTACATGGACGAAGCCGACCAGCTCAGCGATTATATAAGTATTGTAGACCACGGACAGATAATTGCCTCAGGTAAGCCCTGGGAGTTAAAAAACGCACTTGGCCAGGATATTATATATCTGGAAACAAGCGATAACCAGGAAGCTTCAGATATTCTGAAAAAACTCAGTACTGTAAGAGGGGTTAGAAACAAATCGAAAGGAATAATTGTCATGGTCAATGTGGACGGTACCTACCTGTTACCTGAGATCATGGACAAACTTCGAAACGGGGGAATTAAGATCAGGGCCGTAAACCTCAAAAAGCCATCAATGGATGACGTTTTTGTCCACTATACAGGCAGGGAGCTCAGGGATACCGGAACCGAAAAAACCGCAGTGGTAAAACCAGGAGGGCGTTAAAAAATGCATAAAGGCTTTCTTACTATATACTGGCGAGATATGCTGAGGTTTGTCCGATTTCGCACTCTCCTATTTACTTCCCTTGTCCAGCCTGCACTCTGGTTAGCTTTCTTCGGGGTAGCAATGTCAAACAATTTTGATAGACTGACTGCAACAATGCCGGCTGTTCCCGGAGTAAGGGCTGTGGGCTACCTGACTTTTATAGGTGCAGGTGTTATTGCAATGACCACGCTTTTTACAAGCCTTTTTGGGGGGACAGTACTGTTGTTTGACAAAAATTGGGGGCTTATGCGTGAGACTCTTTCAAGTCCTCTGCCAAGAATCCATATAATCGTAGGGATAGGGCTTTCAGCTATGACAAAGTCCTTCATCCAGGCAGCTGTTATATTGGGTTTTGGACTTCTACTTGGAGTCAAGTTTTTTGAAGGCTACACAGCAACACAGGTTTTGATTTCACTGATTGGAATCGCACTTTTTATAGGAGCATTTTCACTGGGATTTCTTTTCCTGTCAGCCGCAATCGCAATAACTATGGAAAGTCCGGAAGGGATGCAAGCAGTAATAACTCTGCTAACCATGCCTTTTTTCTTCACGAGCAATGCACTTTATCCGGCTAACTCTTTTCCTCCTCTTCTCCGAGTGCTATCCACAATCAATCCACTTACCCATCTGGTCAGTGGGATCAGGTATTTTGCAATAGGAAGTGATTTTTCGTCAATAGGCATTCGTTACACTTACACGCAAGGAGAGGCTGTTACTTCTTTTATTGCACTTCTGGTTTTCGCTACAATAATGTTTCTTATAGCTAGATGGAGATTTACCAAGGTTACAGTCACATAATTTCAATACTGCTCACTGGCTTGAAGAATCTCTTTTCAGAAACTAAATTTCCAAAAATAGATCCCTTTTTTATCCGTTTTATCTTTTATTTAATAAAAAACAATTAGATAAAAATCAAAGTTGCGCTGGCGCACCCCGCTGCAAGGAGGCTGTCCGACAATTACTGTCAGTAATGAAAATAATATCGTCTGCTGTAAATTAGAACTTTCTTATGAGATTTTTTTCTATTCCTTATTACTCAGGTCTTAAAGTGAAAAGTTCCATTTATTCCATTTACCTTTCTAATGATCTCGTTTTTATTTGAGTAAATCCATATTTTCTTTAAGTTAACTGCTGTACATATCAAATTAAATTCATTTCTGACTGATTTTATTCCCCTTGTGAGAAATTCTCTAAACCCAAGATTCTCTTTATAGTTTCCAATTGCAGGTTCTACTACCTGCTGCCTTTGCCTGTATATTTCTTTTGCTTCTTCTGTTTTCATTTTATCTGCTAATTGCTTTCTTTCTTTTGAAAATTCAGCTATTTTTAACTGTCTAATTCCATCCTTTCTTTTTGTACAATTTTTGGTAAATTCACATTTTTGACATTCTGTTCCCTTGTAAATTCTGTACTTTCTCCTCCTTTCTTTCTCATAACCTTCACGCAAAAACTTCAATCTTTAATTTTCAGGACAAATAAATTCATCAATTTCTTCATTATATTCAAAATTACTAATATCGAACCTAACATCTTCGACGTTTTCTGTTATTGTTTTAGTTACTTCTTTCTCTGGAATATATGGATCCAATTTTTTATCGTTCAAATAATGTATGTTGTTTCCGCTATAGTATCCAGTGTCTGCACATAGCTTAGTGCCTACTTTTAATAAACCACAATTTTCTTCCACCATTTCAATTTGAGGCTTCAATTGATACATGTCGTTTCTGTCTTGGCATACATCATTTGCAACTATAACTCCTAGT
>DAQQ01000103.1:0-9563 GCA_002508465.1 Methanosarcina sp. UBA7 | reverse complement strand
TTCTGGGATTTACCTGGTCATCTGACTACGAGCGATAGTCTGGATTTTCATATGTAAAATCCTTGTAAAAATAGATAAAATAAAAATAAATTTATAAAACATATTGGCATCATCTTTGCACTAAAGTCCAAAAAAAATTTTTACTTACTTTATGAATAAAACGCTATATGAGAATTAATTTTAGAGAGAGCACTTTCCAACTATATTGTTGTTACTTTTCACGGTTACGTATAATTTTTGACATTGTATATATCCCAAAAAGTTTGATGCGAGGGGTGGGATTCGAACCCACGAAATCCTTCGATACCGGATCTTAAGTCCGGCGCCTTTGACCGGGCTGGGCAACCCTCGCGCTTTGAAAAAAAGCAGGTTTTTTTGAGCCGCAAAGATTCCTTATACGGACATGCTTTAAATAGAGTTAAATTATTTAAAGTTTATTCTCTAACTCATGGAAATAACATTTCTTGGCACTGGAGTTTCGATCCCGCAGAAGAATAGGGTACAGTCCGGAGTGCTTGTGAGACTTGAGGAAAAGCCTTTACTTATCGATTGCGGAAGTGGCGTATTGAACAGGTTTCCTGAAGCTGGTGTTTCCCACACTGAAGTGGATACGGTATTGCTTTCGCACCTTCACCTTGACCACGTGGCTGACCTGCATCCTCTCATTAAGGCAAACTGGCTCCGTGGAAACACGAGTATGAAGATCTACGGGCCTGAAGGAACCGAAGAGTGGTTTTCAAAAGTGATTGACGCTTATGAATATCTTCAGAAAGAAGTGGATGTAGATATCATTGAGCTCGTCCCGGGAAAAGAATTTACTCCCGAGGGATTCGACTGTGAGATTAGCTGTACGGCAACCACACATAGCGTTCCAACGCTGGCTTACCGCGTGACTGGAGAAGACGGGGAATTCGTTTATTCCGCAGACACCGAACCCTCCAGGGATGTTATGGACCTTGCAGCCGAGGCCGATCTCCTAATCCACGAGTGCTCTTTTCCTTCAGGAATGAAAGTCACAAACCATACTACTCCCAGCTCACTTGCCGACATCCTGGAAGAGTATAATAACGAAATCGGAAGCATCTGCCTTACACATTTCTATCCGGAGATGCGGGGGCACGAAAGAGAAGCAGTGCACCGCCTGAAAGAGTATTTTGAAGGAGAAGTCATTATTGCCGAAGACCTCATGAAACTTGAGTTATGATAAAACACAAAGTGAGATGTTGAGGTACGAGTAATCCAGGAGGTACAAAGTGAAATTCCGGCTGTAAATAAAGGCTGTACTGTTAAAACCAGAGGCAACCCGAACAATAGCAAATCATTCGGAAATCCTCAAATTTTACTCTTAGTCCTTCTTGAAAAAAGGCTAAACTTAGAATTGTTTACTCTTGACTTATATGGTTTTGGGTTTACCTATAAAATCATCTAACTGTATTCTGTCATGTGATTATGCATCCTTATAATTAAATATCAGAAAAACAGGATCATTCTCATATAAGAGAAAAGCCCTGAAATACCGTTTGTATTTATTTAATTTGTATGTGTTCGATGTCTGAAATTCCAGCCGCATGCATCTACTGTATCTGAAATATAATTCTAATGCATCTATATATCTCTGAAACATCTCCGAAACATAAATTAATTTATCAATGGTGATCATTATGGCAAGACTACTCTCAGAAACGGACATTGGCATTCTAAAAGCCGTTGCACCGGAGTGCGAAGGATATCTCTGTTCAGGCTCAGGAATGGCTTATCGTTCCATACTTCCTCCGCTGGCAAACCACTATGCAAAAGATGCTCAGGATTTTCTCAGGAGAATAAAACTACTAACTCGATATGACCTTGAGTACCTTGTCAGGCTCATTTTATCAGGAGAAGAAAGCCTTGGCTGCGTACCACTCGAGTATATCGAGCTTTTTATAGAAAATGTCTCTGAAAGGCTGGGTGAGGAAGTAGCGGCTCAGGTGAAGAATTGCTATAACAATTCAGAATGTCCTGATTAAATTTTTTATTAGTTGAGGCAGAAATGTAAAAAGAGGGATCTTATAAAAGGGAAAATTCTTAAAAATCTGAAGAAATGCGGAAAAAAATAGAAACATAGTAAAAAGGGAACATTCTATTGTAAAAAAGAAACGTTCTGTTGTAAGAAATAAACATTCTGTTATAAAAAGGAAACATTTTAGATATACACAAATTTACTCAAGCTCTCCCATATTTGTCTTCAAGTCTTTCAATATCATCTTCTCCAAGATAGTCTCCCTGAGAGATCTCGATAAAAACAAGGTTTTGACCGCCTATATTCTTAATTCTATGTACCTCGTTCACCGGAAGATCGACCGAATCTCCAGGAAGAACCCTGATCTGACTTGTATTTTTAGTTACAAGTCCTTCTCCACTAATTATGTACCAGTGCTCGCTTCTATGAAAATGGCGCTGGAGTGAGATTTCACCCTGAGGAAGGATAGTGAGGCTTTTGACCTTATATCCAGGCCTCTGCCTGAGCACTTCATAAAAGCCCCAGGGCCTTTCTTCTTCACGTTTGCATTTTTCGAGGATGGTCTTATACACTTTAATGTAATCATCTACCATCCTGTCAACCGAAAAACGTTTTTCCACGCTTTCCCGGCAGGTTTTGCGGGATATGGAGCCAAGTTTTTGTACAGCTTCGGCAGCTTCTTCAATGCTATTGACGAGAAACCCAGTCTCCCCATCCCGGATAAGTTCAGGCATTGAACCTCTGTTCATTGCAATTACCGGTGTACCGCTGGCCATAGCTTCAACTACGCCAATTCCGAAAGCCTCTTCATAATTAATCATGTGCAGCAAAGCATAGGCATTTGACAGGAGTTCCTTCTTAAACTCATGATCAATATGCCCTTCATAAATGATCTGTTTATTGTCTATGAAGGGCTGAACTTCTTTTTCAAAATAAGTCTGGTCCGCAATGAAACCAGCAATTCTAAGTTTTCTACCTGTCTTTTTTGCAACTTCAATTGCTTCTCTTACGCCTTTGTCTTTATGCAGGCGTGATAAAAAGAGTAAATAATCCTGTGGTTTTTCATTGAAGTGGAAGCTTTCTATGTCAATTCCGTGCCGAACAGTTGCTATATAGTCCAGATCGCGGCATCGGTAAGCATCACTTATGGATACGTAAAAAGTTCTATTATTGTACTTTTTATATACAGGCAAAATTTTCCGTGAAGAAATACCGTGTATTGTTGTTACAACAGGCGTATCGACAAGCCCACTGTAGGTCAGAGGAAGATAATCGAAATGGTTATGGATTATATCGAACTCTTTTGCCCTCTCGAAAACTTCTGAGATCTGCAGTCCTTCATACACTTTTATTATTATATCCTTATCTTCTTCATAGGGTCTTGGACAAATAGCATGAAGCTTCGCCATTGTGTGAGAATCTGATGTTGCAAACAGTGTGACGTCAATACCCCTTTTTACCAATCCTTCAGTTAATAAAGATACAATAGATTCCCAGGGACCATACTTTTTAGGTGGAGTGCTCCAAGCAATCGGAGACAACATTGCAATTCTTATATTAATACCCCCAAAATCACTTACATCCCCAAACTTTATTTTTTACGTTTCGTCTTTTAGTATTTAATTTAGAGCTTTAAAAATTAGCTTTTAATTTTATTTTAACTTATTTTTAACTTGTTTTTAATTTTAATCCTAACTTTATTTTTAACTTATTTTTAATTTTATTTCAATTTTAAATAACCTCTTTTCGGATCAGTGGAACTTTCTATATCCTCTTCAAACCACCTGCAGTATTCATCAGGACATTGTTTCTCAGGACATTCGTGAATATATTTCAAGACATCTCGCACGTTTGCGGTAGCTAACGACACGGAAGTATCCGCACTCCCGTAGTAGATGCGAATTTCATCGCCTACAAGGACCCATCCACAGGGGAAAACAACATCATTGACGTCTCCACTGCGTTCATACATTTCACGCGGCCCGAAAACCCAACCTTCAGATCTGTGAAGTACTTTTGTAGGGTCTTCAGGATCAAGAAGGGCAAGTCCTAGCCTATAACTTGCCTTAGCCGTTGTCTGACGTACTCCATGGTACATAATTAACCATCCGTCAGATACACGGATTGGCTGTGGGGACAGGCCTATTTTATTCGCGTCCCACCACCCACCTTCTCTGGCATACAGAAGAACCTCATGATCTCCCCAATATTTCATATCAGGCGAAAAGGAAATCCAGATATTTGCTTTTGCACCCGCAATGCTAGATACAGGCCTGTGTAACATTGCCCATCTGCCGTTAAACCTTACAGGAAAAACTGCAGCGTCCTTGTTTTCAGGAGGCATAGTAGCTCCTATTCGATCATAATTCCGGAAATCTTCGGTAAAGGCAAGTGCAGTTAAGGGACCGGAATCCGAAAAAGCTGTATATGCCACAGCCCATTTTTTTATCTCGTCTATATAGGTTATGCGTGGGTCTTCGATACCGTATATCTCTTCAGGATAGTTTACAGGATCCGGAGCAAAGGTCGGTTCAGGATCAATTTCCCAGCCATCAATTCCGTTTTCACTCCTTGCTATTGTAAAGTGAGAAAAGCCCCTGTGATCTTCAACCCTGACCAGTAACAGGGTTATACCGTCAACTATAGCAGCTGCAGGGTTAAAAACTGAGTGGGCCCGATAAGGCCAATCGTCAACGGTTAATATAGGATTCCGATTGTATCTTACAAATAACTCCCCATGGTCTTTCCATATCATATTATTCTTTCATCCCCAATATTAGATTCTCTTATCTTCAGATTACGTTGTTCTCTTACTTCAGATATGCTATTTTTTACTTTGATATGTTATTTTTACTTCAGATATGTTATTTTCTCAATCCCAAGATCATAACTTTTATTTTCTTCTCTCACTCTACCTGATTTGCTGACAAAAAGCTCTTTCTTTTCTGCAGGGTTTCATCATCAATCTCATCGCTCACCCTGGATTGCAGTATCGTATTGAGAGCTTTATTTATGTGCTTGTTTAAAGAGCTTAAAGCCATGAGGAAGCAAACTATGGATTCCGCACCCTGGTTACAATTCATACCATCGCGGTTGAGTCCATCACAGACCGCGCCTGTGGAATAATCATACATAACAGTTTGCAAACGATTTCTTCCAAGGAAGTATTCAAAAGAATATCTTGCAAGTTCCAGATATTTTCTGTCACGTACAATCTCATAAGCTGAAACATAAGCTTGAGTCAGATAACCTGCTTCAATAGGCTGCTGGTCAAAAATAGGCTTTTCCCCATTGTAAGAGTACCAGCCCTGGTTTCCGACCATGTCAAAAAAGTCGCCTTTCCATTGAATCTCAGTAAGAAAGTCAAGGGTTGCAAGACCGACCTTCCGATAGGTACGGTCCTTGGTGTAATTGTACGCCAGTAAAAGAGACTCACTGAGTTTTGCGTTACTATAGGTTACGGTAGGTTCGAACCAGTTCCAGTCTTCTTTACGGTTAGCCTCATACAGGTCTACCAGAGAGTTCGCATGGTTGATAAATATGGACTCAAATGTATCTTTACTTATAAGGGAGTCTATGGACTTGACCGCATCCCTACGCGAGTTGAAGACCATTTCAAACTCATCGGCGTCCACACCAGTCCTGAGCATTTCATACAAACCGCACATTGTATATGCTTTTGCCCTTGGATAGATAAGTTTCTCCATCTCAAGTCCGGCTCTACTAATAAGAGTGTGGGCAAGCGTGCGTATATTTTTTGACAGATAAGGGCAGCTTACCACATGCCCAAGCCCGTAGACAGCACGTCCTAGAGTGTCTTCACTGCCTTTCTCATCCAAAAATTCCCGTTTATAACTCATGAAGTTATGGAAGTGACCTGTGTCAGTCTGGGCATGTTCAAGAAAACTCAGGTATGTGGTAATTAATTTCCACAACTCCTCGGCTTTCTTCTGGTTATCTATTAATTGTGTCAGTGCAACAAGAGCTCGGCCTACGTCATCGGTACTGTACCCGTAATGACGAGCCGGTACGCCAAGATTGGTATGCTGAATAATGCCCACGTCGTCGGTTAATAACTTCAGATAATCAAGTTTTACTTCAGGCAGCAGGTTTGGAAGGAAATTAAACTTTTTCATAGTGGAGTAGGCACTGTAGTTCTTTAAAGCCCTGGTGAAAACCGTATTATATTGTTTACCTACGTTTTTCCATGTCATTTTTCGACCAAAATCATATGCCTTTTTGCGCATATTATCACACTCTTCTGGATTTTCTATTAAGTGCAAAAGAGATTCTCGAAAGCCAGTTGTGTCCCCGAAATCTACAAGCAATCCACGACTGTCGGAAAGCATTTCCTGGGCATACCAGTATGGAGTGGAAACTATTGCCTTTCCCATACCAATTGCATAGGTAAGAGCACCGCTTACTATCTGTTCTCTGGAAAGATAAGGAGATACGTAAATGTCACTGGCAAGGATATAATCGCAAAGTTCTTCTTTCTCGACAAACTTGTCATGGAACACTACATTTTTTTCAAGTCCAAGTTCTGAGACCTTATTCTGAAGATATTGCCTGTATGCTTCTCCAAAGTTCTTTTTAATTACAGGATGCGTAGCGCCCAGGACTATGTAAACAAGATCAGGATACTGGCTTACAACTTCAGGAAGAGCCTCAAGCATACTTTCTATACCTTTGTTCTGGCTCAGCAGGCCGAAAGTTAAGACAAGAGGAGTTCCCCTCAGGTTCAATTTCTTTTTATATTTACTGCAGTTGTTAAAAGGGCAGTCAGGTACTCCATGAAAAATTAGTTCTATTTTATCCTCAGGAGCTTTATAAACGTCTTTTAACATCTCGACTGCAGTCTGGCTCATTACAATCAGCTTTTCGGAATATCTGATGAGCTTTTCCGTAGATACTCTGTACTCAGGTTCATGTTTCTGAATTATTGTATGCATCGTGCTTATTACAGGCTTGTTGATTCCTGAAAGAAGAGCAAAAATATAGTCTCCCGCATTTCCCCAGAAAAGTCCGAATTCATGCTGCAGACACACGATATCGATGTCAGATTGGTTTATAAAATCCGCGGCTCGGTAATAATCCTCAATCTTGTTCCTCTGTATTTGAAAAACGACTTCTTCAGGATAATCATAGATCTCAGAGGGATCGTTCAAAGCAATTACTTCGCAATGAACGTCATTGTCTTCCTCGGACACCGAATTTAAAAGATCAAATGTGAATGTGGCAATCCCACATTCTTTTGGAACATAGGTCCCTATAAATAACACTTTCAGTTGCTTATTCAATTAATACCCCCCAAACTTAAAGTAACTCAGTTACCTTCTTCATTAATATATATTTTTATTTATACATATAAATTCACTACAAAACGGCATTGTAAAATACTTCTATTCTTAGCATTTAGATAACAGATATATTTATTTGTGATAATAGCTATATGTATATTTTACAAACATCGTACTTGCATAAAAAATATATAGCCAAAAGTCCATAAAATATAACTATTTTAGGTACAGATAATCGCTGATAGTTCAGTGATTACTAAACAATGATAGATTTATGGTCCCCACTCAGTCACTTATTTTGCTAAACTTCAACAAAGTACGTAATAAAATGCTGATTTGATCTAATAATTGTATTCGATGCTATTTAACATTATTTATAAATATAATTTTGTGTTAATAGAAGAAGTCAAAAGAAAATTGTGGAAAGATAATGCCTGCGGAACTGTAAAATGACTTTACTATCCTGGCTTTTTCCTAATCAGCATCATTTCAATACTGAATTTTAGTTTTCGTTCAATTTTTTTCTGTTGGAATATTTTTTCTGCACCAGATTTAAAATTTTTTTATATGTATTAATTTTTTAACCATAATAGCTTTATTCAAATCTGGATATACTTTAGTATATATGAGGAATTATAAAATAAAAGGTAACTATTCAGCCTATTTAAAACAGCATCAATAGCCATCTTTACTAAAGTTCAATTGACAAATTTCTGTAACTTGATTTTCTTATACTGTTGACGATTGAGTGCGTTTCTTCCTTCTCCATACATTATTTATTGGATTCCACTATTTTATTAAAATCAATATCAATAGGCATGTTTTGATGGGCTGAATAGTTACAATAAAAGTATAGTTTTGAGTTTTTAGAACAGGAGAACCTCAGTTTCTAAGCTGAAGAGTGCCAAAAGTTAAATAGGGAAAAAGTTTTTAGAATAAATTAATCGATGCGTTGCAGATAAGAACTACAGCAAACAGGCTCTACCACCCAAAAATTTCAGAGGATGTTCTTCCAGGTGATGTTCTACAGAAAAATCTTCTATTAACCGTTTATCATAACTTTTAGGAATGATGATCATTAATATCCTGAGGCTACAATTTTAATTTTCTTTCTCTGGATACATAATTTTCAAGTCACTTTTTATTTATCAACGACGAGCTTTTATTAGAAAAACTTGTGTTTTTAGCATGGATGAAGGCTTACGACTTCAAGAAGAGCATCAAGCACTTTGTAAATTGAAGTGATTAACTGTGCTTTCCAGCATAGTGATATAGAAATTATGATTTAGAACTCAAGTGACTGGGATTGGAAGACAAGGAATTGGAGCCTGAAAAAAAGTAATAAAAAAGATAGTTTTTTGAAAGCTGTCTTGAAGACCGTCAAAACCTTTCTTGACAGAGAGGGGGTTCATATAAATTGATACGATATGGATTATTATCCCTTGCTGTAAGTTTTGGTCGGATTATCGCAAAAATTCTCGATACGTGTGCCTTCCCTGAGTTTATGGATAACTTATGGCAAATTGTCAAAACTAATACCCGAAGTCTTACAGCAATAGAAGAAAAGGAGGCTAGAAGCATATTTGGAAATAGAATTAATTACCGGAAGGTGCATATCGATGAAGTTTCATTTCTTGCCTGGTTGGGGACAAAACTAAAGAGGTGCTCAGGTATGGGGGTTGCAACCTTTCATACAATTAACTTTAATAGAAAGCTTAACACTACAGCAGGTAGCTCCGATATGAAGTGGCTTATACATGAATTAACTCATGTCGCGCAGATGGAATATACAGGTTCACAATATCTGGTTGAAGCATTTTATGCACAGGTAAGTGAAGGATACACATACAGGGCTGGAGAAAAAAGTCATTTCAGTGAGTACAATCGCGAGCAGCAAGCTTGTATTGTTGCAGATTATTACATTGCACGTTGTTCGGGCAGCTCAACAATAGCTTATGATCCATATATTGCAGAACTGAGAGCTGGATATTTATAAACTATAACAGAAAACCATAGTAGAACTTTTAGTTACTCCTGAGTTTTTTCAATTAATTTCCAAGCTGAATGTATAATTGTATATTTGTCAATAATTTATATAAAATTCATTGGTCATCGGTTAAGGAAAAATCGTTATCAATTGCATTGATTTTCATAAAATTTGTTAAATTATTCATCAAATGCAAAACTGGAATCTTATATCGATTTCAATTTAAACACTAAACATTTGGATTTGAGTTTTTCCGTCGAAATCGAGATCAGCAGCT
>DAQQ01000133.1:0-14926 GCA_002508465.1 Methanosarcina sp. UBA7 | reverse complement strand
TCTATTCCAACAAGCGAAATCCTAGCCCATGTGTCTACAACTATTCCTTTGTCAAGTATCCGGTCCAGCACTTCTGCAAGACTGGAACTATCAGGACTTTGAGATACCATTTACTAATCACTCCCTTACCTATATACTCTTGATATTCATGCAGAAACTTTTGGTGCTTCTTCCATTGCAGCTTTTTCAATCTTTGTGATCTCTTCTGCATAGTGCAGGAATGTATCCACAGACGCAACAACGACTCTGGCTTCGATTGTTAGAACCTCTATTCCAACAAGCGAAATCCTGGCCCATGTGTCTACAACTATTCCTTTGTCAAGTATCCTGTCTAGCACTTCTGCAAGACTGGAACAATCAGGACTTTGAGATACCATTGATTTTTACCCCCTTTTTACCCCCTTATATTTTTGAATTATTCATTTTTAGACACACCGAAATTATAATTTGGAACTTTTCTGTTCAGAATATGACCTCAGTATCAAATACAGTCCTAAATTCTGAACGTTCGGTGGCCTTCGTTTTTCATACGCAAATATAATCATAGACAGATATATAGATTAGGATATTTATATTTTTATTACAAAATATGTAACAATTCAGGTACTATTAATCGACATCAAAAGCCATAATTTGAAGTGTTTGGTAGTGTGCCTAATCTTTTGTAAATTTTACTCTATACCCCTTATTCTTCCATTGGTCATCGGTTAAGGAATTTTCTTGCCTGAAAGCTATCGATTTTACATTAGAAACCGACCTTAAATTTTGACCTATTTGTACGAAATCTCTATCCTGTAATCAAATCCTGTAACTCCTAACGATCTACCAATTTTTCTTTTATTTAGCATGAAAATGCTGCCATCAGCATGCATTTTCATATAGTTGTGCATGTTATTCGAAGAATTTCATGTACGTTTCTTTGATACTTCTTTCTGTTTCTTTTTTGGAACTTTTTTTAGAGCTTGCCTTATTAGATGAACGTAACACATCTGCCAGCTTGATCAAATAAAGGATCCTCTAACCGATTATGTTCATTTGGTGATATGCGTCTTTTTCTTCTTGATTATTTCGATTTTCCTAATTTCAATGTAGCTTTGTATTACATAGGAAGTTGTTATATCTTCTAGGGTTCCAATGTATTCTCTATCACTACAGAAAACAGTTTATCGAGATTGATTCTAAGTTTTGTGGATCTATTTAATATATTGATTTCTGCAAAAATGGAAATATAATTAAAACAAATATTACTTCATGTAAAGTTCTATAATTTAAAATATCATTTTTGTAACTATTCAGCCTACCAAAATGTGTTTATTGATGTTGATTCTAATGAAAGCAAGGAATTCAAGAAAAAACCTACGGAAAAGAAAAACGCAGTCAATTGCCAACAGTTTAAGAAAATCAATTTACAGAAATTTGTCGATCGAATTTTAATAAAGATGACTATTGAATCCATTTTAGATAGACTGAATAATTACTATATTCATAAAATTCTGGAACTAAATCATGGGGGACATATAATTGCATTTAAGGCATGAA
Organism: Methanosarcina sp. UBA7; assembly: GCA_002508465.1. Classification (GTDB taxonomy): domain Archaea; phylum Halobacteriota; class Methanosarcinia; order Methanosarcinales; family Methanosarcinaceae; genus Methanosarcina. The sequence continues at coordinate 13,387 of DAQQ01000133.1, read as the reverse complement.
TCTATTACTAGAGACTCAAATTTTGAACTTCAAAAAGAATCAGACATTGAGAATCTAGTAAAAAAACACCTTGGAGTAATAGTGCTTTCTATCTTAAAGGCCCAACCAATGTGTGGACAAGATATTGTAAAAGAGATTTTCAGGCAATATCGAGTACTTATTAGTCAAAGCTCCGTTTATCAGATTTTATATACTCTGAAGGAAAAAAACATTCTTGAAGCAAGCAATATCAAAGGTGACATGAGGTCAAAGGTGTATGTTCCAACGAATCAGGGAGACGAGATAATTTACTCAATTCTGGATGAATTTGTTTCCTCAATGGAATATTTATTAATAACCTTAAAAGAAGATCGAAATTATAAGAAAAACGATGAGAAGAGAAGATCGAAGTTATAAGAGAAGACGATGAGGAAATTTTAGAAATCAAGGAATTACCGTAGATCAAGTTTGAGGATTAACTGTAGACACTGTAAGCTTATCCAGGCTTTATTGAACCTTTTTGAGATTACATAAGTTTATATGAATCATTATCTTGTTGATGCAATGGACCAATTTGGAATTCAATAATTCAATAATTCAATAATTCAATGGATTTTATAATTCAATAGATTCTATAAGTGAGATCATGCGAAAACTTGTATATGTCAGGATTGTTCACACTTCAGAAGATATGGGATCTTTAAGTGAAAAACTTCAAGAAGAAATAATTTCCAGAATAGGAAGAGACAAATGGGATGAAAATCAGAAAAGAATCCTGAAATTTTGGGGAGAGCTTGAAAAAGAAATTATCGGGCTTAAACTCGACTTTGAGCACACAAAAATCTATCAGGACGGACTTCCGGCTGAGGGAGAAATTGGAATGAAAATTGTGTATACTGCCGCAAAATTAGGAAGCCAGAACTACAGGCTTATAGAAAAACTTGTGGAGAAAGGAGCTCAGATCGTTGCTACCGAAAGCCCGGAACTTCTGATTGAGGAAAGAAATTTGCTGATGGATATGTATAATAATCCTACTTTGGAGGAAAGAGAAAAAGCAAAACAAAGGTATGAAGCAAGAAAGAAAGGCCTGCTGCTGGAAAGAGACAAGTATATAGCTTCCATGATTAACAGCACTTTAAAAAGTGGAGAAACCGGAATCCTGTTAATTGGTGCCGAGCATAATGTCATTCCTTGGATTGCGAAGGATATTGAAATTATTGATCTAGTAAAAAGAGAATGAGTAAAAAGATCACGAACTACTCAAGTCTCGAAATCTAGTTTTTTGTTCCTTTTGCTTTTCTGCAGTTTTTCAGAGTAATTCTCTCTTATTAAAGACTCTTTGAACTTCCATTACTTAAACTAATTTTTCACAAATGGATTCATCTTTTAGGAAAAACCGACTATATAGTAGTTAGAGTTGACCTTCCGCAGATGTCTTAAAAAAATAACCTTTTTCTTGTTGTCGTTTTTGGGTATTTGCTCAACTATTTGCAATTATTATCTCAACTGAAACTTCCGAAAATAGAGGTTAAAAGTTTTCAATGAAGGAATAAAATTGGAAAGTGTAAAATATTTAAAAAACAAATGCTTGAATAAATAGGGCAATTTTCAGAAAAAACGATAGCAAGAAATATTGTGAAAATTGAGTGGAAATCTGCGGAAAGTCAGATAGTTGTCTTCTGCATCTCTTAAAGTATCCAGAATTGCTTTTAACTCTCAGGAAAATTCTTTATTTGTTAACTGGAAACTAAAAATACTATGGTCTACTTATTGAGGAAGAGTTTCAAAGAGCCACGGCGTAAACTGGGAAATCTTCCTGAAAAAGCCGGGCTTCTTAGAAAAAATATATGTAATATTTGTATAATACATTGGAGCTTGCAAAATAGGACATAATATTATAATATAATGAGTATATTGCTTTAAATATTATTTCCTGGATTGCCAAAAGAACCTATCTTAATAAAACAAAGACTGAGGGATTATATTATTCGAAAATGTCCGCTTTCTGGATACCACTTTGAGAGACGGTGAACAAACACCTGGTGTTGCCCTTACAAAGGACAAGAAACTCTTAATCGCCCGAGCACTTAACGATATGGGAGTCTCAATAATCGAGGCCGGTTCTGCAATCACTTCCGAAGGTGAAAGGGAATCTATCAAGGCTGTTGCAAATGCAGGGCTCGATGCTGAAATTTGCAGCTATTGCAGGATCGTAAAGTCCGATATTGACCGTGCTCTGGAATGTGACGTTGACTCTATCCACCTTGTAGCACCTGTTTCGGACCTTCATATAAGGACGAAAATCAAAAAGGATCGGGATTCAGTACGGCATATCGTAGCTGAAGTAACCGAGTATGCCAAAGATCACGGCCTGATTGTGGAATTGAGTGGAGAAGATGCTTCACGTGCAGACCCAGATTTTCTAAAGGCTCTCTATGCCGACGGAATATCCGCGGGCGCTGATAGGTTATGCTTCTGCGATACTGTAGGTCTTCTGGTACCTGAAAGAACAACCGAAATTTTCAGGGACCTGTCTTCCACACTGAAAGCCCCTATCAGTATTCACTGTCACAACGATTTCGGTTTTGCAACCGCTAACACGGTTGCTGCTCTGGCAGCAGGGGCAAAACAGGCCCATGTAACTATTAACGGGTTAGGAGAAAGAGCTGGAAACGCATCTCTTGAAGAAGTAGTGATGAGCCTGGAATGGCTCTATAGTTATGATACAGGTATCAAACACGAAATGATCTACCGGACTTCAAGGCTTGTAAGCCGGCTTACAGGCATTCCTGTATCGCCAAATAAGCCTCTTGTAGGTGGAAATGCGTTTACTCACGAAGCAGGAATTCATGTTCACGGTCTTCTGGCTGATAAGGCAACCTATGAGCCGATGAGCCCTGAATATATCGGAAGGCAGCGTCAGATCGTACTTGGAAAACATGCAGGACGCAGCTCGGTTACCCTTGCCTTAAAAGAAATGGGGCTTGCGGCTGACGATGCCCAGATCGAAGAAATTTTCAACCGGGTCAAGCAGATGGGTGACCAGGGAAAACATGTAACCGATGCTGACCTCCAGACTATCGCGGAAAACGTACTTGATATCTATAAAGAACCCCTGGTAAAACTGGAAGAGTTTACAATTGTATCAGGAAATCGGGTGACTCCGACGGCGTCGATAAAACTTAACGTAAAAGATAAAGATATAGTACAGGCAGGAATCGGAAACGGACCTGTAGATGCCGTAATCAACGCAATCCGGAAAGCTGTAAGTTCCTGTGCGGAAGATATTGTCCTTGAAGAATACCATGTAGACTCGATCACTGGCGGAACCGATGCCCTTGTAGAAGTAAGAGTAAAACTTTCCAAGGATGGAAAGGTAGTTACCGCAAGCGGAGCCAGGACGGACATTATTATGGCGTCAGTAGAGGCTGTAATGAACGGTATGAACCGCCTTATACGAGCTGAGTGATTTCAAAAAAATGAACTTTAAAGATTTCTCAGGAGGGCGTATAGTTACTTATTTATTCCTGTGCCCTCTCTTCTTTTTCCTTCTGGAAAGTTTTTGAAATCGCGCACTGCTAATGTTTCTGGATCAGGAAAAAACTTTATCCATATATACATGATCTATTATGATATATTTACAAAATTAATAACAAGAAATTGTGAGTGTGAGAGATAAATATTTTTAATGAACACACCCTTACTGGAAATACACTCATTTTCAGGTGAGTGTCCAGTTAAATCACTGTTAAGAAATAAAAAGGAGTTAAATAATGACAACCGGGTCAACAGAAAAAGTTAATGGCGCAAGGGCTCTGATAAAGTGCCTGGAAGAAGAAGGTGTTGACACCATCTTCGGATATCCGGGGGGACAGATCATTCCCTTTTATAACGAAATTTATGATTCGAATCTGCGTCATATACTTGTGCGCCACGAACAGGCAGCAGCTCATGCTGCGGACGGGTATGCCCGTGCAACTGGAAAGACCGGGGTCTGCGTATCCACCTCAGGTCCCGGAGCAACCAACCTGGTAACAGGGATTGCTACCGCATATATGGACTCAGTACCTATTGTAGCCTTAACAGGGCAGGTTCCTACCTTCCTGATAGGGAATGATGCTTTCCAGGAAGCCGACATTACGGGAATTACCCAGCCCATTACCAAGCACAATTACCTCATACAGGATGCAAAAGAACTCCCGAGAATTGTAAAAGAAGCCTTCCATATCGCTTCTACCGGAAGGCCTGGCCCGGTATTAATTGACCTTCCAAAGGATGTACAAAACGCGGAGATTGACTTTTACTATCCTGACAAAGTAGAACTTAGAGGGTACAAGCCAACTTACAAAGGCAATACTCAGCAAATCAAACGAGCTGCCGAGGAAATCGCAAATTCCTGCATGCCTATTATATACGCAGGTGGCGGCGTGATAAGTTCTAATGCTAGCGCCGAGCTTGTAGAACTGGCTGAGACAATTAACGCTCCGGTTACGACTACCCTTTTGGGAATAGGTGCAATTCCGACAGAACATCCTCTGCATGTCGGAATGCTGGGAATGCACGGGACCAAGTACGCGAATTATGCGATTCAGGAATCCGATCTTATTATTGCCGTGGGTGCAAGGTTCGATGACCGTGTGACAGGAAAACTCGAATCCTTTGCCCCTAATGCAAGAGTTATCCACATCGATGTAGATCCCGCAGAGATCTCAAAAAATGTAAAAGTCCAGATCCCAATTGTCGGGGATGCAAAACAGGTACTCAAGTCCCTGAATAAATATATCAGGTGCTGCAATTCCGAAGCATGGATTGAGAAAATAGACCACTGGAAAAAAGAGTATCCCCTTAACTATAGACAGGTTTCACCCGACGTTATAATGCCTCAGTTTGTCATCGAGCAGATCTCCGAAGCCTGCAGGGACGCAATTATAGTTACAGAAGTCGGGCAGCACCAGATGTGGGCTGCTCAGTTCTTCAAGTATAAAAAGCCCCGTACTTTCATCACATCAGGCGGGCTTGGCACGATGGGATACGGTTTCCCTGCAGCGATAGGAGCAAAGGTTGGCAGACCGGATAAAACGGTTATCAACATTGCAGGGGACGGATCTTTCCAGATGAACTCTCAGGAGCTTGCAACTGCAGTCCAGAATGATATCCCGGTCGTTTCCGTAATTCTGAATAATGGTTATCTGGGCATGGTAAGACAGTGGCAGGAGCTCTTCTACGATAGAAGATATTCTCACACTTACATCAAAGGTAGTGTTGACTTTGTCAAACTTGCCGAAGCCTACGGAGCCCTTGGACTGCGTGCGGAAAAGCCGTCTGAAGTAAGGCCTGCAATTGAAGAAGCTGTCAGGTCAGGTAGGCCTGCTGTTGTTGAAGTCATTGTTGAGTGCGAGGCAAATGTCTATCCTATGGTACCGGCAGGAGCTGCAATCAATGAAATCCTTGATATTGAAGAACATGCAGATACTCCCTGCGCCATGCCCGATTTGCGTAAGGTAAAAGTCGATGGAGTTCTCGACCTGGAGGAACAGTGATGAAACACACACTTGCAGTTCTTGTGGAAAATAAGTCTGGAGTTCTCTCCAGGGTAGCCTCGCTTTTCTCAAGACGAGGATATAATATCGACAGCCTGGCTGTAGGAGTTACGGAAGACCCTGAGATTTCCAGAATGACTATTGTGGTTCAGGGAGACGATCAAGTCCTCGAACAGGTTACAAAACAGCTGAACAAGCTCGTGGATGTTATTAAGGTCTCGGATATCGGAGTTGATGATGCAGTCGAAAGGGAACTTGCACTCATCAAAGTATCTGCTGACGTAACTGCAAGAGCCGAAATTATCCAGATTGCAAATATATTCAGGGCAAGAATAGTGGACGTTTCTCCCAAATCCGTTACTGTTGAAGTAACAGGAGATGAAGGAAAAATCGATGCAATTGAAAAACTCCTTCGACAGTTTGGGATCAAAGAAATGGTCAGGACAGGGAAGATTGCCCTTGTTCGTGGTCCAAAGAAGGTCTAAATCACAAAAATTATATTAATAACTCAGCGAATTTAAAAAAAATCTATATACACTGATGAATTGTCAAAAATACTCGATTATCAGCCTGTGAAAAATTTAAAACGCGATTATAATCATCGTTATAAAAGTATGGGCTTTGAATTTTTGCCCTAAGATCTTAACTAAGATGAGGATGATAGTGTTCTACTCAGGCTGATAGTTGCTGTTTTCAATTGACTTTCTTTTTTTCGATTTTAGACCACATTATAGTTTGGACACAGATTATAGTTTGAAAGACAAGTTGAGAGGTTTCTATCCAAAATTACTTAAGGGGATTTATAATGACAATAGGGTCACCAGAGAAAGTTACTGGCGCCAGGGCTTTGATAAAAGGCCTTGAAGAAGAGGATGTTACCACTATGTTTGGTTATCCTGGCGCAGCACTGCTCCATATATATGACGAACTTTATGATTCTGATCTTCGTCATGTACTTGTACGACATGAGCAGGCAGCTGTACATGCTGCAGACGGATATGCTCGTGTAACAGGCAAAACTGGAGTATGCATGGCTACCTCTGGCCCTGGAGCAACCAACTTAGTAACCGGAATTGCAACTGCTTATATGGATTCGATACCGATAGTCGCACTTACCGGACAGGTCCCTCACTCTATTATCGGAAACGATTCCTTTCAGGAAGCCGATATCACCGGAATCACTCTTCCCATTACAAAACATAGATATCTCGTACCTGAAGCAAAAGATCTGCCGCGAATAGTAAAAGAAGCCTTCCACATAGCCTCTACCGGAAGGCAGGGACCTGTATTGATCGATATGCCAAAGGATGTAATTAACGGGGAATTTGAATACCATAGTATTGAAACCGTTAAACTTCAAGGGTATAAACCTACATATCGTGGAAATGCTCAGCAGATCAAAAAGGCAGCCGAAGAAATTGCAAAGTCTACAAATCCTATAATTTACGCAGGCGGTGGAGTGATAAGTTCTAATGCAAGCGCCGAACTTGCGGAACTTGCCGAAACCTTGATGACACCAGTAACTACAACACTTATGGGCATAGGCTCGATTCCTACCGAACACCCTCTGAACCTTGGGATGCTCGGAATGCATGGAAGCAAGTATGCAAACTACTCGGTTCAGGGGTCCGACCTTATCATCGCTGTCGGTGCCAGATTTGATGATAGAGTGACTGGAAAACTCCAGTCCTTTGCTCCGAATGCGAAAATTATCCATATCGATATCGACCCCGCTGAGATCTCAAAGAATGTGCCTGCACATATTCCTATAGTAGGGGACGCAAAAATAGTTCTCAAGTCTCTGATAAAATATGTAAAACAGTGCAATTCCGAAACCTGGCTCGAGAAGATAAATGAGTGGAAGCGGGAATATCCCCTTACTTACGAACAGGGAAAATCCATAAAACCTCAGTTTGTTATAGAACAGATCTCTGAAGCCTGTAGTAATGCAATTATAGTTACCGAAGTCGGGCAGCACCAGATGTGGGCTGCTCAATTCTTCAAGTATAAAGAACCACGCACTTTTATTACATCAGGCGGACTTGGAACAATGGGATATGGTTTCCCGGCAGCTATAGGAGCAAAGGTTGGAAGGCCGGATAAAACGGTTATCAACATTGCAGGAGACGGATCTTTCCAGATGAACTCACGGGAGCTTGCAACTGCAGTCCAGAATGATATCCCGGTTGTTTCCGTAATTTTGAATAACGGTTATCTGGGTATGGTCAGGCAGTGGCAGGAACTCTTCTACGATAGAAGATATTCCCACACCTGCATAAAGGGCAGCGTGGATTTTGTCAAACTTGCCGAAGCCTATGGTGCTCTGGGACTTAGGGTGGAAAAGCCGTCCGAAGTAAGGCCTGCAATCGAAGAAGCTATTGCATCAGGGCGTCCGTCAGTTATTGATATTACTATAGAATGTGAAGAAAACGTGTTTCCCATGGTGCCGGCAGGAGCAGCAATCAATGAATTCATTGGCCTGGAGGGAAACAAATGAAAAAGTATACCCTTGCTGTTCTGGTTGAAAACAAATCTGGAGTCCTGGCAAAAGTTGCTGGACTCTTTTCTAAGCGTGGATATAATATTGATAGCCTGGCCGTAGGCGTTACTGAAGATCCTGAGATTTCCAGAATGACTATTGTGGTTCAGGGAGATGATCAGGTCCTCGAACAGGTCACAAAACAATTTAATAAGATTGTTGATGTAATCAAGGTTTCGGATATTGAAGGAGATGATACTGTAGAGAGAGAACTTGCTCTCATCAAAGTGACAGCAGATGTGACGACAAGAGCTGAAATTATCCAGATTGCAAATATATTCAGGGCTCGAGTTTTAGACGTTGCCCGCAGTTCAATAACTGTTGAAGTAACTGGGGATGAAAGCAAGATACAGGCAATCGAAAAACTTCTCCGGCAGTTTGGTATCAAGGAAATGGCTCGGACAGGCAAAATTGCTCTGGTTCGCGGCCCAAATAAGGTTTAAATAATAAGGGCAGGTAAAGAAAGGTAGCTGCTTAATAATCTTTAATAGATTGGGGCGTCTAGAGGCGTTTTGAAATCCAAGAGGTTTCATTAAGGCACTCACCTGCTGAAACTTCAAAACTACCCCTCTATGAATAAGCAACTTTTTAAAATTGATTCAAGTCAAATTAATTCTCAGGGAAGCTAATTGATTTCATGATTATTATCCTTCCCCTAAAAAATAGGAGCTTTACTCAAAAACTGAAAAATTTATCAGGAGAATCAAACATGGCAACTATAATTTATGATAACGAAACTACTTTTGATGCACTTAAGGACAAAACTATTGCAATAATGGGCTATGGAAGCCAGGGCCATGCTCACGCCCGCAACCTCCATGAATCAGGGCTCAATGTTATTGTCGGGCTCAGAAACGGCAGTTCAAGCTGGGCAAAAGCCGAAAGTGACGGCCTGAAAGTTATGACAGTGGCAGAAGCTGCAACAGCTGCGGATGTTATCATGATCCTCCTTCCGGACGAAAAACAGGCTTCGGTATATTATTCTGAAATCGAGCCAAATCTGAAACCCGGTAACGCACTTGCTTTTGCACATGGTTTCAATATTCACTATAGCCAGATTGTCCCCCCAAAGAATGTTGATGTTTTCATGGCTGCTCCCAAGGGCCCTGGCCACATTGTAAGAAGAACTTATACCGAAGGCATCGGAGTGCCGGCTCTGATTGCAGTCTACCAGGATGCAACCGGAAATGCCAGGGAAATTGCTCTTTCATATGCCAAAGGAATCGGTGCAACCAGAGCAGGTGTCTATGAAACCACCTTCCGTGAAGAAACCGAAACCGATCTTTTCGGAGAACAGGTTGATCTGTGTGGAGGAATCGCATCTCTTATCAAGACTGCTTTTGAAACACTTGTCGAAGCAGGATACCAGCCCGAAATGGCCTATTTCGAAACCTGCCACGAAGTCAAGCTCATTGTGGACCTTATCTATGAAGGCGGGCTTGAAAGAATGTGGCACTCAGTTTCCAACACCGCAGAATATGGAGGCATGACCGTCGGCCCCAGGATCATTAACGAGGAATCCCGCGAAGCCATGTATGAAGCCCTGGAAAGAATTCAGAACGGCGAATTTGCTAAGGAATTCGTGCTCGAAGGCATGGTCAACCATCCAGTACTTAAAGCCATGGAACGCCAGGAAAAGGAACACCAGCTTGAAGTCGTCGGAAAGCAGATCCGTGCAAATATACCCTGGCTCAACAAGAAGATTGACGATGACTGATTCTACGGTAATTGACATCCTGTAGACAGAACATTCATAAATCTGGAAGTATAAAACTCAATCCGGAGGGAAGTAATGCCATTAAAAGAAAGCAAAGTCATTAACACTATCCTTAACAGACGAAGTGTCCGGGAATTTACGGACAAACCTGTTAGCAAGGAAGATATCAATATAATACTGGACTCAGGACACTGGGCTCCTTCCGGATTGAATAACCAGCCCTGGCGCTTTATTGTTATCCGGGACCGAGAGACTATCCAGAAACTTTCGGAATGTACGCATTATTCAGGTATCGTGGCAGGAGCTCCTCTGCTTATTGCTACTTTTCTGGACAATGAAACTTCTTACAACAGGACAAAAGACCTTGAGGCAATAGGTGCTGCAGTCCAGAACATGCTCCTTACCTGCTGCGAACTTGGCCTTGGCGGGGTCTGGCTCGGAGAAATCCTGAATCAAAAAGAGAAGGTCAATTCCATTCTTGACTGTCCTTCCGATCTTGAGCTGATGGCAGTTCTTGCAATAGGAGAACCGGTTCCAAAGGAAAGAACTTCAACACGCAGAGGACTTTCCGAAATAGTATTTGATGAAAAATACGGCCAGAAATGGGGAGAGTAAATCTATCCTGAGATTTTCAGGTTAAGTTCCGTTTAATAAATTGTAAATAATTTGAGGTGTTTTAATATAATTAGGGATTAAGTTTATAAGCTATTTAGCACTATAACCAGCCAGTTAACTGATAACAGTTTTATCTGTTAACGGACTGATCTTAACTTTTTCATAATGAAGGTCTGTAGTGTAGAGGATATCACTGGAGCCTCCGGAGCTCCGAACCTGGGTTCGATTCCCAGCAGACCTGTTTATTAAAACATTCGGTTTAAGGAATAGTTTTGTTTTTATATTATTCTTAGTATAAGGGTATAAAGACAGAAAGTAAACAACAAAATATCAAAAACAGAATCGGTTTTGAAGGTGCTTATATATGTCTAGAGGATTAAATCGTCGCTTCTTGCGTGCTGGAAGAAGGATATCTTTGGTTCAGCTAATTCTCATAGCAATAATACTGTACTTTTTACTGCGTATCCTTTTGCCGCTTTTATGGACCCTGTTTTTGATCGTAGTTCTGATTATACTCTTGAAAGTAGTGCTGGAAAACTTCTAATTAATTTTGATGCATCTCAGGGATTTCTGAACTTCTGGATGTTGGAACGTTTTATAGAAAGATAAGTAAACTAGTAACTATACACTGAACAGTTACTATTATTTTTTTTAGTTGTTGGATGAAAGAAAGTCAAAATATCCAAATTGGAAAGATCATCATTAATAGACTTCGTTATGATGGCCGTAATATTCCAGAATAACAATTTTTTCCTTTTCATCTACAGAGAAAATCAACACGAAATGAGAGTCAATATGAACTCTTTTCCAGTGATTGAGAGGAGACCTCAAATTTTTATATCTATGTGGGTCCTGAAGAATCTCATTTACCTTACTAAATATAATTTCAACTTGCTTCTTATCTTTTTTTGCCAGCTTCTCAACAACTTTTTGAACTTCGGGTTTTACCTGTAACCGATACATGTCAGATCAAGAATTAAGCATTTTTTTCCAATTCTCAATTGTTCCGACATCTATAGGTTCCTGTTTCATGATTTCCCGGGCTTTTTCAATAAATTCAGGCCTAAGCTCAGGTTCCATGAGTTCTTTTTCATATTCAGCAGCCATATGCATGATAGCAGCACTTTTGTCTTTTAAGCCATATTTGGCTTTTATGATATTGAGAACCCTATTTGTTTTTTCATCAATTCGAATAACTGCTTGAACCATAATGTATACCTCATATATATATGGAATAATTTCATATATATACATAATGTTGAAGCAATTTTAGAGGTTCCGTTGCAAATAATTTGATTATTTTACTTGACTATGTTAGATTAGACAGTTATTCCATTGCAGTTATTGATTTCACTACAAACATATACTTGAGATATGAGATCTAATGATGATGTTTTACCTTGTAATGTGACATAGTCAAGTTAAATAATTGTAAAAATATAAACTTGTGTAATGATTTTCTACTCTCATTACTAGATTTTGGAACGAATCATATGAACATCCCAAAGATATTCAACTTAACAGCACAGGATGCGTTTAATTATGTCTCAAGCAAGGTGTTCGCAGATCAGCAACTTTGCATGGTTCTAAAGTTGAGCGGGCAAGTTGATGAGACTTCCTTTGCCAAAGCGCTGCGTCTGACGTTAGACCGGGAACCTGTGCTGAGCTCCAGGTTTGTCGAGAACTGTGGAAACCCTTATTGGGGACGCAGAGATGATCTGGAAAAGATAATGATATGCTCCGTGATTGAAACCCCATCCCCGGAGCAGGAAATAATGACGTTTGTTAACGAGGTTTTGCATGCAGATACGGATCCCCTGGTAGTATCAAGAATCTTCAGAGAGAAAGAGGCGGATACGGTCTGCATCAAAGTAAATCACTCTGCCTGTGATGCCGGCGGGCTTAAGGAATATGTATCGATATTGTCTGACGTATACAGCAGGCTATGTGAAGATCCGAGATATTCCGTTAGTCCGAATTTATGCGGTAGAAGGGACCAAAGTCAGGTCTTTAAGCATATAAAAGAGCTTAGTAGTATCGAACCAAAGGGTGGTCCAGGACCAACCTGGACGCTCCCTCAAAAAGACGGAGCTTCACCAATGCGTTCCATCAGGCATATCCCGAAGGAGCGATTCATTGCAATTAAAAAGTATGCCCACGATAAGAAAGCAACTATAAACGACCTTCTCCTGACTGCATTATACAGGACGCTTTTTGAGATAAACAATACAGAGTATAAGGTACCCATGACTATCCAGGTGTCCATAGACCTGCGAAGATATTGCCTGGATAATGAAGCGGAAGCAATATGCAATCTTTCAGGAGCACTGTATCCTGGCGTTGAAAGAATACAGGGAGAAGTATTTGAGAAAACCCTTGAAAGAATTGTCTTTTTTATGAGAAAATTGAAAGAGAATTACCCCGGAATCGAGAGCGCAAAAGGACTGGAATACATGTACGAGCAAGGTTATCCTGTTATGGAGAAATGTATAATAGATTCAGGCGTACTAAGTAAGAAACACAACTTAACGTATCCACTGCTCTCAAATTTTGGAGTCTTGAAGGAATATAACTTTGGAGGGTTGCTTACAGTAAAAGGGTATATTACAAGCCCTATCATGTATCCACCTGGGTTTATGCTAGGAGTTTGTACTTACAATGAGGAGATTACACTCTCTATCGGATACTGCGGGCAAGAAAACTATAGGCTTGTAGAGAGCTTTCTGGACGTCTATTTGGAGGAGCTTCCAGGATAAGATCCTACGCGGGGAAAGTCTAAAGTGAAATTAAAAAAGAGAAAGTCGGCTAAGTGACCGTAAGTCTTACTTTTCCAAGGTGTATGATATTCTCCAGTAAGTTTTTTTCAATTTTATCGAATAATTATACTTCTGAAAATAGTGCGGGGAAATATTTAATTAATTTTTGATGTAATTCAAAGATTTCTGAACTTCTCGATGTTGGAATATTTTATAGAAACAGAAGTAAATTAGTAACAGA
>DAQQ01000282.1:0-14721 GCA_002508465.1 Methanosarcina sp. UBA7 | reverse complement strand
GACCTTTTTCCTCCTTCTTTTTTTGGGGATGAATTCCTGGCTTAACAGGTTTATTCACGCTGGCTTGTAGAGAAAATGATTATTCTGGACTGAAAGTATTGAAGACAAACAGACTTAAAATTGAACGTAAGAATGCTATACAATTCAATATCCATGAACATAATCTACTAAGTATAAACTCTAAAAACTAGTTGTTTATTGCTCAATACTTTCACTACGCTATATTATTCTATTAATAAAAAGTCTGCATTTTGCTGTATGTATTGAAAAACGGGGTAGTATGAATCCTAAAACCATTGTATGTCATAGGAGTGAAATCAATCTCGGTTAATTATCACTACTTATTTATAATAATATATGGAATTATCTGCCTGTAAAAAATGACTTGACAAGTAAACTTCAGCTTTAAGCTTTTCAAAAAAATTTCTTTAAAATCATAAATTCATTTATTCCTGGATTTTTAGAGATATAACTTCAAAATCCAGAACTTACTCTAAAATTACTCTAATATGAAATCCAGTCTTTATTCTGGCCTTAAATTCTCATTTAACGAACTTCATCTAACCAATTCTCATCTAACGAATTTCATCCAAACAATTCTCATCTAACCGATTCAACTGGACAAAAACCCGAGAGAAGGAAAATGAAAAATATTGTTATTAAAGGGGCACGGGAACATAACCTGAAAAACATCACGGTGGAACTCCCGCGGGATAAATTAATTGTTATTACAGGGGTATCAGGCTCAGGGAAATCCACCCTGGCTTTTGACACTGTTTATGCCGAAGGGCAGCGGCGCTATGTGGAGTCACTCTCAGCTTATGCACGGCAGTTCCTCGGGCTTATGAACAAGCCGGATGTGGACAGCATTGAAGGTTTATCTCCGGCAATTTCCATTGAGCAGAAAACGACCTCGAAAAATCCCAGGAGTACGGTCGGAACAGTCACTGAAATTTATGATTACCTGAGGCTGCTTTTTGCAAGGATAGGCACACCTTACTGCCCTACTCACAACATAAAAATCGAGTCGCAGTCCCCTGAAAGGATTGCGGACAGCCTGAACAGGGAATGTGAGGGCATGATTACAATTCTCGCGCCTGTGGTCCGGCAGAAGAAAGGGACATACCAGCAGCTTTTCAGGGAACTTAACAGCGAAGGTTTCGCCCGCATGAGGGTAAACGGTGAGATTCACAGGACTGACGACGAAATTACCCTTGACCGTTACAAAAAGCATGATATTGAAGTTGTTATTGACCGTCTGGACCCCTCAGAGGATCGTTCCAGACTTGTCGAGGCCTGTGAAAATGCCCTCCATAAAGCAGACGGGCTCTTAATTGCGGTTGATTCGGAAGGAAAAGACCACCTTTATTCCTCAAACATGGCATGTCCGGTCTGCGGCATGGCTTTTGAAGAACTTCAGCCCAGGATGTTTTCCTTCAACAGTCCTTTCGGGGCCTGTGAAGCCTGTAATGGTCTCGGGATAAAGATGGAGTTCGACCCTGACCTCATTATTCCGGATAAAAAACTCTGTCTCGCAGACGGAGCTGTTGCTCTGTATAGGAATTACCTGGACAGTTATCGGAGCCAGCATCTGGCAGCTGTGGCAAAGCATTTTGGTTTTGATATTTTTACTCCAATTGAGGCTCTCACAGATGAGCAGTATAATGCGCTTATGTACGGCTCGGACGAACTTATGCAGTTCAGTATGAGCATGAAAAACGGGGACGCCCAATGGTCCCATAAAGGAACATGGGAAGGACTGCTTCCGCAATCCGAGAGGCTATACAGCCAGACAAAATCCGAATATCGCCGAAAAGAACTTGAAAAATTCATGCAGGTCAAGCCCTGCCCGAAATGCGAAGGTAAGCGTCTGAAGGAAAAAGTGCTTGCAGTAAAGCTCGGCGGGAATTCCATTGTAGATGTAACAAGTCTCTCAATTCTGGAATGCATTCGATTTTTCGAAAATGTGGATCTCTCGGAAAAGGAAAAAGAGATCGCAAAACAGGTCTTAAAGGAAATCCGCTCAAGGCTTGGCTTTTTAGAGCATGTCGGGCTCGGTTATCTTACCCTTTCGCGAGGTGCAGGCACTCTCTCAGGCGGAGAAGCCCAGCGAATCCGGTTGGCTACCCAGATTGGTTCAAACCTTATGGGCGTGCTCTATGTGCTTGACGAACCTTCGATAGGGCTGCACCAGAGAGACAACGAACGGCTTATCCAGACACTCCAGACCCTGCGGGACCTTGGAAACACCCTGATAGTCGTGGAACATGATGAGGATACTATTAGGGCTGCGGACTATGTGCTCGATGTAGGTCCGGGTGCAGGCGTGCATGGTGGTTATGTAGTAGCCGAAGGCACACCTGAAGAAATCGAAAAAAATCCGGAATCCCTTACAGGCCAGTACCTCTCAGGAGAAAAACAGATAAATCCGCCTGCTCTTCGCCGGCGTAGTGACGCATTCATAAGGCTTAAAGGGTGCAGGGCGAACAACCTGAAGGACATAGACGTGAATATTCCCATCGGGGTCCTGACCGTAGTTACAGGTGTTTCAGGTTCAGGAAAGTCCACGTTAGTTTACGATACCCTGTACAAAGCTTTGACAAAGAGGATAAACAAATCAAGTGTAACGCCAGGAGACTACGACGAGCTGGTTTTCGATTCCGAGATCGACAAGGTAATCGTTATTGACCAGAGCCCTATTGGCAGGACTCCTCGCTCGAACCCTGCTACTTATACCAAGGTTTTTGATTCCATAAGGCAGGTTTTTGCCGATACCAAAGAAGCCAAGATCCGGGGATATAAAAACGGACGTTTCTCCTTCAACGTAAAAGGAGGACGTTGTGAAGCCTGCCAGGGAGACGGGCTGATCAAAATCGAAATGAACTTCCTGCCTGATGTTTACATTGAATGTGAGGAATGCAAGGGCACACGCTACAACCGGGAAACCCGAGAAGTAAAATACAGGGGTAAGTCGATTGCAGAAGTCCTGGATATGACCGTTGAAGAGGCTGCTGAACATTTTGAGAATATTCCTGGAATCAAAAACAAACTCGATACTTTATCAAAAGTCGGGCTGGGCTATATAAAACTAGGCCAGAGCTCAACAACGCTTTCAGGCGGGGAAGCCCAGAGGATCAAACTGACAAGGGAACTCTCCAAAAAATGTACCGGAAAAACGATTTACCTCCTTGATGAGCCCACAACCGGGCTTCATTTCCATGACGTTAAAAAACTTGTAGCAGTTCTCAACAGGCTTGTTGCAAAAGGAAACACTGTGGTTGTGATAGAGCATAACCTGGATGTGATTAAATCCGCAGACTACATCATCGACCTTGGTCCCGAAGGCGGGAACGCAGGCGGGGAAATTATTGCCGAAGGAACCCCTGAGGAAGTGTCCACGGTTCAGGGAAGCCACACTGCCCGTTTCCTTGCTCCCAAGCTTTCAGCGTCATATCTTGGTATGTCGGGAGAAGAGTCCATAGAGGCTGTTTTCGAAGAAGGAGAGGAATTTGAGGCCAACTCTGATGAAGTTGAAGACGATATGTACGGAGATTCCGAAGACTTTGAGGAAGATTCTGAAGAGGACTCCGAAAACTCCAGAGATTTCAAGCATAACAAACACAGGACAGATAAAGCACTTGGAGAGCAGTTTATTTAAAACAAGTTTAAGCTCCCTTTAAAGACTTGAAACTTGAACAAGAGGTTTAAAAAATGATTGACCTGGAGGCTCTTCCTCACCTGCCTGGCTGTTATCTTTTCAAGAATGAAGAGGGGACTGTGATTTACGTGGGCAAGGCAAAGGACCTCAAAAAGCGGGTAAGCAGCTACTTCCAGAAAAGAGATCACGACCCAAAAACAGCGAGCCTTATGGAGGCTGTAAGAGGCCTTGATTTTATTGTCACGAACACGGAAGTAGAGGCTTTCCTTCTGGAAAACACCCTTATTAAAAAACACTGGCCAAGGTACAATATTCTTCTAAAGGACTCAAAGCGATATGCCTGCATTCACTTAACAGAAGAAAAGTTTCCACGGATCAGGCTTGCCCGAAAAAGGGTTGATAGTGGAAATTTTTTTGGACCTTTTGTTTCGGCAAAGGAGAGAGATTACATTTTCGAGGTTGTAAGAAAGACCTTTCAGCTCCGGACCTGCAAACAGATGCCAAAGCGTGCCTGCCTCAGATATCATATAGCGGCATGCAGCGGGCCCTGCATAGGTGCAATTTCCATGGAGGACTATGCCGAGAAAGTTAAGAAAGCTGCTTCTGTTCTCAAAGGCAATATCAAAGAACTTATTGAGTCCATGGAAACAGAGATGAAGGAACTGGCATCAAGACAGCAATTCGAGCAAGCCATATCTCTCAGGGATGAGATTGCAGCCCTTGAATACCTTCAGGAAAAACAAAATATGGAGAGGCAAAAAAAGCATAACGAGGACATCCTGAACTATATTGTCAGGGATGATACCGTTTATCTCATGCTCTTCAAGGTCTACAAAGGTACTCTTGAGGATAAGCAGGACTATGTTTTTGCCTTCGGGGGAAATTTCCTGGAGGAATTCCTGGTGCAATATTATTCCGAAAACGAGCCGCCTGAAGAACTTATCCTGCCCGAATCGCTTGAAGAGTCACTTGTTGATTTCCTCTCTCATGTCAAGGGAACGAAAGTTAAAGTCACGGTTCCGAAACAGGGAGAGAAAAAAGAACTTCTCGACCTTGTTCTGAAAAATGTTGAGATTGGTTTTTTCGGAGACCGGAAAAAGCTTGAAGCCCTGCAGAGTAAATTATCCCTTCCGAAACTTCCTAATGTTATTGAATGTTTTGATATATCTCATCTCTCAGGCACGTCTACAGTCGGTTCAATGGTTCAGTTCCGGGGGGGCAGACCCGATAAACACAATTATCGCCGCTTCAAGATCGAGAGTGTTGAAGGGATCGATGACTTCGCTTCCATTGCCGAGGTTGTAAGCAGGCGTTATTCCCGCTTGCTTGAGGATAAGCATGACCTGCCTGACTTGATCATTATAGACGGGGGAAAAGGACAGCTCTCTTCAGCTTTTCAGGAACTCAGGAAGCTCAAAATCAGAGTTCCTCTTATCTCGATAGCAAAAAGGGAAGAAGAAATATACGTACCCGGAATCAAGTCCCCTCTTCCCATCAAAAAAAATGAGAAAGCCTCACTTTTTGTCCAGGAAATACGGGACGAAGCTCACAGGTTCGCAATTACCTATAACCGTTTGCTGAGGCAAAAGTCGCTACTAAAGTAATTGTTCACTAAGTTATACTAACTTCACTTTTTGTCCCAAGAACAAAACTACATACTTTAAGCTTTGAGAATAAAACTTTACAGTAACAGTCATTGATAGGTCGTGAGCGTAGTTGAACGATAAAGTTTCTTTTGGATCCTTTGGTATTGATCAAATTTTAAATGTTGCTAAAGTGGCATTGATTAAAGGATTTCAGGGTATAGAAGAGATATTAGATACATCAAAATTAACAGATAAAGAACTTGTAATGTTGAGTAAACAATTTCAGGGTATAAAAAAATATGATGTAAAAAGTATAACTTTAGGAGAAGGTGGCATACTTATTCGTTATATCCCTAAAGTTGAAAATAAAATTGCAATTTACTCAGATATATGCCAAATAATGGCATTCATTACAAGCTTTGCAGGTGAAGAGTTAAAAAAAGTGGGCGTTCATTCTATTGGCGTAGAAGCAATGAAAGGGGGCAAAAAATCCTCTGACAACATATATATCGTTTCTACAATAAATGTAGCAGAAGAGATTGGTAAAGGGAATATTGTATACTGGTTGAAAAATTCAATTGTAAATGAACCATATACCGCTCAAAAAGAAGTGTTATTATTAGTTGAAGGTACAACAGAAGTCAATGCATATCCTGTACTGTTTAAGTCAATGGGATATCCAATAACAGCTCACAGAATTAAAATGTTCCCATATTCAGAACAGAATTTAAAGACTGTCTTGTCTATCCTTGAATTCAAGAAAGAGTGTTACTATCTTGTATGTGATAAGGATAAATCAGCTGAAATAATGAATCTGGATAGAAGAGGTTGTTTCGAACTTGGTTCATATCACATTCTTGAAAAAGGCGAGTTTGAAGATTATATAGAGCCTGAAATACTGGTCAAAGTTCTAGAAAAACTAAATCCTAAAATAGGTATAACTATCGAATATATTGAAACTCATAGAAAAAAAGGCAAGTCAACATCAAAGATTATACAGGATTATTATTACCAATTTGGTGAGCATTATAAATTCCCTGGAAAACCTAAACTGGGTGAAGAAACTGCTCATTTTTGGGCCCAGAATGGCATTCCTGAGGAGATAGAAGATATTATTATCGGAGTTATGAACATCTCTTGAATAAAATTGATATCGTCAAAATGATTACTCGATGAACTTCTTAGAAGTTCTCAACATAAATTCTTTAAAAGGACAATCGAGTAAACAGATGCACTAAAGTAAATCTTTTATTTAATTATAGATCAATAACTATTTTCCCTGATTTAATATGAATTCTTCTGACCAAACATCACAGCCATTATCTCATAAAATCTCCGAAACACTACGAGATTCCCGATACTGGAACAGCCCACAGTTCAAGCTGGTTTCCGATTTTGAACCCAAGGGTTCCCAGCCGCAGGCAATCGAAAAACTTGTGGAGGGGCTTAAAAAAGGGGAGCAACACCAGACCCTGCTTGGGGTAACAGGGTCAGGAAAAACTTATACTGTTGCCAACGTTATAAACCAGGTCAAAAAACCGACCATTGTTATTGCTCATAATAAAACCCTTGCTGCCCAGCTCTATAATGAGTTCAGGGAATTCTTCCCTGAAAACAGGGTAGAGTATTTTGTTTCCTATTACGATTATTATCAGCCAGAGTCCTATCTTCCTGCTAAGGACCAGTATATTGAAAAGGATTCCCAGATTAACCCGAAAATCGAGCAGATGCGGCTTGCTGCCACTGCTTCCCTGATGTCGCGCCAGGACGTTATTGTTGTGGCATCCGTGTCCTGTATATATGGTCTTGGCAATCCTGAAAATTTCCAGAAAATGGGATTTGAATTAAAGGTAGGGGATAAGGTTCAAAGAAAAGAAATCCTGCAAAAACTCGTTGAAATCCTGTTCGAGCGAAATGATCTTGAGCTCATGCCAGGACGCTTCAGGGTAAAAGGGGATACCATTGATATTATTCCCGGATATTTTGATAATATTATCCGGATTGAGCTATTCGGAGATGAGGTCGACAGGATATCCGAGGTGGACAAGCAGACCGGACAGCGAACAGAAGACATGGATTATTTCTTTGTTTATCCTGCCAGGCACTATGTAATTCCTGAGGAAGAGCAGAAAAGTGCAATTCAGTCCATTCTCAAAGAGCTCGAAGAACACCTTCCCGAACTTGGGCTTCTCGAATCTCACAGGTTAAAGCAGCGCACGCTTTATGATATGGAAATGATTCAGGAAACCGGCAGCTGTAAAGGTATTGAAAATTATTCGCGGCACTTTGATCACAGACAGCCAGGAGAACAGCCCTTCTGCCTGCTTGACTATTTCCCTGAGGATTTCCTGCTTGTCATTGATGAGAGCCACCAGACTATCCCGCAGCTTCACGGCATGTACAATGGTGACCGCTCAAGAAAGAAGAGCCTTGTAGATTATGGGTTCAGGCTTCCGAGTGCCTACGATAACAGGCCTCTGAAGTTTGATGAGTTCGAGAAATACATGAAAAACGTGATTTTTGTTTCGGCAACTCCGTCAGACTATGAACGTGAACATTCAGCCCAGATTGTGGAACAGATCATCCGCCCGACAGGGCTTGTTGACCCTGAAGTGGAAATTCGTCCTCTTGAAGGCCAGGTCAGGGACGTCATGCAGGAGGTCAGGAAAATTGTGGAAAGGGGAGACCGTGCCCTTGTGACTACCCTGACAAAGAAGCTTGCAGAAGAACTTACCGAATACCTTGCCAGAAACGAAATCAAAGCTCGCTACCTGCATTCGGACATTAAAACCATAGAACGGACCGAAATAATCCGCGAACTTCGCCTTGGAAAATTCGATGTCCTTGTAGGGATTAACCTGCTCAGGGAAGGACTTGATATTCCGGAAGTGGGTTTCATTGGTATCCTGGATGCGGATAAGGAAGGTTTCCTGAGAAACTCAAAAAGCCTGATTCAGATCATAGGCCGTGCTGCCCGAAATGCCAGCTCGAAGGTTGTCCTGTATGCCGATAATATGACCGATTCCATCAAAAGTGCCGTTAATGAGACCGAGCGCCGCCGCTCCATGCAGATTGCCTATAATAAGGAACACGGAATCGTTCCGACAACTATCAGGAAACCCATTAGAGAAAAAGTCGTGGATATCACCGACACCAAACACATCCCTAAAACCGATATCCCCAATATGATTATCGAACTGGAAACCGAAATGAGGGAAGCTGCCGACAGGCTGGACTTCGAACGGGCAATCCAGGTAAGGGAAATGATAAAGAAGCTGGAAAAAGAGATAAAAGTAGTCTGAAAGAGTGACTGGAGGGGAAAAATAACCTACAGAGGAAAGTAGATTGAGGGGATTTACTAAATGTTGCATCGAAAGTAAAAACAGATTTTGCACAAAAATTGCTCAAGTCATTAGAGTTTAGTTAAACCATCCAATGGCGGCGAAGCAGTTTCTGGTCTGGTATACGAAGTAGCAGCGTAAACAATTATTATTTTACATTTTTTTCCCAATATAAAATACATATCCATAATACTGTTTGTATTTTGAATACAAGTCTGCCTCACGCCTCATAAATGCAATCATATCCTCAACGGTTTTATTTCCCGCATGTTTTTTCAAGAATTCCTCTTGCCTTGCTTTTTGCGGAATAAAATAATTGTCTATCCAACAATTTTCAGGCAGCGTAAATGCGGCAACAGGAATATAACCTGTTTTTTGCATGATGGAAATATTATACCCTATTGTGCCAATTTCAGGAACTGCGTCCAACCACCACTTCTCAATTTCAGCGGGGCGTTCATCGGTAAACCATGACTCATATGTTACGGCAATATAACCATCTTTTTTGAGGAAGCCTTTCCAGTGATTCAAGCCTTTTTCAAAACCTATATTGGCAATAGCCCCCTCAGACCATATAAGATCAAATTCGTCATTCTGAAACGGCAAATTATCCATTGAACCGACAATACCTTTTACCCTGTTCTGCAAACCAAGTTTTTCGGCTGTTGCGTTAAGTTTATCAATCGAGCCGGCGTAAAGGTCGAGGGCGGTGATGGTTGCTTCTGTATTTTGTGCCAGAACCATTGTTTGAAAGCCTGTGCCGCAGCCTAAATCGGCAATTTTTGTTTTGTTTGAAAGATTTTCGATAAAATTTAATGCCCTGATGGTTTCTTCGGGGCTGCCGGGTCCCTGCCTTTCAAGCTCTGTGAAAAATTCATTGATGAGGTCAAAATCAAATTCGTGGATTGTTATTTCTTCCATTGTCATGCTCCTTATCTTCTAATCATACCTTTGGCTTTTTCTGCCTTAAAGATTTTTGCTATGTTTTTACGCTTACCATATGCAATACCTACCATAATAATTCCCCTATGAGACCATTTTTTATACCCATCGTAGGTTGCAAGTGTTGTGGATCCGCTCCCCAAAGAACCCATCTCGCATTTTGTTACAACAGTTTTGAATTTTCCAAACATTCCAGTATAATAAGTTTCAACGCCAATATGACCCATGAGTACTTTTTTTGGTAGCGGCTTTAAAAGCTTCATAACTGCTTCTTTCTCAATATATTCAAAATTTTTTTATTAGACTTTAGATATTCAGTTACAATTTTTACGAGTTTTTCTGTTACTTGCTCCTCTCTCATAACAAAATTAAGCCCTTAAAATCATTTCGTTTAGCACATACTCTGATATATAGACAAAAAAATTCTATAAATGGTTATAGCTAATTATTTATCGTTCTTGATGAGCAAGATACTGGATCTATGAAAATCACATAATTATTTTACAATAATGGAATCTGGTAAAATAATTTCATTATTTAGAATAGTTCGGAAAGAAAACTTGAAGTTTTTCTTTCATTTGAATACCTTGCTAGTTTGCTGTGGGTGCGCCAGCACAACTTTGATGTATAACTTTTTTTGTATGTATTCCCTTGAATTTCAGGGGAACTTTTACCTTTTCGTTTCACAATCTTATGTCAAAAAATAGAATTATTCTCTGGCTCTCTATTGCATATTTATGAGATAGCTAGATGGAGAGCTGTAGTGCGAAAATAAAGTTTCCGCAGTTTGAGGCTAGTATTTTTACCTTTGTATGCCAGTTTCTTGGGAATGAAATGAATTAATTTTCCTAATTGTGAACGTTTACATTGACTTTGAAATAGAGCTAGATTTTTTATAACACAACTTCAAAAATATATATTAACATAAATTTAGAAAGATAAATAACAAATTATTAATATTCATATTTTAATACAATATAGGAAGTTACTATTAAAAAATACTGAAATAAATTGCCTTTGAATTATGGCAGTACGCCGATTTTTCTGTAAAATCGTATGTTTAAAAGTTAATAGTCAAAATTTTATATCTTAAAGATAATTCCATCGTCCGTATACGAAAAATTTAATTTAACATTTACAGCAAATTCGTATTACTGTCAAATTTTGTAAGGTTGAACCATAAATTCGGGAATGTATAGGATGAAAGGACAAATCAAAAACACATTGGTTATTTTACTTGCAATCTTATTTGCATTGACGCTATCTGGTGCAATAGCAGGTGCCGATTCCGTTACAACTGCCGACGACGTTGCGCCACAAAATTTTTCTCCAGTTTGGAGTAAGTGGGAAGATCTGGGTGGAGAACTTACTGACGGTGTAGCTGTCTCTTCCTGGGCACCCGGTCGGTTAGACTGTTTCTCAGTTGGGACTGATCGGACACTGCAGCATAAGGTGTTTGATGGCTCCTGGCATGACTGGGAAAATCTGGGCGGCGAACTGTACTCTGCCCCTGCAGCCGTCTCATGGGATTCGAACCGTATCGATGTTTTCGCTATAGGTAAAAATAAGACACTACAGCATAAGTGGTTTGATGGCTCCTGGCATGACTGGGAAGATCTGGGTGGAGAACTTACTGACGGTGTAGCTGTCTCTTCCTGGGCACCCGGTCGGTTAGACTGTTTCTCAGTTGGGACTGATCGGACACTGCAGCATAAGGTGTTTGATGGCTCCTGGCATGACTGGGAAGATCTGGGTGGTGAACTGTACTCTGCCCCTGCAGCCGTCTCGTCCGATTCACGTCGTATCGATGTTTTCGCTTTAGGTAAAGACAAATCTATGCAGCATAAGTCGTTTAATGACACCTGGTATGACTGGGAAAGTCTGGGTGGGGAATTTATTGACGGTGTAGCTGCTTCCTCCTGGGCATCTTATCGGTTGGATTGTTTCGCAGTTGGAAATGATTTTCATACACTAAAGCATAAATGGTATGATGGTTCCTGGCATGAATGGATGTGTAGAGGAGGGGAATTGTATTCTGCCCCTGCAGCTGTTTCGTGGGATTCACAACGTATCGATGTTTTCGCTATAGGTGAAAATAAAACTATGCAGCATAAATGGTATCATCTGCAACCTAATCAATCGAATTAATTATAGTAACTGTTCAGCTATCCAAATGTATTAGTTACAGTAACTATTCAGCCTATCCAAATGTATTAGTTATAGAGGACTTCGATAAACCCCACTTTTTGGCTAGCTGCTTATAAAGGGTATATAAGTAATTTGTTAGAATTGGAGGTTTATCAAAGTTCTCTATAGTAACTATTCAGCCTATCCAAATGTGTTCATGGATATCGATTTTAGTGAAAGCGAGAAATCCAAGAAATAACCTGCGGAAAAGGAAGAAACACAGTCAATTGCCAACAAATTAAGAAAATCAATTTGCAGAAATTTGTCGATTGAATTTTAATAAAGATGGTTATAGATTCTGTTTCACATAGGCTGAATAGTTATATTATATATTTCATTATATGATTCTAATATCTAAATTTGATATCCAAAATCAGCTGAATATAATAATCAGCTGAATATACTAATCAACTGAATATAATATGAGCAATCAGCTTTATTTACCAGAGTAAATATGTTATAATGCTCAAATGAACAGGGTTTACAGGTAGATAGCTCTTAATCAGGTCGATTAGACTATTCTTATTGTTTTGTAAATGGGGGATTCCTGAGACTCTTCAAGAAGCATGAGTTCCTGCCTGGACTGCGAATTATTGACTGAGTAAATAATGCATTTTCCTTTTTTATGATAAATCTGTGACAACAAAACCTTATCAGAAAGACTGGATATATGGTTTTCAAGCCCACTATCAGCAGTAAATTTTCAGATTTCATGATTTTTTCTGCTATCTATTTTCAATTTATAACGGATTTATTGAGCTTTTATGCAGGTAGTAAAAGCAACTGTATGGTACATTTAGGGGCCAAAAACTAGATTATTCAATTTTCGCCAAGCTCCACTTAGTTTTTGGAAAAGGTGCTGCTAATGTTCAGGATCCGAGTTCGGGTTAGTTCTCTTAACGAGAATTATTTTGTTCCTGTTCCCAGACTTTTTTTCTGCTGAATTATTATCAATTTCACTCAAATCTGGGTTAACCATCAAAATTATGGACGACTATTTTTAAAAGCTCTAAAAACAGTTTTTTCTGTTCCGCTGTCATTCCTTGTACAATTCTATTCTCTGTCTCACTAAAAACCGAATTAAAAGTAGCGATCAACTCTCTCCCTTTTAAGGTAAGAGATAACTCTTTGGCTCTATCATCAGATGCACTCCTTGTTCTCTCAACAAATCCTTTTTTTTCAAGTCCACGCAATAAGTTTGAAACTGAAGCGCCAGTGATATCCAAATACGATTCAATATCTTTTTGATTAACAGTAACTCCTTCGTCTTGTTTCTCACCAATAAAACCAACGACTCTTGCTTGTTGATTAGTTATATCATACTGCATAAGATTACTATCGACCTGCATCATAATTTTATGAACTGAATTTCTTAAATAAAAGTGATAAGGGTATTTATGCTCATTTGTTGTCATTCTTAACCTCCATCATGAGTAACCCATTGGTTATGTTTCGTTAATAAATGTTTTTTGTTAATGTTCTGCTTCACCTCTTTTTTTGGGGAGAAATCGTACAATTGCGAAACATACTGCTATCGCCACAATAATTAAGATCAAGCTTAGCAGCATCGAATAAACAAATCCTTCCGACTTGGTTGATAAGAAAAACACAGAAGTTATAGCTGCAATTCCTATACTTCCCGATAATTGCTGGACAGCACTCAAAGAACCACTGGCGCTACCCGCTTCATCTGGAGAAATATCGCCAATAGCGAAATCAAATAATGTTCCAATACAAAAGCCCATACCAGATCCAATTATAAAGATGGACGGAAAAAGGCTCCATAGAGTAATCGTAACTGCTTGATTAATTAAAACGTAGAAGAGAAACAACCCCACAGCTGTTGTAAGAAGCCCAATCGAAATGACTTCTCTTCCAAGCTTATTGATAAGCTTAGGCACTATTATTGATGATATGATCACTCCGATCGCTAAAGGACTCATCTCAAGAGAAGCTTCAAACGGAGATGCTCCCAAGCCTAATTGTAGGAAAATAGAAATTATATAGTTAAGACCGCTTACAACAGCAAAATATACTAAACCAAGAGTAAGCCCGGCTGTGAAACCTCTATTTTTTAATAACGAAGGTTTGATTAAGGGATGTGTTGCCGTCGTTTGTCGCCAAGCAAAAAGACAAAGGAATAATGCGCCCATTCCAATCGAAAACAGGGATATTGTACTCCAACCATTATTCGAACCCTCAATTAACCCATATAGTAAAAAGAGCATCGTACCTCCGAGAAATCCTGATCCAAGCCAATCCAAATTAATTGAACGATCTCCGTTATTCTTGGGAAGAACCCGGTATGCGATGATAAAACCTATAACTCCGAGAAAGACATTAATCAGAAAGATTGAACGCCAGCCTGTATGTAAAATATCTGCATTAATTAAGAAACCAGCAAAAATAGGACCAAGCACCATAGATATACTTATAATAGGTCCAAAAAAAGCGAAAGCTTTAGTAAGCATGTCACGTGGAAAATTTTCAGCCATTATTGCCATACCTTGAGGGATCATCATCGCTCCAAATGCTCCCTGAGCAAGTCTGGAAATAATGATCATCGTTGGATTCAAAGAAAGGCCACAACTCAAGGAAGAAACTGTGAAACCTGCTATGCCTATTAAGAAAAGTGTCCGCTGTCCATACTTGTCACCCAACCGTCCTCCAATAATTAAAAATACGCCCATTGTTAGTGCGTAGGCTGCTCCTAGCCATTGCATAAGCATTTGGCCACCGCTTAATGTTTGTGAGATTGAAGGAGCTGCGATATTAGTTACTGTTAAATCTAACATATCCATAACATCAGCAACCAATACCACAGCAAGAATTATCCAAAGTATTTTTTTTCCATTTGTTTTATTCATATTATATACCTAATAATTAGATATCTAACATTTAGATATTTAACATTTCCGATCACTAGATGTTTTTTATATATCCTACCAAAAATGTGTATTAAGAAATCCAAAGGTAATCATATTACCCACATTCCGCAGTATTTTTT
>DAQQ01000082.1:23280-25696 GCA_002508465.1 Methanosarcina sp. UBA7 | reverse complement strand
CTGAAAGGTTCTGTCAAGTCTACGGATGTTAGATACTTTATAGGCTCAACTATATCTGAGAAAATTCCTTAGCACCCGTTAACTTAACAGAAACTCCCGTATTCAATCAGGATCGAATCTCCATGTCCAACATCTAGGAAGTGGACAGTGAGGTTCTTCCCTGCTACAGGAAGTTACTTATCCAGAACAATCAGTGACTTCCTTTTTGGTTTAAAGTTGCCTGGGCGGGTTTGATCTCCCACCCACCTACATTTCACTTATTGAGCTCATCCCAAAACCAAGTTTCTTCTTAAATCAATAGAAGTTTCAGAACTATTTCCCATGATCAGAAACTCATTGATTATTCCTGATTCGAGATTCAGAGAAGCAGTTATGAGTTATGGGATAGGCTCGACTAATATTAAAATCATGTCAATTCTGCCTACTAAAGTTATTTTGCAATTATTCATAAATCTAAAACTTTTAGAATATCCATAGACTTTACTTTAAAACCTGTATATCAATAACAACAGAAATTTGTCAGAATCTTACATATCATTCGATACACATTTTTGGTAGCTGGTACCCTTTTTCATATACATGAAGACCAAAAGTATTGTGAGATAACCTCCCGCCATAATTGCAGTCAGATTAATTTCTATTTTTAACAAGGTTGTAATTATTATTATAATAAGCCATAGGAAAAAACCTAGTAGATTACTCTTAAGACCTATTATGTCTTCAGTTCTCTTTTTTTCGTCAATTACTTTTCTTGAGACTATATAATGCCCCAGTGTTATGAAGAAAATGATAAGACCAACATTAACCCAAATAACTATTTGATTAGAAAAACGTAATACGCTACTCGTCAACATAGACATAATAAAACTAAGTATAGCGCCTAAAATTAGTCCTAAAATTTCTTCAGGTTTGAGTTTTTGTATTTTCACAAATACCACTTTTTAATTTAATTTTGAATAATCTTACTTCAAATTAATTAGGAATTAATATTATAATAGTAAATCAAGTAAATAGACATTATTGTAAAATTTGTGAAATTTAAGTTTTTAAAGTCACGAGTTTATCACTCTCGGTTTTGCAGTTAAAGAAGACCGTCCCCCTAATTTTAGTCTTAAAATCATAAAATTTTCAGTATTGCTTTCATTATCCAGAGCTCAATTAATGATTACAAATTCAATCTTGAGTAAGCAAAGCTCACCGAAGACCAAAAACGAAGTAGTGGGAGCCTACGAAATGATCAAGAAAGACAAGCCACTAGGAGAAAGAAAAAGCTGTAAATTGTCTTTCACAATAAGTAACCTTTAATTTTTCGAGCTAATCTTTCAGGAAGCTTGGATAACTTGTCTATTTTTTTACCAACAATCTTTTGAAGATCCTCCTTTAGTTCAGGATCAGAAATATCCTGTAAGGGTATACTAATAGTGTATTCAACTCCTCCCAATAGAGTAATAGGACCAACATGCATAACGAGTTCTTCACTGATTCCAGGTTTAAGGGAGATTGTTATTTCCTCAAGTTTATTGTTTATCTTATCAAATTTTTCTTCTATATCTTGTAACTTTTGTTCTAAAGCAAACTTGATAATAAGTGTGATTATAGAACTTAACATGCCATACTGTTTTGCCACATATTTTTGCTCAGGAATTTGCTTAATTCTATCAAGAATAAAGTTACTTTGAAGATTATGTGGAGTATTAGCTTCTAATATGAAAATCATATTTTCGAGATTAAAAGCCATCTCTTCTTGACTTCCTATTTCCCATCTTTGAATTTCACTATTAATAATGTGTGCAATTTCTTCTATAGCAGTACCTTTCGATTCATCGCACGCGATTTTTGCTTTCTTTCGAATTTCTTCTAAAAGCTCTTTTAGATTTCTATATAAAATAGGTAGCCCTTTTCTCAGAACTTCTGTCGCAAACGGTGCTTTCTCGTCAGTTTCTTTCATTAGTTCTGCCGCACGTTCACAATATGTTCCACAGAAATTAAGCTTATCTTTCTTCACCTCTAAATTCATATTTTCAAGATTTTGGACTTCTTTTAATGCATCTGAAAGGTTTTGAACAGCTTCGAAAAGCTGTTTTTTGCTCTCTGAGCCTTCAATTGCAGATTTAGCTTCTGCCAAATATCTATCTACTTCTTCTCTAGCTTCCTGTTTTTTGAAAATTATTGTATGGAATGATCGATAAAAAGGAAAACAAAATCGAGCAGGATTATCGTAAGATGCTTCCTTTGCTGAAATTTCGAAAAATTTTATTGCCTGCTCTAATTCTTTTTTGTAATCCTCGTCTGTTTTTGCCTGGGAAGCCATGAATATTGAAACTCTTCCAAGAGAATGATTTGAGGTGGATCTTATCTCACGATCTTCATAATAAGTCAGTCTAAGTAAATCGCTCCATGCCTGTTGCTTATCTGG